>CAZTBG010000099.1:0-1751 GCA_964611805.1 uncultured Dehalococcoidales bacterium | reverse complement strand
GTCTACGTCATAGTAAAATACTCCTGCGTCGATAACACTACAAGGATAGGCCCGAGCACAGTTGAGACTGTTCGACTGACTACTATATCATAGCCAGCGAGTAGCGAGAGGTGATGCATGATTGAAATACCGGAAGCCGAAAGCCTGTCCAGGCAATTGACAGAGACAGTCAGCGGCAAGACGATTGCAGGAGTAGTCGCCGGTCTTTCCCCGCATAAGTTCGCGTGGTACCACGGCGACCCGAAGGACTATGATACCCTGCTGCGTGGCAAAACCATTGACACCGCCGCAGCTTACGGAGGTATGGTGGAAATAAGGGCCAGCGACGCCGTAGTGCTGTTTAGCGATGGCGTTGTCCTGAGGTTCCATACCAGAGACGAGCCACGCCCCAAGAAGCACCAGCTACTAATTGAATTTGAGGACGGCACTGCCATCAGTGCGTCCGTCCAGATGTACGGAGGCCTCTGGTGCTTCAAGGAGGGTGAATTCCATAATCCCTACTACGACGCCGCCAGATTCAAGCCCTCGCCTCTGTCAGACGAGTTTGACAGGGCATACTTCGACCGCCTCATTACTTCTCCCGAGGTCCAGAAACTCAGTGCCAAGGCATTCCTGGCCACCGAGCAGAGAATACCGGGCCTGGGAAATGGTGTATTACAGGACATTCTCTACAAAGCCGGGATTCATCCGAAGCGGAGGATAGACACACTCACTGACGTTGAGAGGGAGGCCCTTTTCCAATCCGTGAAGTCTACTCTCAAGGAGATGACGGCACAGGGAGGCAGGGACACGACAAAAGACCTCTTCGGCAAGCCAGGAGGCTACCGTACCAAACTCAGCCAGACTAGCCTTGACAGCCCCTGCCCGATATGCGGCGGAACGATTGTCAAACAGTCCTACATGGGAGGCAGCATATACTTCTGTGACGGGTGTCAGAAGATATAATACTGAGGCTGTCCGGGGGCATCGTCTCCGCTTCTACATAAGGTGAGAAAGACCCGCACCATCACAATTGCTTCACACCGTTTTGGGGTGTTCAGAGGGGTAAAACCCCTTTGAAACGGGGGTACAAGGGGGACACCCCCTTGATTTTTCCCACTCTTGGCGATAGTCAGGAATTCGACTAGGAAATACCGAATAGAGTCTGTATAATCGAGTCAAATAGTGAACTGTTAGGAATTACAAATTATATGGTCCACAAAGAGTATAAGAAGCTCCACGCAGAATGGTATGAACTAGTCTCCGGCCGAATAGACCATAGCAAGGAGATTGATTTCTGGGTAAGACGCATTGAAGAGGCAGGAGAGCCAGTGCTCGAAATTGGCAGTGGTACGGGTAGAGTTCTTGTTCCCCTCCTGGAGCGAGGGTTTAAAATCGTCGGGATAGATACATCCCAGTATATGCTCGACAGATGCTTCGCCACATGCGAGGCAAAAGGCTTACAGGCAGAATTGCATAAGCAATCGATGCTGGAATTCGACCTTCCTCACCAGTTTAGCCTGGTCTTTCTTGCTTCAGGTGGACTCAGCCTGTTCATCTCTGACCAGGACATTCAGGCAACATTCGAGCGAGTGATGGCGCACTTGAAACCGGAAGGCACTTTCATTTTTGAATTTGAACACTTGCCTCCTAATGATAAAAAGGATGCAAACGATGGTATCTGGGGTAGATGGGAAGGAGACTGGGTAAAATGCCCCAATGATGTTGTCATCGCCTGGCGGCGGAGGGTTAAATACAATCGCGCCACTCAC
>CAZTBG010000098.1:0-2261 GCA_964611805.1 uncultured Dehalococcoidales bacterium | reverse complement strand
GTCGACCGCATCTTTACGCGCATCGGGGCGCGGGATGACCTTGCCGCCGGACAGTCTACCTTCATGATAGAGATGGTGGAGACGGCCAACATCCTCAACAACGCCACCCCCCGCTCCCTGCTCATTCTCGATGAAATTGGGCGTGGCACCAGTACCTATGACGGCCTCTCTATCGCCCGCGCCGTCGCCGAGTTCATCCATAACCACCCCCGTCTCGGCGCCAAGACCCTTTTCGCCACCCACTACCACGAGATGGTGGAACTGGCCGATTCCCTACCTCGGGTGAAGAACTTCAATGTCGCCGTGGCCGAGGAAAAGGGCGAGGTCATCTTTCTGCGCAAGATTGTCCCCGGCGGGGTCGATAAGAGCTACGGGATACACGTCGCCAAGCTGGCCGGTTTACCCCGCTCGGTGGTGCACCGTGCCCAGGAGGTGCTCGACGAGCTTGAGGGTGATAGCCGCCGCCCCGCTCCCAGGCGGAAAGGTCGCCGACCCAAAAAAGAGGTAGCCCAGCAGCTCTCCATGTTCGGGCAGAAATCAGCCGTCCAGGAAGAGTTGGAAAAGCTCGAAATCGACTCGATGACGCCGCTGGAGGCCCTGACGAGGCTTTATGAGTTGCAGAGGAAGGCGAAGGATGGCGGAGGACAATAAAGACCGACATCGTCATTACATACCGACTGCAGTCGTCTCTCTCTCTCTAGTAAAAGGGCTGAACTGGTCGCTTCGTGCAGTGGCGGCTGTCCTGTTCCTGGCAGCACTAATAATTTTACCTCTGGTGGCAAATGCGGCGACAAGGGTGGACAACGACTTCACTCTCGAGCTGAGAGTGAATGGCACGGATATTCAGTATCAGGAAACCATTGAGTTTGACCCGGCAGAGGACTTGATTGTTGATATATACATAACAGATGTCAGTAGAGAAATCGAACTCGAAAGCGTATCAGTGGTAACAAAGTTTGCCTGGCAGACTATTACCACGCTGCATAAGGACCTGCACGACTCTCACATTGACGCAGGCGGGTCCTACACCGACACGATTGTCTTCAGTGGGTTCGGCTCCTTACCCGAGGTCACGGGTGTGTTCGGTGTAACAATTGAGCTGAAGTATTCCGCCAATGGAACAGATAAGGCCTGGTATATGGACAGGCATATGAAGATACCAGGCAACCCGATAAATACCGTAACAGGAAAAGTCGCGGTGGCAGTAGCTGGTGGAACGGTCATAGCTGCAGCAGTTTTACTGAAATCGATGATGCTTCCGAGTGTGGGGGCCGGTACCACCATACCGGGAGGCGTGGTCGCGAAGCCTACTTCATGGCTCCGCAAATTTGTGAGTGGTCGTCTTGAACCGACCACCAGGGGCCGGGTAACGTCAAACATCGTCAAGGCCGCGAAAAGCCGGATAAAAAAAGACAGATGCCCGCTGTGTAATACTCCCCTCCGGCACGGTCACTGCTATATCTGCCGGAAATCAGCCAAGCAAGTGCGTAACGAGTATGCTGAAAAGGTAGGCACGCTTGCCACGGAGGGAGCCAGGCTGATTGCCAGTGGCAAGGTGGTGACGCTGGACTTGCTCAGCTCCGAGCTGAATATCAGTAATACGCTGGCCAGTGATGTCTTCGCTGCCCTGCATAATGCGAAACTGGTGAAGCTCAAAGGTATCACCCATAAGCTCCTGGGAAAGGCAATCATTATGGGCATCGGCATGGGGCTTTCCCTGGTGCTGTGGGTAACTGTAGGCGGCCTCGTCGCTCTCGACACCTGGGCGTTGGTGGCAATACTCGTGGCCTCAGTAGTCCTGCCAATCGTAATAACCAAAAGCCTGCAGGCGAAAGCACGAAGAGAACTCAAAAGGGCAACATAACGCCCTTAGAGGCTCTGACGAGGCTTTATGAATTGCAGAAGATGACTAGAGAGGGTTAGTCGATACAAATAGCCCCGGTCTAGAAAGAAGGAGGTATCCGAATGCCAAACTACTGGTATCACCACATCCACCTGGCCAGCACCGACCCGAAGAAGACAGCCCAGTTCTACAAGGACATGTTCAATGCCGAGATAGTCAATACCAGGGAGCTTCCCGACGGACGTGTCACCGTTGAGCTTAACCTCGGCGGGTCAGTAGTCCTGATTATGCAGCGGTCCGCCGAGACGGAAACGGCGCCATCAGGTGCCAGCAGCGGGCTTGACCACTTCGGGCTGAGGACCGATGACCTGGAAACGACCGTGTCCAATCTGAAGGGAAAGGGAGTAAAGTTCCGGGG
>CAZTBG010000097.1:0-2313 GCA_964611805.1 uncultured Dehalococcoidales bacterium | reverse complement strand
CCCTTCAACCCTTCAATCTCCCTGGCGAAATCGAGCCCGCGGGGAATATCGTCAACTTCCTTGATTATATTACCGATGGCCGTGGCGGCTGCATCTGCCAGGGCCGTGCAGGGGGACAGCACGATTACAGCATCGGCTTTGCCGAAACTGAGTGAATGCCCAACTGTCCCGGAGGAGGTACAGATACCGAGCGGCGTCTCTGAGGCCTGGACCTCCAGAGCCAGCTGGTCGGCGAAAGCACTTTTGCCTGCATAGATTCCTACCAGCCTCCTCTGCTGGCTCTTAAGAAAGATGTCACCGCCGTTTTCTACGATAACCTCCGGGGAGAACTTGAGCAATTCTTTACCGACGCGCTCAGCAATGGCCCCAGCAACGGCTGCCATCGGGCCAACGCCCACCTTTTCCGCTGCCTCCGCCATCTCCTTGACTATGCCAGGAGCCTTGTCCTCGATAGGATATGGTTCCATAGCAACGACAAATCCGGGATGGCGCTGGATGTAGTTTTCGAGAGCAGTACGCTCTTTGATTACCAGCTGACAGGCTTCCGGCTGCAGGTCGCGTTTTGCCCGTATATAAAGGTCGGTCTCCTTCACCGTAACATTGAAAGAGACCAGGTTCTTATCAACCGACCAGTGACGATAGAACCTTGGCTCATACATAGGCCGGGCAAGGCTCCTTTTTCCCATAGCAACTTTGCTGAAGCCGGAGGTTTTCTCAGAATTGCGGTGCCTCGGTGGCGACAAACCCGCAGCGAAGTCCGCGTAAGTAGTCAATCTGTCCCGTGTGCAGGGCTATTTCGGTACAGATGCGAATCAGCATCCCGCCGATGGTGTCTGGTGGGCGGTCCGGTCGCACAAGTTCCAGCATTTTTTCGGGTGTCAATTGTTCAATGTATGCCAGCGAGCTCTGACGGACGGCGTCGGCATATCCCCGGAGGTCCTCCAGTTTCGGTACGGGCCAGGTCCGTAACTGGTCTATGGTGTAGCCATAGCCTGAGTCTGGTGGAGTACCCAGCTTCTCCATCCAGCCGTCTGTCTCATAGATTGCGGTTTTTCGCTGGAGCACCCGCGTGAAAAAGTAGTCTTCCACGCGCACAGCGTGCCACATGATAAAGGCGATGCTATTGCACTGGTCGTTCGGTCTCCAGGCAAAATCCTCCTGGCTCAGTCCCTCCAGTGACCGGTTCAGGTAACCCCGGGTCTGCATCAGGGAAGCGACAACCATCTCCTTGGCATTCATACAGATACTCCCTCCTCGCTGTTTGGGTATCAGCACACCTGAATACTACTGCGATGCTATGGTTATTGCTATTGTAGGGGTCATATGTTGGGGGTGTCAATTCTCGTGAGGCTACCAGTTCAGTTTAGTCGTTCTCACGGACAACCAGTTTCAGTCCGCTTTGCCCCACCACGGTCACGTTGCGGCCGGTTGCTATCTTACCGTTGACAGCGGTGGCTGCCCAGAGCTCACCCCTTATCTTGATGAGGCCGTCGGGGGCCAGTGGCTTGATCGCTTCACCCTGACTGCCGACCATGTTGGCCATACCGGGCATCGGCTGTGCCCTCAAGGCATGGATACTCTTACGGTAGCTAAATACGTTGTAGCCCTGCAAGACTATTGAAGCTGGAGCAAGTACCCATACCGGCATGTGTATGTCTATCTGCGGAAATACCCAGAGCACCACCGCTACGAGGACTGCCTGCTCCAGCAGAGAAGTGACTACTTTCAAGATAAATAGGGTATCGATTTTATCACGCATCGTTACTAGCCTGTTTTTCCGGCTCTGGTATTTATTATATCAGGATGGGCAGGGGTGCGTCTGCATGATGTAGTTGCGTTGCTGTCACGTGAGAGCGGGTGTTATAATTGGCCAGCATAAGAATATGAGGTAGGTAATGAAACTTTCCCGTGAAGAGGTGTTGCATATTGCCCGGCTGGCACGACTCGGTATGAGCGATGAAGAGGTTGAGAGGGCCAGGGAACAACTCTCCAATATTCTTGAGAATTTTGAAATCTTGCAGTCTGTCGACACCAATGATGTCCCACCGACCGCTCAGTCTCTGGCGTTACAGAATGTCCTAAGGAAGGACGAGCCCTGCGATTCGTTCCCCCGCAAGGACATCCTTGCCAACGCCCCTCAGGAAGACGAGGACTCCTTCAGGGTACGGGCTGTCCTTGAATAATGGGCATTGAGGTTATAACCGGCGGTGTTTTCTTTGAGGGGAAGTCCGAAGGGGCAAAGCCCCTTCGGTATTAATCTTCCCCCTCTCCTTTGAAGGAGAGGGGTTCACCCTGAAGGGTTCTCCCTGAAGG
>CAZTBG010000096.1:2032-3813 GCA_964611805.1 uncultured Dehalococcoidales bacterium | reverse complement strand
TCGATGGAATCGGCCGCCTTGCGGTAGGCCCTTATCTTGAACCAGTTTTCCTTCTTCTTCTCCAGAAGGGCAGCAATATCCCGGAAGACAGCGGCGATTTCAGTGTTGTTCATGATATGAGCCAGATTTTACCGCCCGCAGCAGTACTTGTACTTCTTGCCGCTGCCGCAGGGGCAGGGGTCGTTGCGCCCTACTTTTTTGCCAGCCACCTTCACCCTTTGCGGCTGCTTCGAACCGTCATCACCCCGCCCGGCAACCATCCTGGCCATGGCTGCCGGCACCCTTCTTTTAACCGGCTGCCTGGTCAGGCTGACATGATAGATAGAATGGACAACATCATGTCTGATGGTGGCCTCAAGTGCATCAAATTGGATGCCACCCTCCCGCTTGTAAGCCACCAGCGGGTCCCGCTGAGCCGCCGCCTGCAGCCCAATACCGCGACGCATATCATCCATCCAGGTGAGGTGTTCCACCCAGAGGCTGTCAATGATGCGGAGCATGAGCAGACGTTCCAGCGTCCTCATATTGTCGGCGCCGAGCTCCTGCTCTTTCTGCTCGTAGAGGATGTTTGCCTGCTCGATAAGACGCTCTCCAATCTGCCCCGGCTTCATCTGGACAAGGGCAGCGGCAGTAAGTTCCGGCGACAGCGGGAAAATGGTGGAGACCTCGGCAAGCAGGTTGGCCATGCCCTCCTGACTGCGTTCGTTTTCGGTATGGTTAGCCACAATGTCCGCGACCTCTTCGGTCACCATCGACAGGATATTTGCTTTGAGGTCAGCCCCGCTCAGAATCTTGCGTCGCTCACCGTATATGATTTCCCGTTGCTGGTTAATCACGTCGTCATATTCAACCAGGTGCTTGCGGATATCAAAGTTGTAGCCCTCCACCCGTACCTGGGCACCCTCAATCGAGCGATTGACCAGCCTGTTCTCAATGGGGGTATCCTCGTCCATACCGGCCCACTCCATGATGCCCTTGATACGGTCACCACCGAAGCGCCTCATGACTTCATCCTCTAAAGACACGTAGAAACGGGAGCTGCCGGGGTCACCCTGCCGTCCGGCCCTGCCCCTGAGCTGGTTATCAATCCGCCTTGCCTCATGACGCTCGGTGCCGATGATGTGGAGTCCGCCGACATTTATTACCTCATCATGCTCTTTTTGCCACTCGTCCTGTTTTCTGCCTTCAGGTCTACCGCCGAGTACGATATCGACGCCGCGTCCGGCCATATTAGTGGCAACGGTCACCGCCCCGGTACGCCCAGCCTGAGCGATGATACCCGCCTCTCTCTCATGTTGCTTGGCATTAAGCACCTGGTGCGGGATACCCTTACGCCGGAAACGGTCACTCAGGTCTTCCGACTTCTCAATCGATACCGTACCGATAAGTATCGGCCGTTTCTCCTTATGCAGTTGCTCCACTTCGCGGACGACTGCTTTGAACTTGGTGTCCTCGTCCTTGTAAATCTGGTCGGAGAAGTCCTGGCGAATCATCGGCTCATTGGTGGGAATAACCACCACCTCAAGCTTGTAAATCTTGTAGAATTCCTCGGCTTCGGTGATAGCGGTACCCGTCATCCCGGCCAGTTTTTCATACATCCGGAAGTAGTTCTGAAAGGTGATGGTAGCATAGGTCATGCTCTCACGTTTCACCTGGACCCGCTCTTTAGCCTCAATCGCCTGGTGCAGTCCCTCAGAATACCGCCGACCCGGCATGAGTCTTCCGGTGAACTCATCGACAATGACTACTTTGCCATCCCTGACCACGTAATCGACATCCTT
>CAZTBG010000096.1:0-1932 GCA_964611805.1 uncultured Dehalococcoidales bacterium | reverse complement strand
GGCGTACGTGCCTCATCAATCAGGATATTGTCTACCTCGTCAACAATGGCATAGTGCAGGGGACGCTGGCCACAGCGGGACAGGTCAACAACCATGTTGTCACGAAGGTAGTCAAAGCCGAACTCGTTGTTAGTGCCATAGGTAACATCAGCGGCATAGGCCTCACGACGGGATACCGGCCTCATGAATGGCCACGTCTGGTCTTCCGACTCATACTCTGGGTCATAGACAAAGCTCTCATCGTGCTGAATGCTGCCTACGCTAACACCGAGGGTATTAAAGATAGGCCCCATCCACTGAGGGTCGCGCTTGGAAAGATAGTCATTAACGGTGACAAGATGACAACCCTGACCAGCCAGTGAGTTCAGGTAGAGAGGCAGGGTAGCCACCAGCGTCTTACCCTCACCAGTCTTCATCTCGGCTATTTTCCCCTGGTGCAGGACAATACCGCCTATAAGCTGGACATCGAAGGCACGCTGTCCCAGGGTACGCTTGGCGGCCTCACGCACAGCGGCGAAGGCTTCGGGCAGGAGCTCGTCCAGCGTAGCACCAGCCTGGTAGCGCCGCTTGAACTCCGCCGTCTTGGCGCGAAGCTCATCATTGCTGAGCCGTTCAAACTCCGGCTCGAGCTCGTTTATCTTCTGTACCGTTGGCTGAAGTCGTTTCAGTTCTTTCTCGTTGGAGTCAAGTAATCCACTCAACCACTTAGGCATCGCTACTCCCTCGAATTAGTTCCCGGGCCTTCTCCGCCGCTGACTGCCAGACCATAACCCTGACCTCACCCATGCCATCCATGACGAAGGCATGCACCGACGGTGCGGCCATTGATTTCAACAGGGAAGGTATTCCATAACTCTCAAGCAGGCCCTTTATTATCTGCGCCTCTGCCTCCCCAACCGCCCGGTACACCTCCACCATCTTTTCCTTACTGCTCAAACATCGCCCCCACGGATATTCCGGTATGGATACGGTGGATAGCCTCTCCCAGCAGCGGGGCAATCGGCAGAACCGTTATCTTGTCCAGTTTCTTCTCGCCAGTTACCGGTACCGTGTCTGTAACGACTACCTCCTTCACCGGGCTGGCAGCGATTTTCTCGATAGCAGAAGTAGTAAACAAAGGATGGGTACAGCATATATAGGCCTCTTTGGCCCCCCTCTCAAGCACGGTGTTAACAACGTTAAGTATAGAACCCCCGGTAAGAATCTCATCATCAAAGGCAAGCGCCACCTTCCCCTCGACGTCTCCGATGACATTGAGTATCTCGGTCTTGTCGGTGTTGCCCAAACGACGTTTCTCCATAATGGCCAGTGGTGCATTCAGCCTGGCGGCCATATCACGGGCACGCTTGGAGATGCCTATATCAGTAGCCACCACTACCAGGTCCTTAATTGCTTTCTTCTCGAAGTAATCTTTCTGCATAGTAAGGGCTGTCAGTTCGTCGACCGGTATGTTAAAAAATCCCTGAATCTGGGCAGCATGCAGGTCTACCGTCAGCAGTCGGTTAGCGCCGGCGGTGGTGAGCAGGTCGGCAACGAGCCGGGCAGTTATCGGCACACGGGGCTGGTCCTTATGGTCAGTACGCCCGTAGCCGTAGTAAGGTACAACAGCGGTGATACGGTTAGCCGAGGCCCTCTTCAGGGCATCAATTATGATAAGCAGTTCCATCAGACTTTTGTTGACCGGTGAGCAGATAGGCTGGACGACAAAAGTGTCCCTCTCGCGAACATTATCTAAAATCCTGACGAATATATTTTCGTTGGCAAACTCAAAGACTTCCGCCCGGCCTAAGGGCATACCAAGGTAGTCGGTAATCGCCTGGGCCAGGGCAGGATGGGCATTCCCGGTGAACACCTTCAAATCATCCATAAACGCTTCCTTTCTCAATATTCTCTAATACCTGCACCGTAAGGCTATTATATCACTATCGACAA
>CAZTBG010000095.1:1171-4026 GCA_964611805.1 uncultured Dehalococcoidales bacterium | reverse complement strand
AGAAAGGAGACCAGCATTTCAAAACTCTGTGCCAGCTCCTTATCATCTCCTTCTCCTCTTAGCAACTCTAGCAGGCAATTGTTTAACTTCTGCTCAGCGAGGCACTTTATGCACTTGCCGGGCACTTCTCTGGTCGAATATCTGGGGTCAAGGTTAATAGTGTCCATTTGAGTATCCCCCTAGTACCGCCGGCAGGTGTCCCCGGTAGAGCAGGGTGGTGCATCACAACGCTCGCTCCAGCCGCAGCAGGTAGTACCGGGATTCTGACTACCCGCCCTGACCATGTAAGATGCGGATATCAGCTTCTCCAGGTTGCCACTGCCACAATCGGGGCAGTGAGGGACCTGCTCACTACTTCGGACGAATACCTCTGACACCTTGCTACACTCCAGACACCTGAACTCGTAAATTGGCACCTCTTGGCTTACATCCTTTCAAGGTGGTTCTAGGTGAGGCACACTGCCTCACGAGCTGACACTTCAGGTAGGGCTGCTCGGAGAACAGGAGCTACCAAAAGTTGTGGCGAAGGTTGAGAAGACGCGACGCGAATTCTCTTCTCCACACCTGGGGCACCTTACGTCTCGGTCGCTATCACTCATGCTCCGCCGCAACTCGAAGCGTTCACCGCATTTAGTACACTCGTATTCATAGATTGGCATGGTATTTCACCCTTTGCTCCCGTTGCTTAACATCGTCGAGAGAGTATGCCACATCCTTTCTATCTCTTGAGTGACTCTACCATCGGAATATTCTACGACTGGTACCCCCTGGACAATCGACCTGGTAACAACGTTGTCGAAGGAAATCTTACCGACTATATCGACTCCCTGGCTGAGGCATTGGCTCTCAATCTGCCGCGTGTTTTCCTCGTTCAGGTCGTATTTATTGATACAGACCAGGGCCGGTACGCCGAAGTGGCGGCAGACGCCAAGCACCCTCTCTAAATCGTGCATCCCGGAGAGAGTGGGCTCCGTCACCAGGAGAGCCAGACTGACTCCGGATAGTGACGAAATCACCGGGCAGCCGATGCCCGGTGGACCGTCACTGATAATATAGTCCAGATTCCTCTCATTGGCAATTTGTTTTGCCTGCTGTCTTACTGCTGCTACCAGTTTCCCCGAGTTCTCCTGCGCGATTCCCAGCCGGGCATGAACCAGCGGCCCGTACCTGGTATCGGAGATGAACCAGTATCCAGACATATTCTCTTTCATGGTTATGGCTTCAACCGGGCATATTTGGGAGCAGAAGCCGCAGCCCTCGCAGGATACCGGGTCAACCCTGAAATCCTTGATGGCATCAAAGCGGCAAAGCTCCTGGCACAGCCCGCACTCATTGCATGTGTCTTCATCTATGCAGGCTACCTGTCCGCTCCAGAACTCGCTTTTCTGTTTCTCTGAAGGGCTGAGTAGCAAATAGAGGTCGGCGGCATCCACGTCGCAGTCGGCCAGTACCTTACTTTCTGCCAGAGCAGCAAAGGAACCGACCATGGTGGTCTTTCCGGTGCCTCCTTTACCGCTTAATACTATGATTTCTTTCATCCATCAGCGCCTTTACTCTAGTGTAAAGCTCCAGGAAGCTCTCTTTCCACTGCGGGAGCCCCTCAACCAGAGGGATGCCCCGTGAATACAGTCGGGCAATCTCGGTATCCAGCGGAATAGTGAGCAGGATTGGTATATTCTCCTTTTGGCAGTACTCCTCCACTTTTCTGTCGCCGACACCGGCGCGGTTAAGCACAACGCCACAGGGGATACTAAGTTCCCTCACTGTTTCGACGGCAAGGGCTAGGTCATTCAGCCCGAAGGGAGTCGGCTCAGTTACCAGCAAGCAGAAATCACTATCCTTGACGGCTTCCACTACCGGACAGGATGTCCCCGGCGGAACATCGACGATAGCGGTGCCATCTTTATTGATATATTCCTTCACCTTTCTGATAACGGGCACTGGCATCGCCTCGCCCACGGTGAGTTTACCCTGGACAAGGCCCACGCCGTCCGCATGTCCCCATTCAATAACCCCTGTGTTCCGACTCTCCTCAGAGATAGCCTCTTCCGGGCAGAGGTAGCTGCAGGCACCACAGCCATGGCAGAGCTGTGGGAAGGTTAGCACATGATTGCCCAGCACGGCAATAGCATTAAAGGCACATACCTTAGCACACTTGCCGCAGTAGGTACACTTGCTCTCGTCTACACTGGGTACCAGTATGGATACAGCTTCATTGCCAGCGATTTCGGGTTTTAGAAACACGTGGTCGTTTGGCTCCTCCACATCACAGTCGAGAAGCTGCACCATATCAATATCTCTCAGAGAGAGGGCGAGGCTGGTGGCAACCAGCGTCTTACCCGTCCCTCCTTTGCCACTGGCAACTGATATTATCATCTAAGCTCTCGTCATTTTTGCCCCACATTTGGGACAGCTCAGGTTATAGCAAGGTGCACCTGCCTGATGAGGCACTCTTGCCCCACAGTTCGGGCAGACACATTCCCCGCTGGGGCCGGCTCCGGGACTGGTGCCTCTCATCCTACCGGCACCCCTGCCTCTTCTGCCAGCACTTCTGCCTGTACCCGGACCGCTCCCCCAGGGAGGCCCAGTGCCATCGCCTCTGGGCATAGTCTCGCCTCCGGTCATTATCTGTTTTTCTTCTTCTCCAGTTCGTCAATCTGGTGCTGGATTTCAGATAGCTGCTGTGCCATTGCCTGTGATTGAGCCTTAAGCGCATCAAGTTCCTGCTCTGGGGACTGTGGCTGTGGCGCTGGGCCTGTGGGTGGGGTCATGCCCCCTCCCATCCCCATGCCTCTGCCCATACCCATGCCGCGACCCATCCCCATGCCTCTGCCCATCCCCATACCTCTTCCCAT
>CAZTBG010000095.1:0-1071 GCA_964611805.1 uncultured Dehalococcoidales bacterium | reverse complement strand
TCCCATCCCGGACATGCCGCCCATACCAAAGTGGTCGGGCACATTTGCCTGAGCGCTTACCTTAAACTTCCCCGAACGGTAGCTTTCAATAACGTCCTTTATTTTACCAGAAACGCCGGTTAATATCTGGATGCCAGCCGAGGACAACACCTGGTAGGCATTTGGCCCGCAGTTTCCGGTCAGCACTGCCTGCACGCCCTTTTCGCTAATTGCCTGAGCAGCGGAAATACCGGCTCCACCGGCTGCCATAGCGCTAGAATTGTCCATTGCCTCGAACTCCGCCGTCTCCGGGTCAGCAATAATGAAGTACTGGCAGCGCCCAAAACGAGGGTCAACCTCGGCATCTAATCCAGGCCCAGTGGCTGAAATAGCAATCTTCATGGCTTATTTTACTCCTTCTCGCTCTCTATTTCCTGTATCCTTGTCTCTATCTCCTTCAGGTCGTCACTCATTGACTGGGCTAAGTCTCTGAGATAATCAAGCTCGTCTTCCCTGGGTATTTCAGGCGGAAATAGAGGGGCTCTACGATAAGGCATGCCCCAGGGCGTAGCGTGGGGGTAGGGCATATATCGTCCCGTCCAGGCGTATCCCGGCCATACTGGCCGTATAAGGGTAGCGCAGAATCCTCTGCCGCCACCTGTCATCGGGCCCATTCCACGAGGACCGGTACCATCGAATCCTGGCATGATTCACCTCCTTTTCTTGGTTAATCTTCCTTTTCTTCGCTTTCCAGACCCCGCATTCTGGATTCGATTTGCTCCAGTTGCTCCTTTATTGCCTCCGCCTGGTCTCTCAGGTAGTCAAGCTCATCTTCCCTGGTCATTTGAGGCATAAATGGTGTATATCCAGGAGTGGCTGGTTCTTGGCCGTAGAAGGGTGTCTGGTACGGCCAGGGTGCAGGAGCACCGGCACCGCCAAAGAAATAACCGCACCGCGGTAGCCCTCCTCTACCTATCCCAACATAGGGCCACGGAGGAGAAGCACCACGAAAGCCGAAGCCCATACCTCTGCCAAATCCACGGCCGAAGCCTCTTCCTCGTCCAAATCCATTAGGCATTTTTCACCTCCTGT
>CAZTBG010000094.1:0-4369 GCA_964611805.1 uncultured Dehalococcoidales bacterium | reverse complement strand
GGAACCAGGACATCATGGTCAATGTCACCGGCGGGCTAAGGATTGGCGAGCCGGCAGCGGATTTGGGGATTGTCCTGGCAGTGGTCTCCAGCTTCCGCGATGCTGGTATCGACCCGCACCTGGCAGTGGTCGGGGAGGTGGGCCTCAGTGGTGAACTGCGCGCCGTCCCGCAACTGGAGCGGCGGGTCAGTGAGGCCGCCCGGCTCGGCTTTAAGCGCTGCCTGGTGCCGAAGGCAGGCGGCAAGGTCGGCCCGGCACCAAAAGGAATTGACATAATACAGGCAAGCAGCTTGCGGGAGGCGGTTGGTGTGGGATTGATAAAGAAGGATGAGCGTTTGACTAAATAATAATATCCTGGCTATCTAGAAGAGAGGAGGACATATAATGCCCAGCAAAGAGCTAGAGAAGGTACTGGAGATAATGAGGTCGCGTCCGGTCCAACCCAACCTCACCATCCAGGAGCAGCGTGCCCAGACGGAGGCCATGCCAAGATTTCCAGTTGCCGATGACGTCACGTGTGAGGAGGTTAATGCCGGTGGTGTTCCTGGTGAATGGATTACCGCTCCCGGGGCCAGGGAAGACCGGGTAACTTACTACCTCCATGGGGGCGGATACGTGCTGTGTTCGGTGAATACGCATCGCGAGATGATATCCCGAATATCGAGGGCGACAGGAGCACGGGCACTGGCGATTAACTACCGGCTTGCCCCGGAGTGTCCGTTCCCGGCGGCAGTAGAAGATGCTGTGGCCGGTTACAAATGGTTGCTCTCCAAAGGGATAGAACCGCGTAGCATTGTGGTTGCCGGTGATTCCGCTGGCGGGGGACTGACGGTGGCTGCGCTGGTGGCGTTGCGGGATGCCGATGTGCCGCTTCCGGCGGCGGGGATTTGTATATCACCCTGGGCCGATATGGAGTGCAACGGAGTCGCCAAACTGGCGGGGCGTGAAGGGGGGATAGAGTACCAGGGCATTCTGAAGATGGCGAAAACATACGTCGGGGATGCCGACCTGAAAACGCCCCTGGCGTCACCGATACATGCCGACCTTACCGGACTGCCTCCTCTGCTGATACAGGTGGGTGGCGCCGAGGAGTTGATTGAAGATTCCATCCTTCTGGAAGCGCGTGCTAAAGAATGTGGGGTCGATGTTACGCTGGAGACCTGGGAGGACATGTTCCACGTGAGGCACATGTAAGCGACGAAGCTGCCGGAGGGCCCGCAGTCAATCGACCGCATCTGGGATTTTGTCCGGGAAAAGGTGGGGTGATAGTGGGCTAGTAATCTGATAGGTGCAGTGAGTGTAGACGCAGTGGCACTCCATCTCAAAAGGAGGAAATGATGGAGAAAGACCAACATGCAATAATGAAAGCCTATACAATGCTCATCTCTCTGAGGAGAAATGTTGAGAAGCTAAACCTTGTTGACGAGAAATATGTTCGCGAATTTCATGCCGTGCTTGATAGGCTGCAAGGCATGGGAATGGAAGTTGATGAATTCCATATCCCAGACTCAGAAGTGAAGCCACGGGTCGTAGCAATTCACTCTCTTACGTTTGGAAGTACACGGGCGGGAAAGAGCTATTCCGACGAGAAATACGTCGACAAGGCATTTCTTTTGACTAAGTTGGATGCCATTATTGGCTACTTCGAGATTGTTACTTCAGAAGAGCCTAGAAGGATTGGGTTCAAGAAATAGGTCAAATTGTTTGTTCTATTTTTTTGCCCACCTCGCCACCGCATACCCCTTTATCCCCCCCCGCTCCCGGTACTCGGCCTCCACGGTCATTGAGACCGGTTTCAGCAGCGCTACCAGGTCGTTGAGGATGCGGTTAACGGCGTGCTCCTGCAATATGCCCACGTTGCGGAAGGAGGTCAGGTAGTATTTCAGAGACTTCAGCTCAACCAGCTTGTCCTGCGGGACGTAGGTGATGGTCAGGGTCCCAAAGTCGGGCAGGCCGGTCCAGGGACAAACGGCCGTGAACTCCTCGGTCTCGTAGACCACCTCGGTGGCCGAGCCGGGATACTCGAACGGGATTGCCTCCAGAACGGCCGCATCAATCACGTCCTCTGGCTGGATATCGAATCGCCTTGAGGCGTACTTGTCTTCGGTCAATTGTTACCTCCTGTACTTCCCCTTTTCCTTACTTTTATTTGAGAAACAAGGGCTTGTTCTGGCAATGCAGCATCTTCTGATTTCACGCCGCACTAGAAACTGATTTATTATTGTCTTTCTGCTGCATTTATTCCTAACTCTCGGCAAGCCTTCAATACCTCCGGCATCTGCCGAACTTTTCCTTTTTGGTAGACGGAGGCGCAGACATCGCCAAGGTATATTCCATGCAGCACTTCAATGGTAATCTTCATCGGCTTAGTGATAAAATCACCGTGTTCTTTTTCCGGTCTGCCGAATGCGCACAGGACAATATGCCCCTTACCCCTGAACCTGTCTACATACTCTGGATGGTTGAAATAGGAAGACATACGGTCGAGGAAGCACTTCATTTGGGCCGATACGCCATGCCAGTAGACAGGTGTTGACCAGACTATCACATCAGCATTAAGGAAACGTTCCAGCAACTGAGGAAAATCGTCATCACGGCGCGGGTCGTCTCTTTTTCTAGTATTATCCGCGACTTCAGCTATAGGCCTGACAAAGTAGTCGTCAAGATATATCTTGGAGGTAGTAACGCCGGCATCACCAGCACCCTTCAGTACCTCATCGGCCATAATGTCTGTATTCCCCTGTTTTCTCGGGCTTCCAATCAGTGCCAAGACTTCCATCTTTTGAAAACTGCCCCTTGCAAAACAAGCCGTTCTTTTTCCAATTCTAATTGGTAGGGGAGAAGGGATTCGAACCCTCACGGGCTTTCGCCCACTCTTTTGGTATAGGCCGTAACTGTGATTGTTACGACTTGTACCAAAAAGAGCCTGTCTACCAATTCCAGCACTCCCCCCATTATCAAGGAAAGGGCGTCAGGGAGATAGGTTAACACTTATTTCACCCTGTTTCAAATCCGAGCCTGATGTGGTAAACTCAACTCAATCCTGATAAGAATGTGAGTGAAGTACGGACGTGAGTAAGAAGAATGGTGCCGGGGCCGTTATCGTGGCGGCTGGTGAAAGCAAGCGCATGGGTGGGGAGGACAAGCTGTTCGCCCCGCTGGGCGGCGAGCCGTTGCTGGCGCGGGTGATTGACGCCTTCGACAGCTGCCCGGCAATTGAGCAGATAGTTATTGTCATTCGCGATGAGAGACTGGCTGAGGCACGCCGCATGATACTCGGACATGACTGGTCGAAGGAGATAGATACCTGTACCGGCGGTGAGCGGCGTCAGGACTCGGTGAAGGCCGGGCTTGAGCACCTTAATAAGTGTGAGTGGGTGGTCATACACGATGGGGCACGTCCCCTGGTAACCCCTGACCTGATTGAACTGGGTCTGAAAACGGCTGCGGAGACTGGGGTGGCGGTGGCGGCGGTACCTGTCACCGATACCGTTAAGGTTGCCGGAGGGGATAAGATAGTCCAGTACACGCCCTCGCGGGAAAGCCTGTGGGCAGTCCAGACCCCGCAGGTGTTCCGTTTTGACATCATCAATAAGGCCTATCGCCGGTTAAAGGAAGACGTTACTGATGATGCTTCACTGGTGGAAAAAATGGGCCACCAGGTGAAGCTATACTGGGGTTCCTATGACAACATCAAGGTTACCACTCCTGAAGACCTTGTTCTGGCCGAGGTCCTCTGGCATAAGAGGCAGGAATAGATGCGTGTCGGTATTGGCTACGATGTCCATGTACTCACTCCGGGACGCAGGCTCGTGCTCGGGGGAGTAGACATCCCCTTTGAGCGGGGTCTGGACGGCTGGAGCGATGCCGATGTCCTGACTCATGCCATCATCGATGCCCTGTTAGGGGCGGCGGCGCTGGGTGATATCGGCAAGCATTTCCCACCCGGCGACGCGGAGTATCGTAATATCTCCAGTATAGTATTGCTGGAGCGGGTGCGGGACAAGCTGGCTGAGAACGGCTGGCGGGTCGATAATATCGATGCCACGGTTATTGCTGAAAGGCCCCGGTTGAGCGACTATATCGACTCGATGCGGGAGCAGCTCAGCCAGGCGCTGGGGATTAAGGTCGGCCGGGTTAGCATCAAGGCCAGCACCTCTGAGGGACTTGGTTTTACCGGCCGGGGGGAGGGGATTGCCGTGATGGCGGTTGCCTTACTTGAGGAGGCGGAATTGGTTCAGTGGGAAGAAAGGAAATAGCATGAAGGTATTCAATACCCTTTCCAGACAGAGAGAGGAGTTCGTGCCCCAGGGTGATGAGGTGACGATGTATGTCTGCGGCATCAACCCCTATGCCGATGCCCACATTG
>CAZTBG010000093.1:1176-4799 GCA_964611805.1 uncultured Dehalococcoidales bacterium | reverse complement strand
AGAGGGGTGGAACCCCTGTTGGCGGGGGATTTCAAGGGGGTGTCCCCCTTGACGTTATAGACCAACGAGGGAATAGAACTACAATATAAATGTAACTCGTTCCTCAAAGATGCCCCTCGCACGTCTTCTGGTGCTGCACCTTACCAACTTCCTCTTAGCTCTTCCTGCGGAATGCTCAGGTCGAGCGAATCATCTTTGTAGACGAGCTTGCCACGTGAGATGGTCGCCATTACCTTACCTTTCAAAGTCCTTCCGGCCAGCGGGGTATTCCTCCCTTTCGAGGCAAAGGTATCGGGGTCGACCACCCATTCTCTGGTTGGGTCAAACATCACCAAATCCGCCACCGCCCCGAACGCCAGCGTGCCCAGCTTGCCGTACTTTTCACCCAGAATCGATGCCGGGACCGTAGTAAGCTTGGCGATAAGCGTGTCTATAGACACTTTTTCAGCATATACCAGCCCCATAAGACTGCCAAAGGCTGTCTCCAGTCCGCTAATGCCGAAGGGCACTTCCGCCATCGGAAGTGCTTTATCGACAACCGCGTGTGGTGCGTGGTCGGTAGCAATAACGTCAATCGTGCCGTCATTCAGGGCCTCAATCAGGGCCTCAACATCCCCGGCAGTCCGCAATGGCGGGTTTACTTTCGCATTTGTCCCACACGTAATCACGTTGTTTTCAGTGAGGGTCAGATGGTGCGGTGTAACCTCAGCCGTAACAGCAACCCCTTCTTTTTTACCACGGCGAATCATCTCTACTGAGCCCCTGGTGGAGACATGGGCAATGTGAATTCGCCCCCCTGTCAAACGGGCAAGCTCCAGGTCGCGGGCAACTATGTTCTCTTCAGCGGCGGGGGGTATCCCCTTAAACCCCAATCGGGCCGATACAACGCCTTCATTCATAACACCGCCCTTACTAAGGGCTTTATCTTCACAGTGGTCGATTATCGGCAGCCCGAGCTTACGACTTAACTCGAGGGCTTGACGCATCAGGGCTGAGTTGCTGACCGTGTCGCCATCATCACTAAAACCAACGACACCGACCGAGGCCATTTCTTCCATATCCACCAGCTCTCCACCCTGCCTGCCCCGGGTGATACACCCTACCGGCAGTACCCGTACCGCCGCCTCCTCAGCCGACTTCGCTAGAACAAACTCAACGGTCTCACGGTTGTCCAGCGGCGGGAGGGTATTGGGCATACAGCAGACAGTGGTAAAACCACCCCTGGCAGCCGCCTGTGAGCCGGTGGCAATCGTCTCCTTCTCTTCAAAACCGGGTTCGCGGAGATGGCAGTGGAGGTCAATAAACCCCGGAGTAATGATCAGCCCCCGGGCAGATATAACGTCGCAGTCCAACTGTGGTGGCATCATTCTGGTCTTACCCAGCCAGGAGATTACACCGTCCTTGATAAACAGACTCCAGGATTCGTTAATACCCTGGCCTGGGTCGAACAGCTGGCCGTCCCGGACAAGTAATGGTCTCATTTCTTAGCCCCCTTCGCTCCCTCGTGTCGACCGTACTTGAATCCATTGGCCTCAGCATCCGCAACGGAGCCAAATACAATCAGGTTCTCCGGCCTGATTTTCCTCGCCCAGTAGCTGTTTGCCCGGTGGTATCTCTTTGACTCCAGTGTTCCCTCGTGCCAGTCGGTGCTGGCAACGTACTCCGGCTGGAAGCCATGCTCACAGTATGTACACCGCAGTGTCAGCGGGTCTCGACTGACTATCCTGAACTCCGACTTCAGGTACTTGGCTTCGTTCTCCTTGGTCGAAACGCAGGCCGGATTAGGACACCTTGCCCCGTAATCTCGCTGGTAAATGGGGTATTCCGGGCTCGGGGCAGGTGTATCTTCCTCTGCCGGAATTGGTGCCTCCCTGGCCCCGAGCAGCAGGGCAATCAGTGCCATCCTTATCGGTACGCCACGCGCCGCCTGCTTGAAATACATGCTCCGCGGGTCAGCATCTACCTCGTAGGCCAGCTCATCAACACGAGGCAGCGGGTGCATAACGAGCGCCCGCTCGAACCTTTTACCCCTGAGCAACTTCTTGTCCACCACGGGATACTTTCCCTTCAAACCTTGCTCTTCCTCAGCAGCAACGAAACGCTCCTTCTGAGGTCGGGTAACATAGATGGCATCAACGCCCTCCTCAAGCCTGACGGCAACATTAACATCCGGCATCATCGCCAGTTGGTGCGGGCTGCTGGGCGTCATGTAGACAGCGTCCAGAGGGAACGGAACACCATCGCTCGTGCGCTCCGGTGCCGTAACATGTTCTACCTGACCACCATACTCCGCGGTCAGCTTCCGGATGATGTTATCCGGCACCTCCAGACCCGGACTGGGACAGAACAGGATATCTGCCCCGAACTTGGCCAGTGCGAATATCAGGGAATGAATGGTCCGCCCGTATTTCAGGTCGCCCCATAAAGCAATTCTCAGGCCGCGGATGCTCTTCCGCTCTTTTTTAAGCGTATAGAGATCACAGAGGGTCTGGGTAGGATGCTGGTGGCCTCCGTCACCGGCATTTATCACGGGCACATCCGCGTAATCGGCAACGACCCGGGCCGCCCCTTCCCAGGGGTGCCGGACAACGATGATATCGGCATAGCTGCCGACCACCCTGGCCGTGTCAGCCAGGCTTTCCCCCTTGGCAACCGAGCTGGCCCTGGCATCGGAAACACTGATGACATCGCCGCCAAGGCGGTGCATCGCCGCCTCAAATGATAACCGTGTCCGGGTACTCGGCTCGAAGAACAGGCTCGCCATAACCTTTCCACGGCAGGTATCAAGCTGCTCTGCCATCGAATCCGACATTACGTCGGCCAGGGAAAAAATGGCCTCCATCTCCCCGTAGGACAGGTCATCCATAGTCACCAAATCTCTATTCGCTAGGGACATGTTGCTCCTTTCACAGCCTTCCGGACCATACCTGCTCAGGACACGCCGGTAGCCACTTTTTCAATGATGGCGACCTCATCAATACCATCGATTTCCGTCAGCCTGACTTTTATCTCCTCATTACGGGCACTGGGTACATTCTTACCCACGTAGTCAGCCCGTATCGGTAGTTCCCGGTGACCACGGTCCACCAGCACCACCAGTTGAATTGCCCAGGGTCGGCCCAGGTCAATCAGGGCATCCATGGCAGCGCGGATGCTGCGTCCCGTGTAGAGCACATCGTCCACCAGCACCACCGATTTCCCTTCGATGCTGACGGGAATATCGGTCCGCTGCAGGGTGGGTTTTTCATCCAGATAAGACAAATCGTCGCGGTATGGACGGATGTCGAGAGCACCAACTGGCACCTTCGGACTACCGAACTCCGCGATGTTGTCGGCCAGCCTCTGGGCCAATGGCACGCCACGAGTATGCATTCCAACCAGTACTACCTGCTCCAGTGTCCTGTGGCGCTCAATGATTTCGTGGGCAATACGTGCCAGGGTCCGCCTGATGTCCCCCGAGGACATTATTACTTTACTTCCCATAAAAAACACCCCCTGCCGTGACTGGCAAGAGGTGTCTTGTGGTGCAACTCTTCACTTCCCTTGCCAGTCTCACCGGACTAGCTTAAAGGCTACAATTATTCTAACACCTCAGGCAGACGATTACAACACCTATTTTGGCC
>CAZTBG010000093.1:0-1076 GCA_964611805.1 uncultured Dehalococcoidales bacterium | reverse complement strand
TTTTGGCCTATTTATACCAATATAGTCCTGACACCATCTTTACCAATGAAGCCCGAAGCGCTATAATGGACAGGCAACACCGTGAATTTCAAGGAGGCAGACAACGTGGTCACTCTGTATATTACCTCTTTGGTAAAGGGCAACGGCAAGACAGCACTCTGCACCGGCATCGGTCGGCACTTGCTCCGCGAAGGCAAAAAGGTGGGCTTCTTCAAGGTAGTCCTCGGGAACCAGGACACAACCACCGAAGGCATCGATAGCGATGCCTCTTTCATGCAGCGCATCCTCTTACTTGAAGAGCCTGTAGAGCAGATTTGCCCGGCCTTCAGTGATAGCAGCGGCCCGCCCAACCGCGTTAAAGAGACCTTTGACCAGGTCTCCAGGGGCAAAGATGTGATGATTGTCGAGGGCGCAGCAACTCCCGAAATAGTAGGAGCCCTCGGTGCCAGAGTGATAATCATTGACACCGCTACGGAATCACCGGCAGATGCTCTGATAGATGCCGGCAAGTCTTTTGGAGACTCCTTACTGGGCGTCGTCTTGAACAAGGTGCCGACCAGCCAGTTAGAAATGGCGCGCAGTCAGGCACCAGCCGCCTTCTCCAGTAAGGGGATGAATGTTCTGGCGGTGCTGCCTGAAAACCGTGCCCTATTTACCCTGACAATCGGCGGAATCGCCGAGCACATTCAGGGCGAGTTCCTCAACAACGCCGAGAAATCAGAAGAACTGGTAGAAAACCTGATGCTCGGAGCGCTGACAGTCGACACCGGCCCACTATACTACGAACGTAAAGCAAACAAGGCGGCCATACTCAGGAGTGAGCGCCCTGATATGCAACTGGCAGCACTGCAAACACCAACCAGATGCCTCGTTCTCAGCGGCAGCCGGGCGCTGCTGCCGCAGGTAATGAATGAGGCGGAGGACAAGGGAGTCCCCATTATCCAGACCAGGGATGACATCGCCACCATTATATCTAATATTGAAGATGCCCTGGCTAAAAACCGGTTCAACCAGGAAAACAAGCTGCCGATACTCACCGGGTTTATCGAGAAGCACTTCGATTTTCCGGCACTATA
>CAZTBG010000092.1:0-5018 GCA_964611805.1 uncultured Dehalococcoidales bacterium | reverse complement strand
CAGCTAGGTGGTAAGCCATCCGTAGAGGGTCGGCAAACAGGCTGGCAGCGACTCGATATCGGCCAGTACCTCGTACTGCATGTCGCCAGCTATCGTCCTGAGATAGTCGTGCCCTGCCCGGTCGAAGGTGAGACACAGGGATGTTATCCCCTTCTGCCTGGCTTCCAGCAATGCCATCTTCGTGTCGTGGATGGCATAGTCTGTCTCGAGTCCTTCCCGGCCATAGCTGTGGTCTTCAGGTCGGCCGTCGCTGATGAGAAAGAGGAACTTGCCCTTGGCTTCCTGCTGCTCCAGTTTCCAGGTGGCGTGGCGGATGGCCGGCCCCATCCTCGTTCCCTGTTGCGGCAGAATGCTGTCAATCCGGCTTTTCACCCGGTCCGAGAAGTCCTCCTCCAGGTCCTTGACCACATAGAACTCCACGTTTTCCCGGCCATGCCCGGAGAAACCATAGATTCCGTAGCTATCGCCGATTGTCTCCAGCGCCCGTATCAGCAGGACGATGCTCTCTTTTTCCAGGTCGATGATACGTTTGAACTCTTTTGGCCTGAGCTTACCCTTATGGTCGGACTGGAGCCATTCGAAGTAGTCTCTGGCAAATACCGGATAAATAGAGTCTTTCTGCAGTCTATTGATGTATTCGATGGTGGAGGAACTCATATCCAGAAGAAAAGCCACTGAGACATCCCGCTCTGTCTTATTCCTCCGCCAGTAGATTTTAGCATCCGAGCTCTGTCCGGCTTTCTTACCGATAACGAAATCCACCAGTGCGTCGAAGTCAAAGTCCTCACCGTCATGAAGTCGCTTTACTTTACGAAGAGAGCGGGGATTCAGCTGTTCAAATCGCCCTCTGATTTGGGCAAGAAGCCGGGTATACTCATCGAGGGTAACCTCGAAGAAGTCGGGAGTACCCTCTGCCAGCGGCATCTCCCGAACGCGGCACCACCTTAGCCGGTAGTCGCTGGCCCTGAAGTCCCACTCGTCATACAGGTATGAGAGAGGGCTGTTGACTTCAAGAGGCCCCTCCTCGCTGCTATCATTGTCGTCCTGTTCTGGCTGGACCTCGTTCGGTGAGGTATCCGGCTCGTCCATTCTGTTCATACCGAAGACATGAGTCTCTTCCGGGGAATCGCTTTCAGCGGCCAGCTCGCCTGTATCGATAATGTCATCTATCCTTGTCATTTCCGTCGATGCCTGCCGTGAGGAATTCGAATAGTCTGTCTCCTCTTCTTCTAAATCAACCGGCTCCGCTTCTCTGGTTTTATAAACAGGCTCCAGCCTGAAAATACCCCGGTATTCTACTTTTGCCGGACTGAAGTGTGGCGAAGCATCAATGACATCCCACTGTAGCTCTCCTAGCACTTTATCGATGTCACTTATAGTGGATGTGGAAGACTTGTAACTACTGCTGTTGAATTCAATGGCCTCCCATCTGTCAATCCGGGAACGGTTGGCGGGTATCTTGCTGACCAACTGGTAAAGGCGTACCGTTGCTTCGGTGCTTTCATCTATACTTGCTTCCGACGACATCACGCAGCTCATAATCCGGCTGGCAAGGTGTAATGGAGTATGCAGTATTGCCGGAACCAGCCATTTACCCGGACTCTCCAGGCTGAGCCGGACCAAAATCTCAAGGAAGGTCTCTCTGAGTGAGTGCGAGGTGATGGGGGGTCTCATGCTCAGTGCTTCGGCCTGAATCCTGCTGAAGTCTTGTCTGATGCCTCGGTACCTCTGTTTGGTGAGGAAGTCAATGCGACTGTCCTCTACAATAGTGAATATGTCGGTGGCCAGTCTGCAGTTATCGAAAAGATTCAGGAATCTCAGTATGTCCGTTTTAGTATCGTCTCTCTCGGCCGGACGGCGTGAAAAGCCCAGGTCACGGCAAAGACTGGTCGCTTCGTCAATACTGAGCTCATAACTGCCGAATTCGAAATGACCTATCTGATGGGTAGCCATTACCTTATACCAGGCGAAGTTCTCCGCTTTGCTGGGGTACCTGTCGACGAAATCCGGCAGGAGGATAGCGTGATGGTCTATCAGGAGTTCTGCAGGCAGAACGGGAACCTTGCTGCCAGTCAGCGCTAGGCAGTAGGTTTCCATTAGCCTTTTAATGCTACCTAGTTCCACCCCGCGTGAAAGCTCCTCCAGCAGGTGGTTACTCCTGAACGTTCCCAGACGGAAATACTCTATTCCGCTCTCCTCGCTCTTACGGAGGGATTCAAGGCCTTCCTGAAACCAGGACTCCAGGCCAGCAGGGCCAGCCCTGTTTGTCACGAAGGGGCAGCTTTTTAAAAACTCTAATGCTGCGGGGCTGGACAGGGAACACACTTCCCCGACCAGGTCTATAAGGCGGTTATGCACTGAACCGGGCACCAGCGGCATTACTGCACGAAGCTTGTCGGCAATCGTTAGTGGGAATTGCTCAAGTGCCCGGTCAGTCAAGATGGTGTCTCTTTTGTCCGTCATCCGGTTTTATATTTTCAGGCGCGTTGGCTCACTCAAATATGCTGGAAACGACCTCTTCGATACTATGCTGGACCTCGGCTTCGTCTGAGATAGCCCAGACCACCGCTACCTGGCAGGCCCGCCGTGGCGTGATGCCCTGTACAATGAGCTTTCCGGCGTAGATTAGCAGGCGGGTGCTTGCCCCTTCCTGCAGATGGTATTCCTTGAGGTTCCTCACCTTCTCACCAAGCCGGGCCAGGTCCCGGGCCAGCGTCTCCGAAACGCCACTCTCATGCTTGATGACTTTCGTTTCCAGGTCCAGAGGAGGATAGTCGAACTCAATGGCGATAAACCTCTGGCGGGTGCTCTGCTTGAGGTCTTTGAGGGTGCTCTGATATCCGGGGTTATAAGATACTACCAACAGAAAACCATCATTGGCTTCAATGACTTCGCCTTTTTTCTCCACCGGAAGAATCCGTCGATGGTCGGTGAGGGGATGGACCAGGACGGTAGTGTCTTTCCTTGCCTCAACTATCTCATCAAGGTAGCAGATGGCACCAGCCTTGACTGCTCTGGAGAGAGGGCCGTCAATCCACTTCGTAGACTCACCCTCAAGGAGATACCTGCCGACAAGGTCACTGGCAGTCAGGTCCTCATGGCAGGCGACCGTGATAAGGGGGATTGCCTGCCGTCCGTCAGAAGATGCGGCTTTCCGTGAACGGGGTCTGACCACAGTAAGTGGCTTGCCCAGTCGATAGGCCATGTATTCCAGAAACCTGGTCTTGCCACATCCCGTGGGTCCTTTGAGGAGCACCGGTATTCTCTGAGAGTAAGCAGCCTCAAACAGCTTTACCTCGTCCCTGACCGGCAGGTAAAACGGCTCCTCAGTAATAATGTACTCCTCCACCGCATGTTCCCGGTATGAGGTTTTCGGCTCTTGAAATGACATCACTAATCGCTTCCTTTTAACTTCACTCACGTATCAATAAAGTAAATTATTGAAGATGAGTTACCAGTCTGGACTACAACTCAGCACACGTTACTCAGAATCTGATTGTAGCATTTGGGGCTTTGAACTGCAATCTGCGCATTTACCGGTTTTATTTGCATTTGGTTGGTGGTGTCATTACGAGGAGCGCAGCGACGAAGTAATCTCGTCGGGTGTAGAAAGAGATTGCCGCGGGGCTAAAGCCCCTCGCAATGACGCACTACTATTCTCTACCTGGTAGCAACCAAAACCGAACAGAACCATTAGTAGCGCAGTTCGTTATCAAGGACTTTTATCCCTGGTTTCCACTTCTTATCATACGATGAAGAGAGGTCCTGGAGCAGGGTAATCTCTCCCAGCACATTGAACCCCAGCCTGACATATAATGAAATGGCTCGCTCATTGCGGGCGGCTGGTTGTATGCTCAGGAAATGGACGCCTGTTTCCCTCGCCTGCTCCACGACATGTTCCACGAGCCTGGTGCCTATCCCTTTATCACGGTAGGGTAAGGACACCACCACCGGGTCTACTTCTCCCTGTATTCCTGCCCGGCCCTCTTCGGTGTGTGAGTGGGTGAGTAAGCCGGCGAGAGCCACCACCTGGCCGTCATGCTCGGCCACCCAGGTACCCTGGCGCTGGGGATTTTCAAGGTATCTATCAAATCCCCGGCCGGGGTCATTTCCGCCAATTGAGGGGTCTTCATAGATGTCCCGGTGGTGCTGCGTCAGCTCCACCCAGAGGGAGCGGCAGACGTCGTAGTCTTGCGTATCGTAGTCACGGATTGTGATATTCATCTTACCACCAGATTCACCAGCTTCTGCGGGACGTATATCGCCCTGACCAGTTGCTTGCCTTCTGTGTGGGGTCTGGCTTTGGGGCTCTCCAGTGCTAGCTGCCGGGCTTCGTCCTCACTGATGGTCACAGGGACAGTTATGCGGTCACGCAGCCTGCCGTTCACCTGGACCACCAGCGTGATTTCCTCGTCTTTAGCCAGCTCCTCGTCCCACTGTGGCCAGTCCTGGTTATGGATGCTGTACTCATGGCCTGTCCGCTCCCATAGCTCTTCGGCGATGTGAGGAGTTGACGGGGCCAGAAGCAGCAGCAAGCTTCTGATGGCCTCTTGCCAGTCGGCCTGGCCGACGCTCCCGGACTCCTTGATTTTAGTGAGGTAGTTAGTGAACTCCATCAGGGCGGCAATCATGGTGTTGAAGCGTAGTCTTTCGATGTCGCTGGTCACCTTGCGGATGGTCTGGTGGGTGGTTCGCTGAAGGTCAGTGCGTGCCTCGTTGCTCTCCGTTCCGGGAGTGTATTCCTCCAGTGCCAAATTCCACACCCGGTTCAGCCAGCGGCTGGCCCCGCTGATGCCGGTATCCGACCAGTCACCGCCCTGCTCCCACGGCCCGAGAAACATAAGGTAGACACGGACGGTATCAGCCCCCAGTTCCAGCACATATTCGTCGGGGGTGATGACGTTACCCCGCGATTTGCTCATTTTCTGATGCTCCAGGACGATGGTTCCCTGGTTAAACAGGCGAGTGAAGGGCTCGCTGAAATCTACCAGTCCCATATCCCTGATTGCCTTAACAAA
>CAZTBG010000091.1:0-5213 GCA_964611805.1 uncultured Dehalococcoidales bacterium | reverse complement strand
TCTTCATCGGCGGCGAGTCCCTTTTCCACCAGTATTTCTCGTAGTGCGGCAAGTTTATCATTGTGGGATATGGTAAAGACGCCCTCAATACGGGCCTCGTCGGCACCGTGCCGTATCATCTCTTCGTCTGGCTTGCTCCCCAGCAGGGACTCAACGGCATCAATCACCAGGGACTTCCCCGCCCCGGTCTCACCGGTAATAACGTTGAGCCCCGGGCCCAGGCTCCAGTTTATATCCTCGATGATGCCGATGTCTCTGACCCTTAGCTCGAGTAGCAAGGCAATCCCTCCGGTCGCTCTACCCTTTGTCCGCTCAAATTGCCTCTATTTTACCATGTTCCGTTAAAATCGGTTGCATGCTGTCCGGGTATAAATTTATGGGCTAGTCCAGATAGGTTGGTGAAGCCAATTTTGGTACCTTTGCTTTTATCTGCGAATGAGGAAAACCAAGGGGGACACCCACATTTCATCTCCCTTTGTTAAAGGGAGACCGAGAGGGATTTCTCTTGGACACCCCAAAACGGTGAGAAGGCCAGTTCTTATGCAAGCACCTTTGCACCTTATGAGCGTACCTTGTTATCATGTGGGGTATTCTTTACTCTGGCCGCAGGCTAATAATTGGAGTTCAAGAGGAGCGAAACCTCTGGAGTAAATAGGCATGCCAAACACCATCTACAGGGGAACTAAAGAGGGGCACAGCCCCTCTTTCCTTTTCTCCCCCTTCTTTTACTAAAGGAAGGGGGTCAGGGGGATGGATTTCTCAGGGCGCTTAAGGAGATGGGGCCAGCACTACCAAACAGTGCGGGTGAAGAAAGGTAAGAGAATACCAGAGTGTCAATAATCACACGAACGAGCATAAATACTTGTCCTGACATCTATAAATAGCTAGAATAGTGTTGAAGAGACCTGACGAGGTGGGCATTGGGCATAGTCTTCTGTAGCGAGCCGGAACTACATCAACCGGCCATGATTGTCGGCTGGCCCGGTATCGGTAATATCGGCGTACTCACCGTCGACAATCTCAGGCAGCAGGTTGAGGCCGAAGAGCTCGGGGAGATTGAGCCCTGGGACTATTTCTATCCCAATAAGGTCATTATCAGGGATGGCGTCCTGCATGACCTTGAGTTCCCCACCAGCAAGTTTTACTACAAGAAGCTTGCCGATAGAGACCTGCTGCTTTTCATCGGGGAAGAGCAGCCTTCCGGTCGAGGCAGGATGTACGCTGAGGGTGGCAAAGCCTATGAAATGGCCAACCAGGTTCTGGATGTGGCGGAGAAGTTCGGCTGCCGTCGAATCTATACCTCGGGGGCCGCTGTTGCCCTCACCCATCACAGCTTGAGGTCGCGGGTGTGGTCGGTAGCTACCGAGCGCAGGTTGCTCTCTGAGATGAAGAGCTACACCAATGCATTCCTCATGAGCGAAGTTGAGGGCCGGCAAAATATCGGCAACATCACCGGCTTAAACGGCCTGCTGATTGGCGTCGCCAAGAAACGCGGTTTCGAGGGTGTCTGCCTGATGGGTGAGATACCAGACTATCTCTCACGGGTTCCTTTCCCTTATCCAAAGGCTTCACAGTCCGTTCTTGAGGTACTTGCTGCCATACTGGGCATCAGTGTTGATATGACAGCCTTCGATGACATGATAGACCAGATGGAGGACTTAATCGCCAACGTCTTGCGGCAGTTCCCTCGGGAGATTAGGGAGAGAGTTGAGCAGCGGAAACAAGAGGCACAGCCTGAGGTGATTACTGAAGAAGACGAGGAGTGGATAAAAGAACACATCGATGATTTCTTCCAGGGGGGAGGGGGAGACAAGGCATAATGGATGAGAAGATCCACTTCTCGGCACGACCGGAGTTGCGCAACCCGACTATGATTGTTGGCTGGTCGATGGATGCCGGTAGACTGGGGTGGAGGGTGACCGATTATCTGGTCAGGAAGCTCGGCGGGCAGGCCTTCTGTGAGATTGAGCCGGCTGACTTCTTTCCCCTGAATGGAGTCACCATCATAAATGACATTGTCTTCTTCCCGGAGAGCAGGTTCTATGCCTGCCCTGAGAAGGACCTGGTGGTCTTTCGTAGTACGCCACCCAGCTATGAATGGTACCAGTTCCTCAGCCTGATACTGGATGTTGCCCAAGACTACTGCCATGTCAGGGAGATTTATACTGTTGGCAGCATGATTGCTATGGGAGCTCACACGGCTCCCCGTCAGTTTTTCGGCACGATGGGTTCCCCGGAGTTGAAGATGGAGTTGAGCGGATATAACCTGACCAGGGAGATGGACTTCGAGACACCTCCCGGCGGAAGGCCTACTCTAAACTCTTTCTTCCTGTGGGCTGCCAAGAGAAGGGGTATTCCTTCCGCTAATCTCTGGATACCAATCCCTTTCTACCTCGTCTCGGCTGATGACCCTGAGGCCTACCGCGGGGTACTCGATTTTCTCAGCGACCGACTCAGGCTCGGTCTTGACCTTACTGAACTTGATGAGCAGGCGGGGTTACAGAATGAGAAGATTGACCGAATACGGGCAGCACACCCGGAAATTGATAGCATCATCGGCAAATTGGAGCGCGGCCTGAGACTCGCTGAAGGTGAGGGCGAGAAACTGGCCAAAGAGGTCGGGGACTTTCTCAGAGAAGCGGGTAATGAAAGTAGCCCAGGCTGAGCACGAGGGTTCTCAAGTCCCCTCCTGTGTCTCCCCCTGTTTATCTGGTTCTTCTTGTTTTTCCGATTCCGCTGACTCTTTTGAGTCTTTTGGTTCCTCATGCGGTGGGCGTTCCCGCAGCCAGCGGTGAATTGCGTCCAGCGCCGGTGGCGCCACCATGAACACCTGGATATCCTGGGGAAACTGTACCTGGTGCTCTTCCCTGATGAAGAGAATGGCTACCTCATCGGCCCCCAGTGTCTCATCTATCCGTTGGGCAATGTACTCGTATCGCTTCTTGGTGGATTCCCGGTACAGCTCGCTGACCTTCCCGGCTGCACTCCGACTCAGAAACCCGAACAACAGAAATCGCTCCCAGTCCATGCACTCGTTGGTCAGTTCTGCCTCTTCGGTTGCCTCGAGTACGGCGCCAGCCTCAGCCCGCTCCCGCGTTATCTTGTGGCCAGGGGGATTCAGTTCCTCTAAGATTTTAAGCCCTTCCTCTCCTCCGACGGCGATCAATTCATGATAGACCCGCCCAACCTTCCCTATCTTCGATTCCTGGTTGGCTATCTGTTCCTCCACCTGCTGCCAGTAAAATTCATACTTCTCCAGGTACTCCTTAGGAGCGTCTTTCCCCGCGTATAGCAGTGGCACGAGGTAGAGCTTTCGTTCTCCCCGGAAACGCTCTGCACTGGGTTTTTCTATCCTGCCTAGTTCCTCTGCCATCTCTGGGTGTCCTCCCATCCGACCCATCCGGCCAAAGTACCAGTCGGACGGGGTCTTCTTCCTCAGATTTTACCCTCTATCATCGGATGCCGCAACTGCGACACTTATATAAAAAAGTTGCCAAACAGGGCGAAGTAGGATACACTAGAGATGCACTTTACTTCAGTATTGACATTTATTATTGCTCTATAGTTTGCCTTCGAGTATAATATCCTATCTAACTAACTTGAATTCCAAGACAATCCGACCGGCCATCCATCAGACCTGCGAAACGGGCGGGAGGAGGTAAAGTGGCTGGAAAATATGATGCGCTTAAGGCTCGTCTTGAGAGCGACGAGAAGCGTTTAACTGATGAGCTGGAGCAACTGCGAGCTGGCGCGTACCCTACTGAGGAGAGGCGTGAGGGGAGTCCTTTTGGCAAGCGTGAGGAGGAGGCTACGGAGAGCCTTGAGTTGGAGCGGAGGCTGGCTCTGGAGAAACAGATGCGGGAGCAGTTGGCCGACGTTAGGGCTGCCCTGACGAAATTCGAGGAGGGCACCTACGGCAAGTGCGAGGACTGCGGTAAGCCGATAGACCCGGAGCGGTTGGAGGCGTTACCGTATGCGAAGTTGTGCGTGGCTTGCAAGGAGCTTCAGGCGAAGAATGCAAAAGGTAGGTTCCCCCCTGGCTAGGTGGTGGGGAGGGGTTCTCGCTCTCTCTTTTCTGCTGGTAGTAGCCGTCGACCAACTCACCAAAAATATATGGATAAGGTCATACAGCGAAGGTGAGGTCATCTATCAGCTGGGCTTCTTTCGGCTGGTCCACATACACAACACCGGGGCTGCCTTTGGTATTTTTCAGGGGCACTCTTTTGCCCTTAAAATAATTGCCTGTGTCGGCATTGTCGTTATCCTGGTAACGGGCTTTCTCGTTTATCGCCGCATCCCGGCCCTCGTCACCCGGCTCAACATTATAGCCTTCGGCTTGATACTGGGTGGTGTGGTCGGCAATCTGATTGACCGGTTAAGGTGGGGCTACGCTATCGATTTTATTGATTTTGGTGTCTGGCCAGCCTTCAATATTGCTGATTCGGCTACTACCGTCGGTGCTGTCATCATCGCCTATTCTCTCATCCGCATGGCTATTACTGAAATACGAAGCTCCCCCTGAGCGAAGCTATGTCAATGGCTGGTTCAAGAGAGCATAGTTACGTCGTAGATAGCCAGGGTATTCGCCTTGACCGTTATGTCGCCGCGAACTGCCCGGAACTTTCGCGGACTCAGGCTCAGAAGCTAATCAGTGACGGGCTAGTGAGGGTCAACGGAGCGGTTGGTAGGGCGAGCCTGAAACTGAATATCGGTGACCGGGTAACAGTCGCTGTCCTGCCATCCATAGCCAGCCACCCGGAGCCGGAAGCTATCCCGTTCGGTATTCTCTATGAGGACGATGATGTGCTGGTGATTGACAAACCAGCCGGACTGCCGGTGCACCCGGCGCCGGGACACCCTGACCACACGCTGGTCAACGCCATTCTTGCTTATCTGTCTTTCACTCCCGATACTGGCGACCCAATGCGACCGGGCATCGTTCACCGGCTCGACATGAATACTTCCGGAGTGATGCTGGTGGCTAAAAACCGAACCGCCCAGACAGACCTCGTAGAGCAGTTCAAGTCGCACAATGTGACCAAGGTCTATCTGGTGCTGGTTAAGGGACGTCTTGCTCCTGAGCAGGGTATCATTGAAGCCCCAATCGGGAGGGACACGTACAATCGGAAGCGTATGGCAGTTTCTGCCGAAGGCCAGGGCCGGCCAGCCCGTACCCGATACCGCGTTGTCAGGTATATCGACAACTGTACCCT
>CAZTBG010000090.1:0-5427 GCA_964611805.1 uncultured Dehalococcoidales bacterium | reverse complement strand
GGACGCTCGCCCTGAGACGGGCCTGGCCAGTCCGTGAGAGCAGCCGCCCAGCGAAGGGTAGAAAACACATGGGCGTTCCTTTCCGGAGTGCAGGACAGGATGTATTTCAACGGCTGGCGGTTAGACGCTGACGCCGAACACCTTGCTAAATCAACCAGTTCTTCTAGGGTCTTTCGTTCGATAGCGACCTCTTCGTGGAATCTCCGGTAGCTCCGGTTTTTCAATATCAGGTCTCTAATCATCCTTCCCCCCTGTGTCCCCTTCAGGGCGAACCCTTCTCCTCAAAGGGGGCCTGTATCACAGGTGCCTTTCTTGAGTATTGTCATTCCCACGTAGGTGGGAATCCACGAACCATATCTAATTATATAAAACTGGATTCCCGTCTTCACGCCTGCGTGCCGTAACGCACTCTGGCGTGCAGGCACGGGAATGACCTTTTCACCCCAAACAGGTTAACATAACTGGAAAAACGAATCGGAAGCTAACCACGAGTGATTCGTTTCTCAAAATTTTGCTTACCCGTCTTCCCTTTTTTTTCAATTCTCCCTCATTTATACCTCTTTACCTCAAAGCGGTACAGGTTGACCGGTTCATCGGGGAGAATTCCCGCCTTCTGGCGGCAGATATCAATCTGCTCATCGGCACTATCGACACCCTCAAGGTCAGGCAAAAGCAAGCCCCGTCGCCACCCGGACTCGACAATGGCCCCGTATTTCTTCGGGTCAAGCTGGTCTTTGCTGTCAATCGGGTCGGGAGTTGTCAGGACATCAACACTGTAATTGAGTTCTTTCAGCTCATCAACGGTAATCGGCAGGAAACGGGGGTCCCTTGTTGCCGAACTGATGGCGTTGGAGACAATCTCCTCGGCAATATTACTCTCCACCGGCTCAAAGGTACCGATGCAGCCGCGCAGCGCGTGGCCCTTGTGAATAGAGACAAAGACTCCCGCCTTCCCTTCCATCTCGGGTGTCAAAGCCTTTGGCCGGAGCCTCTTACCTTCACTTACGTATTTCTCAACGACATCCTTTGCCAGCCTGGCGATGGGAGACATTCCGCCTCTTTTAATAATTATGCCTGCATAGCCAACCACCGCCGCATAGTCACCGGTGGCATCGCCGCTCGTCTGATACCTGACAAGCTCCACCTCCCCGGCACCGAGCTCCTTAGCAGCCACAATCAGACTGGCCGCCGGTGCATAGGCACACATCGATATCCCCTTTTCCCGGACTCTTTTCAGCAGCTCAACCTCATCCAGGCGTAGTATTGCCTCTATTCCCTGTCGGTCTTTTTCCTCGGCAACCTTCTGCGGCTCGTAGTGGGTCATATCACCGGAGGCGATTATCACCACCTCTCTACCAATCCCACTGATTGCCCCGGCGAGCGCCTGGCCGATTTCCTGGTAGACATTGACATCAGCGGGTGCAAGAATAATTGGTACCATCTTGACATCCGCCTTGAAGTATTGTAAGAAGGGAAGCTGTACCTCAACAGCATGCTCCTGGAGATGGGCCACCTGGTCCTCCTTGAGGAACCGAGATGAAGCCAGTATCCTCTTACCGAGCTCCTCATCAATCGCCACCTCGCCTAACGGCGTTTTCCAGATGCCCTCAGTCATGATACTGAAGGGCTCTCCCAGACCAGTATGGCTTGGCCCCATAATGACGAACGTATCCGCAAATTTCACCCGTGATATTGTCGCCCCGGTCACCCCCCCTGAGTACTGGTACCCGGCATGTGGCAGGAGCGCGCCGACTACGTCTTCCTTTACTGCTTTCTCATCAACCAGTTGCTTCAGCATTGATTGAAGTCGGTTGGCTGTTCCCGGATAAAATGACCCCGCGACAACAGGCTCCCTAATCATCATTTCCACCTCCTCAACCAGTCTTCCTGAAATTAAGCTCTGCTCCGCAAAACTGACACTTTGACCCCGTCAGCCCTACTATCCGAGTCTCATAGCCAGACCTGGCCACGACGAGGTTACCGCAGGAGTAACATACCGTGTTCTCCGCCTTATGCCCGGGTACGTTGCCAAGGTAAACGAACTTGAGACCGGCAGCCCGACCGATATCGTAGGCGTGCTCCAGAGTAGCCAGGGGGGTCATCGGCAGGTCCATCATCTGGTACTGGGGATGGAACCTGGTCACGTGCCATGGCGTCAGTTCGCCCAACCTATCGTGTATCCAGTCGGCAATACCCTTGAGCTGCACGTCATCATCATTCAGGGTAGGGATGACATTGGTGACAACCTCAACATGCATGTTCCACTTGTGCCTGGCCCGCTCGGCCACCTCGAGGATTCCCCGCCAGTGGGTAATCTTCGTTAGCTTACGGTATAAAGAGTCGGAGAACCCCTTAACATCCACCCGCCAGGCATCCAGATACGGCCCGATGGTATCCAGCGCCTCGGGAGCCAGGTAACCATTGGTCACGTAGACAGTATACAACCCCTTATCTTTGGCCAGACGTGCTGAATCCAGGGTATATTCAAACCAGATGCTCGGCTCGTTGTACGTCCAGGAGATACCCTGACAGTTATAGTTTTGCGCTAGTTCCACCGCCATCGCCGGCAGTACCTCACGGGAACCGTACCACCGCTCTTTATCACGGACAGCCGAAATCTGCCAGTTCTGACAGCCTTCGCAGCGAAAATTGCATCCCCAACCGCCCAGTGAGAAGCAGAGGGTTCCCGGGTAAAAGTGAAATAGCGGTTTCTTCTCAACCGGGTCAGCAGCCATCGACGAGACCTGGGCATAGTTGAGATTGTACAGGCTCCCATCCCTGTTCTGGTACATACTGCAATAGCCCGATTTGCCCGGAGCAATTGTGCAGCGCCACTGACAGGTACCACACCGGACGAAAGAGGATGGTAGTTTCTCAAAAAGCAGTGCCTCGTGCATTTCCACCCCCCCACTATTTGCTCTTTTGCCCAATTATATCACTCAGGCTCCGCCATATTATACCCCTAACAGGGATAAATCAGAAACACAAGAGACTTCTAATATCCTCGCTAAGATAGAGGTGGTATAATCCAAGGTAAAAGATGAGAATCGATTACACAGACATCTCCCAGACATACGACGAGCACCGTTCATTTTCAAAGCACCTTACGGAAAAGGTGGCCGAGTTTGGCGGGATTCAAGAAGGGATGAGGGCCCTCGACGTGGGTTGCGGCACGGGAAACCTGGCCAAGCAGCTACTTGACATGATGAGTCTCGACATAGTCGGTGTTGATATCTCTTTACCTATGCTGAAGGTAGCTAGAGGGAAATCACTTGAAGTATTATGCACCGATGCGGCCAGCAATAGGCTGCCTTTCCGTGATAGTTGCTTCGATATCTTAACAGCGACATATGTCATTCATCAGATAAGCAACCTGGAACTATTGTTTTCGGAATGCCACCGGGTCTTAAGAAATGGGGCACTGGTCCTTCTGACATCCAGTCACGAGCAAATCGAAAACGAACATCCGGTTTTCAAACAGTTCTTTCCTGGAGCCATCGACATTGATAAAGCCAGATTCCCGGATATATCCGTTATATATGACTTGCTGGCCGCTGCTGGCTTCCAGGATATCAGACACGAGCCGGTGCTGGGCGACAGCATCGTAATAGATGAAGAGTACCTTCGCAAGGTAAAAGGCAAATATGTCTCCACCTACCGCCTTATGCCCCAGAGAGAATTCGAGCGCGGTGTTGCTGAACTGGAGACCTATGTCAAGAGCCTGCGTCAGCCTGAATCTTTAGAATGGCGGGGCACGCTGGTATACGGACGAAAGAGAGGCTAAGCAAGCGTAAAACCCTCACTGCTAAGAGTCTCCTGCTGTTTTACCGGCCCTCGGCAGGCAACCCGCCTCAAATACGCTATTGACAAATCGGCCTGCGTTTGATAGTATTAGGTGCCGGTGAGAACAAGGCCACCAACCGGGCAGGTGGTGAGCCACCGGGGTGTTTAACAACAGATGGTCGCTTGGATCGGACACGACCGAGACGGCAGAAATAGTGAAGCGTTTTTGATGCCCTCTCTGGTAGTGCCAGAGAGGGCATTTTTATTCCGGGCTTTGGAGTGAGGTGCGAAATGCCAAAGCTGGGATTTATCGGGGCTGGAACAGTAGGAACAGCGCTCGCAATCAGGCTGAGTGAGCGCGGCTACAGGGTGGTCGCTGTCGCCAGTCGAAGCCAGACATCAGCAGAGAAACTGGCGCAGGCCATCACTGGCTGTCATGCCGTTGATAACAATCAGGCCGTCGCCGATGCCGCCGACCTGGTCTTCATTACCACCCCGGATGACGCCATCGCTACCGTAGTATCGACCGTAAACTGGCACCCCAATCAGAGCATCGTTCACTGCAGCGGGGCTGACTCGGTTGATACCCTGGAACCAGCCCGAAAGCAGGGCGCCAGTGTTGGCGCCATTCACCCCCTCCAGACTTTTGCCAGCGTTGAGCAGGCGATAAACAATATCGCCTGCTCAACCTTCGCCCTCGAAGCCCAGGAACCCCTGCTGAGCACCCTCAAGGAAATAGCCACCACCCTTGATGGAACATGGATAGAGCTAACAGCCGGCGATAAGGTACTCTATCACGCTGCCGCCGTTATCGCCTGCAACTACCTCGTTACTCTGGTCAAACTGGCCACCGACCTGTGGCAGACCTTCGACGTCCCACCAGAGCGGGCTACTCAAGCACTACTCCCGTTGCTGCGTGGGACGATTGCTAATATCGAAAGGGTCGGCATACCAAAATGCCTCACCGGGCCGATTGCCCGCGGTGACACCGGCACCATCGAGAAACACATCGATGCTATGCAAAAAGCAGCCCCCGCCCTGCTCCCAACCTATCTTGACCTTGGCCGACAGACCATCCCGATTGCTCTGGCCAAGGGGAGAATAGACCAGCACCAGGCGGAGGAACTGCAAAAGTTGCTTAAAAATTCTACAGAAGAGATTAAAATAACGGAATGAACATGATACGGGGGGAGATACGATGAGAATTATGCTGAAGAGCAAAATCCACCGGGCCCACGTCACTGACTGTAACATTGAGTACGAGGGCAGCATCACCATTGATCGAAAGCTCATGGAAGAAGCTGATATCCTGCCCTATGAACAGGTGCAGGTGCTCGACATCAACAACGGCTCCCGCTTCACTACTTACGCTATCGAGGGAGGCCCGGGCGAGATTTGCATCAACGGCGCAGCTGCCAGGCTGGTATCCATCGGAGACCTGGTCATTATTCTCTCCTACTGTCATCTCAGAGATGACGAAGCTCGTATTTTCAGACCAAAGTTGGTCCATATCGATGCTAATAATGTCAGCACTTCAGTACGGCGAGCTACCGAGACCGCTCCAGTGTAAGGAGGGGAACAATGCGTACCACTATAAACCAGATAAAAGAGATGAAGCAAAAGGGTGAGAAAATCGTCATGCTC
>CAZTBG010000089.1:0-5569 GCA_964611805.1 uncultured Dehalococcoidales bacterium | reverse complement strand
TGTACCAGTCCTTCAGAATAGTCTGCTCATCGATGATGCCGATGGAGACCTTTTTACCACCGTTTGCCCTGGCGTGCTGAAAGGCGAACTCCATCAGCCTTTTACCATATCCCCGGTGGCGCCATTCCGGGAGGACTGCCAGCCTCTCCACATAGTAGAGGTTAGCATCGGCTCTCTCCACAGCGATAAACCCGATTTGCCTTTCTCTCAAGAATAGCCCGAAAAACTTCACCCCTCTGTCACGGTCTTCTCTTAGCCTTCCTATCGTTATAAAAGAGGGATGGGTGGGGCTGTTCTCCCTGGTGAGATTAAAATCCAGCGCCACCGTCCTGAAGGCATTCCGGATAACACGCGCGCTGTCTCGCAATTCATGCTCGCTGCCTATTTCTCTGATGTCTAGCTCGCTCATTGCCTGCAGATACTAAAAGAAAAGAACTAAATTAAATAGAGAGTAATCAAGTGAGTTATATCGGCGGCTAACTACCCCAATATCCCCAGGAACACCCCGGCCACGGTAGCAGTACCGATAACACCAGCAATGTTCGGTCCCATGGCATGCATCAGCAGATAGTTCCGCCGATTGGCTTTCAGTCCCATCACCTGCACCACCCGCGAGGCCATGGGTACCGCAGAAAGGCCGGCAGCGCCTATCATCGGGTTAATCTTCTCCTTAAGGAACAGGTTCATTAGCTTGGCCAGCAGGATACCGGCAGCCGCTGAAGTAGCGAAGGCGATTATTCCCAGCCCCAGTATTACCAGGCTTTCTCCCTGCAAGAAGCTCTCAGCACTCATAAAAGCACCAATGCTGAGTCCCAGCAGGATGGTCAGGATATTCATAAAGGCGTTGGCGGCAGTATCGGCCAGCCGTTCGGTGACACCGGAAACTGCCAACAGATTACCGAACATGAACATGCCAATGAGCGGCGCTGACCGCGGCACCAGCAGAATAATAACGGCGGCACCGACAATGGGGAACAACAGCTTTTCCCTCTTCGATACCTTCCGTAGTTGCGGCTTCATGTAGATAGCACGCTCCTCCTTCGTAGTTAACAGGCGAATAACGGGTGGCAGGATAATGGGAACAAGTGCCATATAGGTGTAGGCAGATACCGCAATGACACCTACCAGCTTGGGGGCAAGCTCGGTGGCCGTGAAAATCGCTGTCGGGCCATCAGCCCCACCGATGATACCGATGGCTGCCGCCTGTTTAATGCCGATGTCCAGAAAATCCGGAAATGCCCGCCCTACCAGCAAGGCAATAATCAGAGCGAAGAAGACGCCAAATTGTGCCCCGGCACCAAGTATGAGAGTCTTTGGATTAGCAATCAGGGGGCCGAAGTCGGTCATGGCCCCCAGCCCGAGAAATATAAAGGCAGGGATAAGCTCGGTAGTGATACCCCCACGGAACACCCAGGCAAGCAGGCCGATGGGTTCGCCATCAGCTCCTACCTCCATCAGCCCGCCCAGAGGCAGATTGATCAGGAGCACACCGAAGCCGATAGGCACAAGTAAGAGGGGCTCCATCTTCCTGGCGATACCAAGATACATGAGGAACCCCCCGATAAGGAGCATTACGATATTTCCCCAGGTCAACGCCCCGAAGGCGCTCTCATACAGACCAAACACCTATTTTTTCTCTTCACCCTGGGACTCTGACTCACGCGTAACCAGGCCCACCAGCCAGACAATTACCGAAAGTAACGTCAGGACAAGCATAGTCACACCAAATCCGGCACCGGCAACCTTGGCTACCAAGCCCCAGTCTATCATCCGGCACTCCTATCTCACGAAGTGGGCCAACCCGACCCAATCAGTACTCTATAGTCGTCAGGTGGTCTCCCGTCTCGACCACCTGCTCTACGGCGACCTTTATCTCGGTAACAGTACCATCCACTGGCGCCAGAATCGGATTCTCCATCTTCATCGACTCGATATAGAGAAGGACATCACCCTCTGCCACCTTGTCTCCAACACTGACTTCTATGCTAATCACAGTACCCGTTATCGGGGCCTCTATTATCTCCTGTGCCAATGCAACTCCTTTCGTATCAGCTACTCTAAATTAGGCTAATTTTACCAAAAAGAAAAGGGCGTTTCCACCCTTTATTGGGTTTCCCCGCCCCTTCTGAACCTCATGGCTCTCATTAACGCCTAGGAATCTTCATCCCCGGCAAGCGCACCGACGGCCTGTGGATTTACCACGATTTCTCCGTCTACGGCATCGACAACAATATTATCACCGCTCCTGAACCTGCCGCGTAACAGATCCTCCGACAGCTTATCGGCAACCATATCCTGGATAGTACGGCGCAACGGCCGTGCCCCGAAGACCTCGTCAAAACCTTTCTCACCGAGCAGGTCCTTAGCCGCCTCGGTAATCTCCAGCTTTACGTCTTTCTCGGCAAGCTGTTCAATTGTTACCTGCAACATCAGGTCAACTATGCTGCGGATGTGTTCCTTGCTCAGCGGATGGAAGACCACCATACCGTCGATACGGTTGAGGAACTCAGGACGGAAGGTCTTCTTCACCTCGGCAAGAAGCTTTTCCTTCATCCGCTCGTATGACTGCTGCTGTACCTTTCCTTCATCAGTACGAGAAGTGAAGCCAATAGTCGTTCCCTTCCGGATAAGTTCTGCCCCAATATTACTCGTCATGACAATGATACTGTTACGGAAGTCAACCCGCCTGCCCTTGGCATCTGTCAGATGGCCGTCATCAAATATCTGGAGCAGGATGTTGAAGACATCAGGGTGGGCCTTCTCAATCTCATCAAGCAGGATGCAGCAATACGACTTCCGCCTGACGGCTTCGGTCAACTGCCCGCCCTCGTCATAGCCGACATACCCTGGCGGCGCCCCGACCATCCGGGACACGGTGTGTTTCTCCATATACTCGGACATATCGAGTCGAATCAGCGAGTCCTCACTGCCGAACATGAACTCAGCCAGTGCCCTGACCAGTTCCGTCTTGCCGACGCCGGTCGGCCCGAGAAAGATGAAATTACCGATGGGATGCCTCGGGTCCTTGAGTCCTGCCCGAGCCCGCCTCACCGCTTTAGAAATCGTGTCAATCGCTTCATCCTGGCCAACGATGCGTTTATGCAGTGCCTCCTCCATATGCAGCAACCGTGCTGTCTCGTCGCCACCCAGTTGTGTCACCGGGATTCCAGTCCACATGCTGACCACTTGAGCAATATCTTCCGGGGTGACCTCTGGCTTCTCCTGCTCCTGCTCGTCCTGCCACTCCTTCTCCAGTCCCTTTATCTTCTCCTCAATCTGTATCTCTTGCTGGCGCTTCTCTGCAGCATAGTCATACTGCTGTGCTGCCAGTGCTGTTTCCTTTTCCTTACGGACACTCTCAATCAAACGTCGCGCTTCTTTGAGTGTGATTGGCGTGCTCCGACGCTGGATTCTTACCCGAGAGGCTGCTTCATCAATCAGGTCAATAGCCTTATCAGGCAGAAAACGGTCAGGAATGTAACGTGAGGCGAGTGTCGCCGCAGCGCTCAGTGCCTCGTCCCTGATTTCCAGCTTGTGATGCTCCTCGTAGCGCTCCTTAATACCGCGGAGAATCTCCATTGTCTCTTCGACAGTCGGTTCCTCAACCAGGATTGGCTGGAAGCGTCTCTCCAGAGCGGCGTCTCGCTCAACGTATTTACGGAAATCATCCAGAGTGGTGGCGCCGATAACCTGTAACTGTCCCCGCGCCAGTGATGGCTTGAGGATGCTGGCGGCATCGACCGCCCCTTCGGCAGCACCAGCGCCAACGATGGTGTGAAACTCGTCAACGAACAGAACGCAGTTACCGGCGGTCTTTATCTCGTCGATAATCTTCTTCAGCCGCTCCTCGAACTCGCCCCGGTACTTCGTTCCGGCGACCACGGCAGCCATGTCCAGCGTTACCAGCCGCTTGCCCTCCAGGGTTTCAGGGACATCACCGGCAGCAATCCGGTGGGCCAGGCCCTCGACAATTGCCGTTTTACCCACACCAGGCTCACCGATAAGGGCCGGGTTATTTTTCGTCCGCCGACTGAGTATCTGGATTACACGCTCAATCTCCTTGTGGCGGCCAATGACCGGGTCAAGTCTGCCAGCACGGGCTGCGGCTGTCAGGTCAACGCTTAGCTGGTCTAGGGCCGGGGTGCGGCTCTGGGTACGGTTAACCCGCGATTTGGGAGCACTCTGGCTGAGGATCCGAGTCGTTTCATTACGTACCTGCTCCAGTGTGATACCGAAGCTGTCCAGCACACCGGCGGCAACACCGCCACCTTCGTGAAGCAACCCCAGCAGCAGGTGCTCGGTACCGATATAGTTATGCCCCAGGTTACGTGCCTCGTCTATCGCCAGCTCAATGACGCGTTTCGCCCTGGGCGTAAGCCCAATTTCACCGGTACTTGGCTTCTCGCCGTGGCCGATGATAAATTCTACCCCAGAACGTACCTTACCCAGACTAACATTCAGGTTAGTGAGGACCTTGGCAGCAACCCCCTCCTCCTCGCGGAGCAGGCCAAGCAGGATATGCTCGGTACCGATGTAGCTGTGGTTGAGATGCTGCGCTTCCTCCTGGGCCAGGGTCAGCACCCTTCGTGCTCTTTCCGAAAACTTCTCAAATCGGCTTGCCATATCTTCCTCCCTGTTACCGCCCCCAAATCATACCCGCAACACCAGATATAGCCATAGAGAGGAAAAAGCTTCCTGGCAGTGACATATTTTCCACAAGGGGTCGCCCCCTCAGTATCGTCTGCGCTGAGGCGTTTCACTGCCGTGTTCGGGATGGGAACGGGTGGGACCACCTCGCACAAACCACCAAGAAACTATTATCTCCTCTCAAAATTACGGTAATACTCGGACGAATCTCCCTTTATTTATCACTAGGCTCTCTTTTCAGCAGAAGCCATCGTCCTTCCTCTTGTATTCTATCACATTATACGTAGCGGGTAAAGACATAGCACGTAAAGATAATATAAAAAATTCAAGGGCCAGGATTATCACCAATTCTGCCGGTCAATCCCCTCCAGTTAGCCGATATTTTACTCTACCTTAACACCTGCGGGTCTTTCTGGCAACCCCCTTTTAGTAATATTTTTTTCTACCTTACCCCCACGGCTTTGAATCCTCCCCCTCGGTCCCCTTCAGAGAGAACCCTTCAGGGAGAATCCTTCAGGATAAACCCCTCTCCTTTAGCAAAGTAGAGGTAAGAGAAAAGAAAAGAGGGGCATCATGACCTGCCCCTCTGCGGTCGCCGACAGGCGGGAGAGATGGAAAGCTTACTTCTTCTTTGGAGATGCTTTCTTGGCTTTCTCCGGTTTGGCAACCGGTTTATCGGTATATAGTTCCGGATGGTGTTTGCGGCAGGTCTTACACATATCCCCGACCTCCTTTCGTTAACCCCCATTTAGTATATTATACCAGATGATGATTTAATTGCCATAGACAATAAAGCGTCATAATCGCCTCTCCTCGAGGGAAGAGAACCCTTATCCCCCACCCTTGCTGTCATTGCGAGGGGCCATAGGCGACGAAGCAATCTCTTGTGTATCTACCTCACCCCCTGTATCCCCCTCTCCTT
>CAZTBG010000088.1:0-5593 GCA_964611805.1 uncultured Dehalococcoidales bacterium | reverse complement strand
AGGGTTCCGGCTGGTCGCCGAGGCTAAAGAATCAATTAAGGTTATAATCGAGCCGCAGAGATAGCTAGCCAGAGCGGCGGTGCTTCTTCAGGAAGTCTATTATTACCTTATTGGCCTTTTCAGCTGCCTCAATAAAGAAGCCGTGTCCCATTCCTTCCAGGATTACCAGCTTCGCGTTGGGTATTCTGGAGGCAATTATCTTTGAGTTCCCCGCCGGGACTATCCTGTCAGCATCTCCGGCTATAACCAGGGTGGGCACCTTGATATCCGGCAGAAGGTCATAGGTGTCATGGCCCATTATTGCCTCGGCCTGTCTTGTATAAGTGTGAAGTGGCGTTACGTATTCCATTGAGTTCTTGGTAAACTGCCTGATAACATCCGGGTTGTTATCGATAAACTCCTGGCTGCAAAGGAACGGCATCGTTTCCTTTATCATCTCTTCCGGTGTCAGCCGCTGCATGCGTTCCATATCGAAAAGGAGAGTCATTGCCTCAGCATCGGGCACAACACTGTGCTGTTCACCCCCGCACGTAGTACATCCCAGGACAAGGCTGATTACCTTCTCCGGGTGGTTAAGCGCGACATGTTGGGCTATCATACCACCCATGGAAACGCCATAGACATGAGCGGCAGTGATACTGAGGGCCTCAAGCAATCCGGCGACGTCGCTGGCCATCATCTCCATAGTATAGGAGATATCGGGCTTGTCGCTTCGACCAGTGCCCCGGTTGTCAAAGGAAATTACGCGGTACTTCTGTGCGAGGCCAGGGATTTGCCGGAACCACTGCCCGGAGTTACCACCATAACCCATAATCAAGACCAGCGGCTCTCCCTCACCGTGAATCTCGTAGTAGATATTAATGTCCCCAACATGCACTACAGGCATATTATCGTACCTCCGTTAACCAGAGTAGTGAGAGCATAAACCATCAATTTTGCCCTGTCAAGACTACGACACATGTAATTAATATAAGAAAAATGGCTGATTTGGCCTTATTTACTCTTGACATTAACCAGAAGATGGCTTACTCTAAGGACGATTGTCTTAATATTATCTTAATTAAGGGGGGAGCACCGATGGAAGCATATTGCATGAAGTGCCGCACTAAGAGACAGATGAAAGACACCAAGGCCATTACCATGAAGAATGGCAAACCAGCCACCCAGGGCGTATGCCCGGTCTGCGGTACGAAGATGTTCCGCATTGGCAAAGGCTAGAGCGAGCACAGCATCAGCATATCGCTGATTACGATTACAGCGCCGGTATCCTGCCGGCGCTGCCAATTCCCGAAATAAAACAGCCCGGAGTAGGTGTTATCTACTCTGGCTCTCTATCTTTTTCACTGAAGTCGAGCGATAACGAGTTCATGCAATAGCGCTGCCCCTCCGGCATCGGACCATCATCAAAGACATGACCGAGGTGAGCACCGCACCGGGCACACCTGACCTCGGTACGAGTCATACCAAGACTGTTATCAGGCACCGTCTCAACCGATTCCTCTGAAATCGGCGCCCGAAAGCTCGGCCAGCCGGTACCAGAATCATATTTGGCCTCGGAAGTGAACAAAGCGTTGCCGCAGCAGATACAGCGGTATACACCCTTGTCCTTGGAGTTATAGTACTTACCTGAGAAAGCTGGCTCGGTACCCCCGCAGCGGGTAACCTCGTACTGCTCCGGCGTAAGCTGCCGACGCCATTCTTCGTCGCTCCTCACTACCTTTTTCACCATTTTCCCTGAAAACCCCTCTCAGCCAACAGATATCAGATACAGCTTGCCGCCCTCGCCGGCCTCCTTGACCATTTCCGAGTGCATCAGGGGGACAAGCTGGACCTTCAGGTCGGTCTCGGAGAGACCGAGGCCTTCCATCACCTCTTCCCTGGTCACCCGGCCACGGCTCTTGACGAACTCGTAGACACTCCGCTCCATCTCGGTGAGTGTCTCAGCCCGCTTCATTCCCGGCTGCACCCCGGAGCGCTTGTCGACATAGGTTGCCCAGGGGTCGCACTCTTTCATTGATAGACCAGCGTCCATCAGGCAGTCCTCACAGAAGACCTTACCCTGATATATATAGCTCTGGTCCTCGGTCAGCTCTCGATGACACCAGTTACACTCCACGACGTTCACCCCCTCTCTGAAAGCCAGTAACTTATTTTACCATCATTGCCACCATAACTGATACAGTGCCAGGACACGGGCACGAAATGTATTACTATCCTCTTCCTGTTCAGTGATTTGCATTTTAACGCCCTTAGTAGTATTATTTATCCGCTTCATTGCCTATTAAGATGGCGAGCGGTACATTGACACCCTGATGTGCCAGCGCGGATACCATGAAAACGGAGAAGAGCGGATACAGTTGAGAATCTGTCTTTTATCCTACAGAGGCAATCCGTACAGTGGTGGGCAGGGAATCTATATCTATTATCTCTCCAGGGAACTTCAGAACCTGGGGCATGAGGTTCACGTGCTGTCAGGACCCCCTTACCCTGAAGTCGACGACGGCATCACGGTACATAAACTGGAAAGCCTGAACCTCTACGAATCGGAACGCTCTGCCTGGCAAGAGCTACTACGTGTTCGTAACCCACTCCGTTTGTATGAGTTCCTAGCAGTGGCCCTGGGCACATTCCCGGAGCCTTTCACCTTCAGCATCCGGGCTTTCCACCGCCTGCGGACCCTTATGACCAAGCTTAAGTTCGATATCATTCATGATAACCAGTCTCTTGGATGGGGACTGCTTTTGATGAAACGCCTCAAGATACCGGTGGTTGCCACTATCCACCATCCGATTCCTATTGACCGACAACTGGCCCTGCTCCAGGCGAAGAATCTCTGGGACCAGTTCCGCCTGAGAAGGTTCTACTCGTTCATCGGCATGCAAAAACAGGTGGCCCAGAGGCTGGACCGGGTAATAACTGTCTCTGAGAACTCCGCAAAAGATATCAACCGTATCCTCAAGGTCCGGCGGGATGCACTCAGGGTTGTACTTAACGGTGTCGATACCGCTTACTTCGATGGCAACGGTCATGTTCCCAAAGAGGCCAACAGCCTGATTATGGTCAGCAGCGGCAATGGGCATATTAAGGGTTTGCCCTTCCTGCTGGAAGCACTCCACAAAGTGAGGCAGGAAACTCCGGCAAAGCTTACTGTGGTCGGCAACGGAGCACCGGACGACAAACCAAATCATCTCGTGCAGAAATATGGCCTCGAAGATGCGGTTACTTTTACCGGGAAGATAGAGAAAGAAGAACTGGCCAGGCTCTACGCCAGCTCTGAAATTGCTGTCGTCCCGTCCCTCTATGAGGGTTTCGGGCTTCCCGCAGCCGAGGCAATGTCCTGCGGTCTGCCAATTGTCTCAACAAGGGCCGGCGCTTTGCCAGAAGTAGTGGGGGAAGACGGCAAAGCTGGCTTCCTGGTACCGCCCGCCGACCCGGATGGACTGGCGGCTGCCCTCAAGCACCTGCTCAGTGACAGGCAACTGAGAAAAAGTATGGGTGATGCCGGCAGGAAACGGGTCCTGGAGAATTTCTCCTGGCAGCAGACCGCCCTGAATACGGCCCGGGTATACGAGGAGCTCCTAGATGCTCACGGTAGATTATGACCTCCTGTCCATCAACAGAGGGGACCGGGTACTTGATGTTGGTTGCGGCGAGGGAAGACACGCTACACAGGCTTGTAAGGAGACTGAGTGCACCGTTTGTGCCCTGGACATTGACCCGGAAAACGTAAACAAGACAAGCTACATCCTTGGCCTTATGGAGCAGTCAGGCGAGTCCCGGGCCAACTGGGCTGTATTCAGAGGAGATGCCCTGCGACTGCCTTTCAAGGATACCCATTTCGATAAGGTGATTTGCGCCGAAGTGCTGGAGCATGTCCCCGATGACCGACAAGCAATACGGGAGTTGACCCGTGTCCTTAAGGACGATGGTACACTGGCTATCAGCGTACCTACTTATTTCAGCGAAGCCATATACTGGAAAATATCGCGGGACTACCGTCACCAACCGGGAGGGCATGTCCGTAAATACCGACTCCGAGAGCTCGTCTCCCTGTTACAACAGAATGGGCTCCACGTCTTCACTATCCGCCGCAAGCATGGCCTCCACTTCTTCTACTGGCTACTCCGTTGCCTCTTCGGAATAAACCGACAGCAGGCACGGATTCCAGCCCTCTATCACCGTTTTCTCGTTTGGGACATCATGACCAAGACAAAACCGATTCGCCTCCTAGAGAACCTGCTCAATCCTGTCGTCGCCAAGAGTGTCGTCCTTTATGCCCATAAGAACAGCCAGGGGTATACTGATGCTTAGCTCCCAAATGACAGCTTCAGAATTGCGACACTTTATCGATAAAATAGGGGCTTTCATCGCTGCCCACCAGCTACCTTCCGGCGCCATCCCCTGGTACCTGGACGGTGTCACCGACCCGTGGGACCACGTCGAGTGCGCAATCGCCCTGGACCTGTGCGGGATGTCCGACTCCGCTGCGAAGGCCTACCACTGGCTGGCTGAAAAACAAAACCCTGACGGGAGCTGGTGGTACACATACCAGAACGGCCAGCGAAAAGAGCCAGCCAAAGATAGCAACCACAGCGCCTATGTGGCCACCGGCATATGGCTCCACTACCTGGCCACCAGAGATGAGCGTTTTCTCCGTGAGATGTGGCCAGTGGTGGAAAAGGGTATCGGCTTTACTCTGAGTCTGCAACAGCCGACCGGCGAGGTCTATTGGTCGCTAGATTACAAAGACGACCCCTGGCCAAGTGCCCCGCTATCGGGGTCCAGCTGCATCTATCAGAGTATCACCAGCGGGATGAAAATTGCACAAACTCTGGGTCTTGACCGACCGGACTGGGATAAAGCTGCTGTAAAATTAGGCCGGGCTATCAGGGAACGACCTGAGCTTTTCGATTTTCACGGTGACAACTGGCGGGGTTACGCTATGAACTGGTACTATCCTGTCCTCACCGGCGTAGTCTCCGGTAAAGAGGCCGGAGAACACATCGCGGGACAGTGGCCTGAGTTTGTTGTCGATGGCTGGGGGTGCAAATGCTCTCTAGACGAGCCCTGGGTGACCGTTGCCGAGACCTGTGAACTGGCAATGGCCCTGGTTGGCATCGGCGAAATGGGGGCCGCCGATACCTTGCTGGGATGGGTACTCCCACTTCAAGACTCAGACGGCGGCTTCTGGACAGGCATCAGGGTGCCGGAGGAAATAATCTATCCCCCAGATGAGAAGACCACCTGGACAGCAGCCGGGGTGATACTGGCATTACTTGCCGACTCGGAACTGGCCTTGACTAATCTCCCTTGAGGTAGTCCAAATGCAGAGTCTACAGCGATTCCTGCGGAACCTCCGGCCACAGAAAGCCCTGACTCTTGACTTTGTCGGCTATGAGGTCTTGCTTGATTTTATCGAGGCGCATTCTCTGCACAGGCTGGAGGGAGACCTGATTGAGATTGGCTCTTTCATGGGCGGCGGCACTGCCAAGCTGGCCAGGTTTGCCCGTGAGCATGGCAAACGTGTTTTCGCCATCGATATCTTTGACCCCGCCACTGACAAGACAGCAACGCCAGACGGCACCAGGATGTG
>CAZTBG010000087.1:0-5647 GCA_964611805.1 uncultured Dehalococcoidales bacterium | reverse complement strand
GATAGCGAACTTCTTCTTGGCAAGAGCATTGCCGCCTTCATTCCACCTGTCGGTGCAATCTACATCAGCTCTGTCGTTTTTATGGTATTAGCCAATCTGGTAACACATAATACCCTGGGCTATTCTTATTTCCCCAACTGGACTATCGGTTTAATACTCTTATTACTTGCACCGCTTTTAGCCATTCTTGCTATCGAGTGGAGTGTTATCGTTTCTTCGAGAGCTAGCGACCCACGTGCTACTCAGATGCAAGGTCTTTTTGTTGCGCTTCCCCTCCTTGCCATTTATGTTGCCAGCGAAGTCGGGGCAATATCGCTAGACACCAAGACTCTTCTGATTATTTCCGGTGTCATCCTGATAGCAGACATTATTCTCTTCTTTTTAAGCACAAAGACTTTTCAGAGAGAAGAGATACTTACCAAGTGGACATGAGTTTTCCAATAGGAGTCCCCGTTACGACAGGCAGGAAAAGAAACGAGTATAAGAAAGAGAGTTATAATAATAGTCGTAGCTACGATAATAGTTATCGCCATTGTGTTTGTGGTGCGTCGAATTCTCGGACTCGGGTACAATATTTAACAGGCAATTTGAGACGATGGGAGGTCATTTAACCCGAGAAACGACACAAAATGCGCTGAAAAGTAGCACAAAAATGGAGCTGAGGGGATTCGAACCCCTGACCTCCTCCGTGCAAAGGAGGCGCTCTCCCAGCTGAGCTACAGCCCCATGTCTGGATTATATCAGCTAGTCCACGGAGCCGCAATCTTTTTGGACTCGTGCTGGCCGTATCACAGCTCCCCTATGACTTCGCTCACTATTAACCAGCCTGATACAATGAGTAGCAGTATCGCAAAAAACATCCTGAGTATTCTTATTCTTGCCTGAATAGAGATGGTGGAGCCGAGCCATCCACCTGCGGATGCTGCCGCCATCAAGGGCAAGGCTAGAAGTATATCGAATGACCCACCAATGATATGCCCAGAAAGACCGGCAAGTGCCGTAAAACCCACCATGAGGGACGAAGTCCCGATTGCTATCCGCATGGGAACGTTCCCCAGCAGGACCATCGCTGGCACTTTAAAAACGCCCCCGGATATCCCTATCATACCTGCAATGAAGCCGGCAATAGTGGTGGCGGGCATCAGCCAGGGTAATTTTACTACGTAGGTGGTATCCCTCAGAGTACGCTGCCAGTAGCCCCACCGCTGTACTGGAGTATTCTCCTTCTCCACAATATTTCTGGCCATAAAAAAGCTCACCAGGACAAGCACTGCCGCAAACACCACTTTCAGCGCCAGTGCATTGATGTAGCCTGCCACCAGACCACCGGCAAAAGCCATGAGGAAGGTCGGAGGCTCGATTACGAGTGCCAGCTTCCAGTCAACATAGCCGCGCTGGCGGTACCTGAGGAACGCCGAGACCGATGTGCCCAAGATTACGAACAGGCTGGTGGTGGCTGCGTCGTGGATGTTCATCCCCAAGGCAAGCAGTATCGGCACATAAAGGACGCCACCACCTACACCTACCATCGAAAATGCTGTAGATGCACCAAATATGGCGAAAGCAGCAATAATTATTGAAGTAACAGGCATTATCATACTTCTGGAGAGAAATCTGACCTACCGCGCACAGGTGGCCTGTGGTACACGTATCGACATTGTAGGGCAAGTCATTTTCATTAGCAAATGTAGTACAGACCGTTAAACGTTAAACAGGAAGGTAATTACGTCGCCGTCCTGTACGATATAAGTCTTACCCTCCGCACGGAGAAGTCCCCTCTTGCGGGCTTCGGCGAGACTGCCGCATTTGACGAGGTCATCAAAACTGATGACCTCCGCCCGGATAAAACCACGCTCCATATCCGAGTGAATCTTCCCGGCAGCCACCGGCGCTGCTGTCCCGCTCGGCACCGGCCAGGCCCTGACCTCAGCCGAGGCGATGGTGAAGAATGATACCAGCCCGAGCAGCTCGTATGAGACCCTGACAATCCGGACAAATCCAGACTCGGTCAGACCAAATTCGGCCTGCCAGGTCGCTGCCGTTTCACTGTCGAGCTGGGCCAGTTCCATCTCCAGTTTGCCACAAAGCGCGATAACACGGCACTTCGGCTTTGCATGAGTCGCATTCAGTTCCGCCTCCAACGTCCCCGCTTCCGGCAGGCGGTCTTCGCCGATGTTGACAACAATCAGTAGCGGCTTGGCAGTGAGAAACTGGAAGTTGCTGATTGCCCTTGTCTCCTCTTCGGTCAATCCCTGCTCCCGGATGGGGACTTCTTCTTCGAGACCGACCTTTATCTTCATAAGCAGTTCCTGCTCACGGAGAAAAGGCTGGCGCTCCGCCGGCCTGGCCCCTTTCAGGGACTCCTCGATTCTGCCCAGCCTGCGCTCGATAATGGCCAGGTCGGAAAAGGCCATCTCCAGATTCATCGCGGCAATATCCCGGGCTACATCCAGGCTACCTTCACTATGAGGAATGCTATCATCCTGAAATTCACGGACAACGTTAATCAGGGCGTCAACCTTGCTCAACTGAGCCAGCAACTGGCCGCCGATACCCTTCCCTTCAACCAGCCCCTTAACCGACGCACCGATGTCTATGTATGATACCGTTATCGGGACGGTCTTTTTGGGCTTGAGGATATCGGTCAGTGTGTCAAGTCGGGGGTCGGCGAAGCTGGCTATCCCCACGTGCGCCGCACCCGCCTGAGTGTGCTTTGCTGTGTCAGCTTCGCCTTTGGTCAGGGCGTTGAAAAGTGTTGTCCGACCACTCTGGGGCAGTCCGATAATACCAATCTCAATATTCATCGTCTGGCCAGTATTACCCGTAGCAATGTCACAACCACACGGGCACTTTTGGCTATTTTACTCTCATCGGGGCTGCGGCTCAAGGTCAAAATTGCCGCTTGCTAACCTTCCCTGAGATAGCGGACTATCTCACGAGGGCTGGGTGTTTTACCGTACATCAGCAGGAAGACGCGAAAGGCCTTAGCGGCGAGGAATATGCCACCCACAATCCCGGCTATCATCAGGCCGATACTCACCAGCAGTTCCCATAAGGGGATTTCGGATAGGCCGAGTCGGATAAAGACAGACATTGGGGCAGTGACCGGAATCAACGTTAGTATTGTGCCAACAACATTGTTCGGGTTGTCCCGGAGAAATATGATAAATATATAGAAGGGTAAAACCGCCGGTAATACAAGGGCAACCACCATCTGCTGGCTCTCTTTAGCGTTGGCACCGATGGCACCCATGCCCGCCTCAATGACAGCAAAAAACAGGTACCCCAGGATAAAGTAGACTATTCCTAGAAACAGCATGTTGCCCGGTATCTGAAGCCCTGCCAGTATCCCACCGACAACGTTTGAAGCTAACCGTGCCAGTATGATTACCGAGGCCAGCCAGATGACCACCTGAACCAGTCCGGCGGCACCGAGGCCGAGGATTTTGCCGGTGAGCAGCTGTCGGGGAGAAACGGACGAGAGCAGGACCTCCATAATACGGTTCTCCTTCTCTTCGCCCAGTCCCTGTAGCAGGTAACCCGATGAGGCACCAATGGACATTACCAGCAGAAAACCGAATATCATCGGGACGAGGAAGGCCTCAACACCACCCTGGTCCTGGGCAATATTACCGCTCTCGTCGAGCCTGATATTCGACAGCAGCATCGGGGACTTGACCCGTGCGGCTATCTCCGGGGTGGTCTGCCCTTCGAGGAGGTTGCTCTGTAAAAAGCTCACCATGGCCGACTGGATGTTAGCCGGAACCTCGAGCTCTTTCTCCAGGGAGAATCTTGGTATTGCTCCGGTTAACAGGTAGTCCTCAGGTATCACAAAATATTCGTCAATCTTGCCGGTAAGCAGGGCACTGGTGGCCTCTTGTTGTGTATCAAAGGGGAGGAAGGTCAGGTCACCCTGGGTGGTATAATCGCTGAACCCACCGACCTCGTCCACGTAGCCGATGACGGGTATAGTCCCGGCACCGATGCCGACACCCTGGACAATTAGATAGATACCGATAGCGGCAAAGCCGACAAGCGGGAAAACGACAGTCATAACGATGAAGCCTCTACGCTTCACCAATGTTAAAAACTCATGTCTCAGAATCAGGAGTGTCTTATTCATCAGTCTCTACCGACAACCTGTAGGAAAATATCGTTCAGAGGCGGGGTAGCCACCTCAAAGCGACTGACCGTGACCCCCCGTTGGAGCAACTGCGAGAGCACCTGCTGCGGCATTGTTTCGCTATCCAGAAAGAGCTCGGTGCGGCCATTGTGGTCCTGCCTCCGGACAACACCGTTTACCTCACCCAAATCACCCTCATACTCCAGCAGGACAGAGTTGTTCCGGTAGCGGGCCTTAATCTCAGCCAGGTCTCCATACAGGACGGTATACCCCTCGTCTATCATCAGGATACGGTCGCAAAGCTCCTCGATATCATTCATGCGATGGGTGCTGAGGACAATGGCCCTGCCCCGGTTCCGCAGTTCGAGGACCATGTCCTTAATGAGCTGGGTATTGACAGGGTCCAGATTGGCAAAGGGCTCATCAAGGATGACAACCCTAGGCTCATGGATAATCGTAACGAGGAACTGGACAAACTGCCCCATACCCCGGCTCAATTCTTTTATCTTTTTCTGCTTGTGAGGCAACAGGTCTACTCGAGCGAGTAACTCATCAGTCCTGGTGGTTGCCCGATGAACCTCCATGCCTTTCAGGGAGGCGAGATATATGAGGGACTCGGTCACCGTCATATTCAGGTAAAGACCCCTTTCCTCAGGCAGGTAGCCGATGCTGCTCTTGGCAGCCTCATCGAGGCGCTTCCCCAGGATTTTCACCTCCCCGGAATCAGGCCGGATAAGGTCCATCATGATGCGAATAGTTGTTGTCTTGCCAGCGCCATTGGGGCCGATGAGGCCCAGTATCTCACCCTCACCGACATCAAAGGAAACATCATTGACAACGGCCCTGTCACCGTAGGTCTTCGATACGTGATTTACTTCGACAAAAGGCATGGATTACAACACCTTCGCAACGATTTTAATTATATATCAGGGGTCTTACAGTCGCAAGGAACGGCGAAAAGAGCTTTGGGACTTACAGAATAGACCGGCCTTGTCGGAGAAGGCCATTTTACTCCCCGGCATTGAGTACATTGGCCCGCTTAAGGAGCGTTTACAGGCCTGTATAAATAGGTGGCTATTGCAGTATTTGGCTCACACTAGGACAGGCATTAAAAACGATTGCAGCTACCATTATGAATGCTAATGTGTATATAGAAAAAGGGTAAGGGTTAAAAAAGAAAAAAACCGGGGGTTTGAAAATACAGAAGGAGGTGAAATCAATGGAGACCACACTGACAATCTTAATGGCACTGGGAATCTACGTAGTCGCCCCCCTGCTGATTGCCGCCGTTGTATGCGGTATTGCAGTCTGGAGGGCCGGTAAAGCCAGAGCCCGGGTGGAAACCAGGATTAAGGAAGCAGCCCGTCAGCCCGCCGAGACGTAGTACCGATGACAGAACAAGAGAGCAGCAATCGGAAGAAGCATTACTGGCTATCAAAAGAGTACGAAATCAAGAAGATAGCCAGTAATGCTTTATTCAGCAATCCTGGTAATAACCTATATACTGAAAACACGACCTGCTAC
>CAZTBG010000086.1:0-5725 GCA_964611805.1 uncultured Dehalococcoidales bacterium | reverse complement strand
CTATGTTGTTACACATACCGAAGCCACTCATCATGTCCAGGGTCTGGCTGGAGGATGGTATGACACCTCTCTCACGGAGAATGGTAGAAATCAAGCCAGAAAAATTGCAGTGGCTCTTTATAATGAGATAGGAGAGCAAAATATACCTATATACTCATCTGACTTAAAAAGGTGTGTGGAAACGGCCAACGCTTTCGCCGAGGTATTTAATAGTACAGTTATTCTTGATAGTGACTTGAGAGAAATAAGCTGGGGAGATGCCGAAGGGAAAAACCAAGAATGGACGAGGAAAAACATTACCCCAAAGCCAACTGATGGTAATAGATTAGACCATCAGTTTTTTAGAAACTCTGAATCCAGAAGAGATGTCGGAACACGTATACAAAGCTCTGTTAATAGAATTGTGAATAAACCAGACAACAACATAATAATCGTAACTCATGGATTCACCCTGACGTTTGTTATTATGGCATGGCTAAGAATTCCAGTCGAGAACATGGATTATTGTAGGTTTAATGCTAGACCTGGTGGAGTAACACTCTTGCATGAGGACGATTTATTTAAAAACAGATTTGTAATGTATATTAACAAACAGGATTACCTGCAAAATTAGAAGTGAATATGATATATCCAAGTAATCATTTCGCAATAAACTAATATAGCCCCCGTTTATTAACCCTCTACTAATTTCTGTCACCATCAGTTAAGATAGATTGCGGTAGTCCCCTGAAAGGAGCCTTGTTTACCCGTGACCTGGCTACCCATTGCCATCTCTGTAGCAGCGATAACGGCGGTTGTCTCTATCCTTGACAGCCACCTGATCACGAAACGATTCCCCAGCCTTCAGGCTTATCTCGCACCGGTTGGAATATTTCACTTCCTGGTCGGGCTGATTATTATCACCATCAACCCGTTGCCCGAAGGAACAGGTGCAGGGGTAGTGGCAGTAGCCTTTGTTTCCGGTATCGTTCGCGTGACGGCGACATTGCTGATGCTGAGGACAATGCGCTCTGAAGAGGTATCCCGTATCATGCCGGTGGTCAATACCTCCCCTATTTTCGTAGCCCTCCTGGCGGTACCTGTGCTTGGTGAGGCCCTGGGCTGGCTGGAGTGGCTGGCAATTATCATAACTGTCTCTGGGGCGGTACTTATCTCGGCGCAGTGGGACTCGCAGAGCAAGGGAATACGGCTCCGCAGGTCGTTTGTCACTCTGATGGTCTCCAGCATTCTCTTTGGAGCCGCCAACACCGGCAGCAAGTATGCCCTTGACTACATTTCGTTCTGGAGTATGTACGGCATCAGTGCCGTCTGTATGGGGGGAGTATTCCTGATATATTCTCTACGTCCTTCGGTCCTGGGAGAAATCAGAAATATGGAGCAGCGGAGCAAGGTGCTGGGGCTAACTGCCTTCAATGAGGCTATTGTGATAGTTGGTTTTGTTATGTCCTTCTGGGCGATGGAGCAGGGACCGGTATCACTGGTATCGACAATTCTCGGTACCAGGCCTGCCTTCGTCTTTATCTATGCCCTGGTGCTGAGCTTTTTCTTCCCAGCGGTACTCAACGAACGTTTCAGCCGCGGCGTTATAATCACCAAGGTAATATCTATCGGCCTCGTCATCGGCGGAGTGGCACTGCTGACGCTGGCAGGGTGACAGAGTTACAATAAACAGCGGGCACGGGTTAAACCCATGTCCGCTGTCAAGACCAGTCTATTAGGTTACCCTACTCTTTCTTTAAAAACTCCCGCGCCTGCTCGCCAAAACTACCACCACTGCCAGAACCTGTGCAGATATCCGTCTCCGTCCTGAGTCCGCTGTCAAGGGGCATATTCATCCAGAGGTTGGCCGCCCGTTTAGCCCCCTGAACAATACGCGGCTGGAGCTTGGCAATCTCCTCGGCGAGTTTCCTGGCTTCCGCCTTGACCTGGTCCAGTGGATAGACATGGTCAACCAGCCCGATACGCAACGCCTCGGCGGCATCAATGCGACGCCCCGTTAGAATCAACTCCTTGGCATAGCCGGGTGGCACAATCCTCGGCAGCCGCTGCGCACTTCCCAGGTCAGGAATGACGCCAAACTGTATTTCCGGCAGCCCGAATATCGAGGTATCGGCGGCCAGGCGCATGTCGCAGCAGAGACTCAACTCAAAGGCAGCCCCGAGGCAGTAACCGTTGATGGCCGCAATTACCGGTATCGCCAGGTCTTCGTACATGGTGAATATCGATTTCATGGCAAAAAGCGAGTCGTAACCACCGCGATAGTTAGGAAACACCCCGGCACCGCCCCCGGCCACCATCTTCAGGTCGATACCAGCACTGAAGGCCTTCTCACCGGCCCCCGTCAGGATAGCTACCCTCACCTCCGGGTTCTCCTTGAGGCTCTGGGCTGCCTGTTGCAGTCCTAAGAAGACATCCCGATTAAGGGCATTCCTTGCCTCTGGACGGTTGATAGTCACGGTAGCAATCGTTTCCTCAATTTCCACGAGAACGGCATCACTTTCAGCCATATTTACACCTCAATTATTATTTACCTGCCACCAATAATAAGTCGAGCGAGGATGCGCAGTCAAACCACAATGGCGTAGATATTCCTCGTTAAGGGACGATTACATATTGACAATTCACCGGGGTAAAACTAAACTGGAACCAGTCACATTAGACAGTCACGCGGTGGTACATAATATGATGATCGAGAAGCAACGACTCTAACAGCTGTAGTGGGCTCTAGCGGCTAACTAAGACACAGCAAAGTGTCAGGCAGGCTATCTTCTGGTCGTTGTCTTTCTTCGGCGTATACATATTACTGTCCAGTTTCTGAGATATTACCCCTTACACAGAGACCTCACTGGTACACTACTGCAAATCAGTCTCAATCCTATCAGCCCCGCGCCGCCATTCTGTAAAGCTATAGCCATACTTCTTAATCAGGGCTGACCTCAGAAGAAAGCCACCGCCCCCTCCCCGCATTTGTCGCCAGCGACTCACTGCACAGTAAGCAACACTGGTTGTCTAAAAACACGTAAAGGGAGGTGGCATTGTGGTTATAAAAGACAGAGAATACAGGAGAGAGTACTCGCAGAACCGACTACGAAGCAGAGCGTTAATCGGCAAACTACTGGAGAAGTCAAGCATCACGGGAGGAGACCTCGTCTATGATATCGGTGCGGGTTGTGGCATCATCAGTGAAGAGCTTGCCAAAAGACAGGCCAGGGTTATCGCCATCGAGCAGGATAACAAGTTGTTCAACAGACTGAAGCAGAAACTTGGCGATAACCCTCTGGTGACACCACGACACGGGGATTTCCTTACCGAATCTTTACCCTCGCAAGCAAGATACAAGGTCTTTGCCAACATTCCCTTTGCGGCAACGGCAGGCATCGTTAGAAAACTGCTCTTCAGTCAAAACCCACCCGATGATTGCTACTTGGTCATGCAGAAAGAGGCTACCCAGAAGTTCGCCGGGACACCAACAGAGACGCTATCCTCATTGATTTTGAAGCCCTGGTTTGAATTCAGGATTCTGCATAACTTCCGGAGGACGGACTTCGCCCCCGTGCCAACTGTCGGAATCGTACTGCTGCAAGCCGAACGGAAGAAACTGGCCTTAGTTGAAGCCAAGTATACTCATCTGTACCGAGACTTCGTAGCATACGGTTTCAGTCAGAGAAAATCAGCCCTGAAAAACGCTCTGAAAGGGATTTTCACCTACTCTCAATTCATGCGTCTATCCAGAGACCTGGGGTTCCGACCCGAATCCGATCCTACTGACCTCGATTTCCAGCAGTGGTTGGGACTTTTCAACTTCTTTTATAGAAGGGTAGACAGGGAGCGGAGAGAGCTAATAAACGCATCAGGAGAAAGATTACGACGCCAACAAAACCATCTTAAAAAGATTCACCGGACACGTAAATAGTGTACCTACAGACTATACTGGTAAGCTTAAGTCACTTTGAAGAGAGGGCGGCAATCAACTATAATTAGCATGAATGGACATTCTGGCTGAGCTTAACCCGGCACAGAGGGAAGCGGTCGAGGCAATCGGTGGGCCAGTGCTGATTCTGGCGGGGCCAGGCAGCGGTAAGACCCGCGTCATCACTCACCGCGTGGCCTACCTCATCAAGGTCTGTCGTGTCAACCCCCGCCGTATCATGGCCGTCACCTTTACCAATAAAGCCGCCAGCGAGATGAGGGAGCGGCTCGAGCAACTCGTGAGTGGCTCTGTGACCGATATAACCCTCGGCACCTTTCATGCAATCTGCGCCCGCATCCTGCGACAGGACGGCAAATCCATAAATATCAATCCCCGGTTCGTTATCTACGACGCCGCCGACCAGTTGAGTCTGATAAAGAAGGGCATGCAGGAAATCAATATCGACCCCAAACAATACGCCCCGGCTGCGGTCGCCGCCGGGATTTCAGCGGCCAAGAGTCAACTGCTCACCCCGGAGGAATACGTCCAGCGCGGTCGTAACTATTTCGAGGAGATTGTCTCCCGTACCTATGAGCGTTATCAGCGACTCCTGGAGGAGAGCAACGCCCTCGACTTCGACGACCTGCTGATGAAGACAGTGCGACTGTTTCGCAAAAGTGAGCAGGTACTATCACGCTACCAGTCAAGATACCTCCACATCCTCGTGGATGAGTTTCAGGACACCAATACCGTCCAGTACGAACTGGTCAAACTGCTGGCCGGCAAGCACCGCAACATCTGCGTCGTTGGCGACCCCGACCAGTCAATCTACTCCTGGCGCTCCGCCGACCTGCGCAATATCCTCAGCTTCGAGAAGGACTACCCCGATGCCAAGGTGGTGATACTGGAGCAGAACTACCGCTCGACCAGGATGATTCTGGATACCGCCTCAAGCGTGATTTCGGCCAACGAGCAACGCAAGCCGAAGAACCTGTGGACGGAAAACGAGGTAGGTGAGCCAATCAGGGTCGTTGAGACCTACACGGAGCAGGAAGAGGCCCGCTTCGTTGTCAGCGAGATAGAGCGACTGGTGGAGCTCGGCGAGGCCAGGCTCGGCGATTGTGCCGTGATGTACCGCACCAACGCCCAGTCCCGGGTGCTCGAAGAGGCCTTTGTCCGCTACGGGACCCCCTACAAGCTGGTGGCTGGTACGCGCTTCTACGAGCGCCGCGAAATAAAGGACATCATCGCCTACTTCCGCCTTATCCATAATCCACAGGACGTCATTAGCCTGCTGAGGATAATCAACATCCCCGGCCGGGGTATCGGACAGCAGACCCTGGCCAAGCTGGCCGACTGGGCAAAATCCATGGGCGTCTCGCAGACGGAGGCAATACGGCTGCTAGCCGAGTCGAAGGAGCCCACAGACACACCCAAGCACCCATTCAGCAGCCGTACTGCCCGGATACTGACCGACTTCTGGAAGCTCATCGACGGACTCACCACCAGCAGCCGGATGCTCGACCTCACGGCCCTGTTCAACCTCATCGTTGGGGCCTCCGGCTACCAGCAATACATCATGAGCGGCCCGGACGGCGAGGAGCGCTGGGAGAACATTCTAGAGCTCCGCAGTGTTGCCCAGGAGTACCGCGACCTGAACCCACCGGACGGTCTGATGGCCTTTCTGGAGAAGGTGTCGCTGGTATCCGATGTCGATAGCCTTGATGAGACCACCGACCGCGTCACGCTGATAACGCTGCACCAGGCCAAGGGTCTGGAGTTCCCCATTGTCTTCATTGTCGGCATGGAGGAACG
>CAZTBG010000085.1:0-5952 GCA_964611805.1 uncultured Dehalococcoidales bacterium | reverse complement strand
CGGTAAGAACAGTACTTAAACAGCCGCTGATTACAGTCAGTGGTGTCCTAAGCTCGTGGGAGACAAGACCGATGATTTCGTCCTTAAGCTGCTCTAATTGTTTGCGTTCGGTGATATCCACAAACGAAGTCATCATGCAGAAAGGTTGACCATCGGCATCGGTAACCAGGTTTGCCGAGACCTGCACATCGAATGTAGAGCCATCGTTTCTCTGTGCCTTGATTTCACCCTGCCATGCTCCCTCATCCAGAATCGCCTTCAGTGCCACCTCTGCCTCAATTCTATCTGCAAAAAAAATGGTAGCATGTTTACCGAGTACCTCGTCTTCTTCATAGTCCCACATACTGAGGCAAGCCGGATTCACATCAGTCACGTTACCACCAAGGTCAGCTATGACGATTCCGGTGATGGCTGACGCCACGGCAAGGTCCTTGATTCTAAGCTCATTTTCTATGCTCTTGCGCTCGGTGATATCATGAACGGTGCCGAATCCGCCTTTAGGCGAACCCTGCGAGTCGAACTCCAGTTCCGATCTCTCATTAACCCACCTCACCTCATCCTCCACAATAATGCGGTGCTCGATATCGTATGGCTCGCCACGAAGGGCCGCCGTCCACCGCTGGTCAACGTATTCCCTGTCATCCGGGTGAACACTCGAGAGGAAAGTCTCGTAGGTCATGGGCGTTCCCGTGGGGATGCCGAAGATACGGTAAGTCTCGTCGGACCATAACAGCTGGTTGTGCCGGACATCGAGACGCCAGCTCCCGGTATGGGCTACTGCCTGAGCACGGTTCAGGTCTCGTTCGCTCTCCCGCAACTCTTCTTTCGCCTGCCTGTAGATATCGCTTTCGATGATATCCCATTTGCCCTCCTGTTTAACCAGGGCGAACTGATGATTTTTGACAATATCAATGACCGCGGTGCCATCACACTTGTCCAGGCAGTAGGTGCAGAGCGCCAGCATCTCGTATTTTCCGATAACATCGTTTATTTTGGCTTCGTACTCCGTGAAGGCTCGCCAGTGATTTTTTTCCAGCCAGAACGTGTTGCCTGTCAGCCGCAGCCCGGAATAACCCCTGGCCAGGGCCTGTTCCAGCTTGGTGACCCAGCCAGCAAGCACACGGTCGTCGTCAAAAGTGCCCCCCAGCAAATACCATTCGTCGTACGGGATTATCTCTATCTGTCCCCGGCGCAGGTATTCGTCGAAATCCTCAACGGCTCCTCTCATGGCCTCTTGCACCTCGGCCACCACGAGAGGCTCGGAGGTAACCCACATGCAAAATTCATTGTTCTCAAGGCCGGCTTTGAAGTAAGGGACAAGTATGTCAATCAAGTCCTGCTTGGTCCTATAAAACTGGCAGAAGTGGGTCCCCCAGGGCACCCTGCCAATCACATCAATACCGCTATATCTTCTCCCGTCTTCCACTGGCATCCTCCTTGCATCTTTCTGATAACCAGGCTAGCTGTTCATATTCTAGTTCTGCTTTGCGTACCAGTCAACAAAATGTAGAAGACGTACTTTGACATCGCTGGCATTCACGTATATGATTTGGTATGATTTGGGGCGAACAGGTATGTGCAGGATAACACCATGAGACAATTCCGTGTACTGGTAGTAGATGACGAGGAACGTATCCTCAGCTTTCTTTCCTCCAAGCTTAAGGTCTCCGGCTACGAGGTCATTATCGCCAGTAACGGTGTAGATGCTCTAGAGCAGGTGCAGGCGCAGGAGCCGGATCTGATGGTGCTTGATATAATGATGCCCAGAATGGACGGCTTTGAAACCCTGAAAGAACTCCGCTCTTTTTCCTCGGTGCCGGTTATTGTCCTCAGTGCTAAGGGGTCTAATGCAGAAAAGGTAAAGGGCCTCGACCTCGGCGCAGATGATTATCTGTCCAAGCCGTTCAGCCCGGACGAGCTGGTTGCCCGAATTGAGGCTGTCAGGCGACGCCTGGCACCGGCTGAAAGCCGTAAGTTTCATGAACAGCTCTCTCTGGGTGAAATGACTATCGATTTCAAAAAGCGTCTTGTCATCGTGAGAGGAGAAGAGGTCCGCCTGACCCGTATTGAGTGGCTTCTGCTCAGCGAGCTTGCCCGGAATGTCGGGAGAGTTATGCTTTACGACGACCTTCTTACACTAATCTGGGGGACAGAATATCGCGATGACGTGCAGATACTGCGCACATGGATAAGCAGGCTAAGGAACAAGGTGGAAAGCGACCCCGAAAATCCCACACTCATTCGCACTATACCCAAAACAGGCTACATGATAGACCAGCCATTTGCCTGAACTGCCCTGATGTGCGCCCTCAAGATATTCCTTCTAATGTCATAGTTTTGTAACTTTTTCCGCCCCCATTTTATAACTTTTTCATCACCCATCTTATAAAATCTCACTTTGGAATCACCCCCGGAGTAAAACGATGGCGCTTGCATTGGCCCAATGTCCGCAGTCTCAGTCTCTAAACAGGACTCGAGTGCGCTCCCCTTCCCGATACTCACAAGTCTGCGGTCCTCTGCCCTGAATGTAAGATGCCAGAAAGACCAAAGCTAAACGATGGCTGGCGGAAAAGGAGGTATAGGTTCAATGGCGGCAGAGTTGAAGAGCCAGAGCAAAGTGGGAGCGGTTATAAGGCATTACACGGAGCACGATGTCCTATACCCCCACCTCCAAAATGAATGCTTCTCTAAAAATTCGGAGACACCTCAGAACAAGACCCGGGCAGACAGAATCGTTGTTGTTTCAAATCGACTACCTGTCAGCCTTTCAACAAATGGGAATGGTGAGCTACAGGTCAAGCCGGGTTCAGGCGGGCTGGTCACTGCTCTCACTCCAGTGTTGCGCAAGAGACACGGGCTCTGGATTGGCTGGCCGGGTATCGGCGGGGAGTTATCTTTAAACGGCCAGCTAGTAGCGGCTGGTGAGCGGTTTGGCTGCGTTTTCAAGCCAGTCCTACTTTCGGAAGATGAAGTAAAGCATTACTATCTCGGATTCTCCAATGAAGTTCTTTGGCCCTTGTTTCATGGTCTTATGTCATACTGCGAATTCGGGTCTGCTTACTGGACCAGTTACCAGGCAGTTAATCGTAAGTTTGCCCGGGCGATTGCCGAAAATTCCAACCAGCATGACTGTATCTGGGTCCATGACTACCACCTTCTACTGGCGGCTGAAGAACTGCATAGAATCGGCTCGACACAGCCCGTGGGGTTCTTCCTCCATATTCCGTTTCCACCACCGGACATCTTTAATAAGCTGCCGTGGGACACCTATATCCTCAAGGCGATGCTCGAATATGACCTGATTGGCTTCCAGACGTCCCAGGACAAGAATAATTTTATTCTGTGCGCTGAAGCTTTGGTCGAAGGTCTTCAGGTAACTAATGGAGGGCGAGTTTCTGTAATCACATCAGGAGGGCATCGTACCGAAGCCGGGGTTTTCCCCATCGGCATAGACTTCGACGAGTTCTCGAGGGCCGCTGCACAGAAACCCGTGGGAGATATGGTAGAGCAACTGCGTAAGGCCAACGAAGGCCGACAAATCATTCTGGGGGTAGACCGTCTGGACTACTCGAAAGGCATTCCGTTGAGATTGCAAGCATTCTGGAGAGCCCTGGAACGTTTTGAAGACCTCCGCGGAAAGGTAACGTTAATACAGATTGTGGTACCAAGTCGTGAGGATATTCCGGAGTATCAGAAACTGAAAGCAGAGATTGAAGGACTCATTACCCGGATTAACGGCAGGCTTGCCGGGACTGACTGGACTCCCGTCCAATACATGTTCCGCAGCCTGGAGCGAAGCGAGCTGCTGGCGTACTATCGCTCGGCAAGTATTGCGCTTGTTACACCGTTAAAGGATGGTATGAATCTGGTGGCCAAGGAATATTGTGCAGCTAACCTGGAGGAAGACGGGGTGCTTATACTGAGCAAGTTCGCTGGCGCTGCCACACAGCTTCGCAGAAATGCCCTGCGAGTAAACCCGTATGATATCGAGGGTGTTGCTAAAACCATAAGGAGAGCATTCTTTATGGGAACTGACGAACGAAAATCACGAATGCGAAAACTGCGGAACCTGATTAGGCGGCGTGATATTCACTGGTGGGCAGACCTTTTCTTCCAGACAGCGGAGTGGTCAGTCGAATGTTATCAGGAGCTGGCTAATAGTTACACCGATTTAAACCGCTAAGAAGTATGCCCTGATAAAGGAGGCGGAAATGGTAAAGGTAACCGACAAAGCCAGAGAAGAATTAAAAAAATTATTGCTCTCATCAGCCAGGGATGCTGAGACCAGCATCAGGCTATCATACGGGACATTAGGACAGTTCGGCCTGGTCTTAAGCCGAGAAAAGGATGGAGATGAGGTCGTACACAGTCACGGCTTGAAAGTCCTGTTGATAGGCAACGAGTTTCTGAGGTTACTGGATGGGATGACCCTTGATGTGGCAAACAGCCAAAGTGAACGTGAATTTATCATTACCAGGAAATAAGTTGATGGAGGCCGCTGAGAGAAATGAGCGCAAGAGTTTACGTGTTGTTTGAAATTGTAGACGGAAATTGCGAATACGCCGTCCAAATGCTGCGGAGCAAAATAGGGGTTGTTTTTGTCGACTGGCTGGAAGGTCGTCCAGATATCATTGCAATGGTTGAAGCTCCGAACAGACAAAGATTGGCCGAAGCAATGATGCCGGTTATCGGATGCGTTGATGGCATTACCGAAGACCTACACCTGTTGGTGACCCGGGATAATGGGATTTCGGCTGACCTTGCTGTTTCATCTTACTCAGGGCCAGGCGGAAGATAGGGTAAGGCAACGCTGACGCAAGGAAAGGGAATCGACACAACGACTGATTCAAGAAGGAGATACACATGCTTACGGGAAAACGCATCGCCATCCTGGCTGAGGAGGGCTTTGAGGACTCCGAGCTTGCAGAGCCACTGAGAGCAATGAAAGACGCTGGTGCCAGAGTGTTGATTGTGGGTAGTGGCTCAAAGAAAAGCTACAAGGGAAAGAGAGGGTCGGCTGAAGTGACAGTAGACACAACTGCCGACAAGGTTGAAGCCGGTGAATTTGATGCCATAATCATCCCCGGCGGCTACGCTCCGGACAAGATGCGCCTGCACCAGCCTATGATTGACCTGGTGAGAAAGGCCCACGAGGAAGGCAAGATAATAGCTGCCGTCTGCCATGGCCCTCAGCTCCTGATTTCGGCCGATATCGTCAAAGGTCGCCGGGTAACTTCCTGGCCTTCGGTAGCCGTAGACCTGAAGAATGCCGGTGCTATCTGGGTCGATGAGCCGGTGGTTAAAGACGGTAATATCATCACGTCACGCAAACCTGCTGACCTGCCAAAATTCAATAAGGCAATAATTGAGGCTTTGCTCTGAGGTGGGCAAGTAATGATAAAGCGAGGTATATATTTAACTGCGTTAGCATCGGCTATTTTGCTCGCTTTCGGGTGCCAGTCTTCAGGCACTGACGGCCAGATTGAGATTAGACCGGCACCCATCCACGAAGTCAGGGTGAGCATTGCCGAATCCTACCCTCCGCAGGTATTTGTGTATATCAAGGGAGGGCTAGCCGATAGCTGCACCACTTTTAACGACCTGAAGACCGAGCGGGACGGAAACATTATTAACATGGAGGTCACCACACAACGACCAAGAGACGCCATCTGCGCCCAGATCTACGGCTTCTTTGAGAAAAATGTAAACCTCGGCACGGATTTCACTTCCGGCGAGACTTACGTGGTTAATGTAAACGACGAAACAACCAGCTTCGTAATGCAGTAGGAGATAGAGACAAGCTGAGTATTTGGAGTGTGAAGCTAATTTCAGCCCTGTTCAACCGGTTATAAAAGGAGGACAAGATGTATAAGAAAATCCTGGTGCCACTAGATGGGTCAGAACTGGCGGAATGTGTTCTCCCTCATGTGGAATCTATTGCTAAGGGATGTG
>CAZTBG010000084.1:0-5992 GCA_964611805.1 uncultured Dehalococcoidales bacterium | reverse complement strand
TATTTATTTTATTCATAGTCCTAAATTTGTCATGATTTGCCGTCGTATCACCCCCCTATTTTATTTTGCTTCTGTCAACAAGTATCTGTTTCAAGATTGAATTTGTCTGTTGAGCTGCGTATTCTTTAGCGGTAAACAGGTCTTGCAGAAGCCACCATTTCGTGGCGAATTGAATCCGTGCCATGTATATGTTAAAAGCTACCAGGCTAACATTATCCACCTCGAATTCCCCCGCTTTTACTCCGTCATCAAGCAGGTCTTCAAAGAAGTGGATAAGACTCCGGACTGATTCCGAATATGCCTGCTGTGAATCAAGTCCCATGTGTACCCTCTCACGGTCAAGGAAAACGGTCTGCTCCAGTGCGGTCTTCTCTACCGTAAGCCAGTATTTAGTACAGACACGAAGTGCTTCAGTTGGACTGGCATCACCGAGGTTCTTCCTGAGGGCCTTGACCGCTTCATGGGCAAATATGGCGTTCCGGGTGACCATGCGGACGATTTCGTCTTTCGATTTCACATAGTGGTACAACCCACCGGTGGTCATGCCAACTGCCACGGCCAGTTCACGCATAGAGGTATTCGCTACGCCTCTCTCCAGGAAAAGGTGAATCGCCGCATCGAAAATCTGTTTTTTTCGCTCAGAAGCCGTTTTTTCTTTTTTATTCTCCTTAGTAATGTTCTCCTTGATGGTGGGGCTGGTCGTCTGCACCTATCTCACCTCGTTGTTAAAGCACCTTAATAACAAGCATACCTAACGTTCGGTATGTATTATGCTGCGGTATAATAGCGCAAATCTGGAGACTTGTCAATTGCTTGTAGGCGCGTTGGTTCGGTGGCATTTGAGCATACTCCACCGATTTAATCAACTCTTACTCCTTTCTTAGAGCCTCACTGCACCATGACACAGTAGAACCGCTCTAGAGGGTTTTATTTGCATTTGCTTGTTCCGTCATTGCGAGTGACCCGCCTGCCATAGTCCTCGCCTACCGAAGTCGTACGGCGGGCAGGAACGAAGCAATCTCGTAAGGTATAGAAATGAGATTGCTGCTGGGGCTAAAGCCCCCTCGCAATGACACACTACTACCGTTCTCTACTTAGTAGCAACCAAAACCAAACAGAACCTTCTAGAGTATACCTTGACATACCAGCACGAAAAGCTTACATTACGGCTGAAAACAGCAACTATATCGCCATTGATGATATAAGGAAGGAGGAATGCCGTGCCTGACGATACTGTAATTAAAGAGGGTTATATCTACGGAGGATGGAGACGAGCCGTAAATGCAGCACACAGTGCTGGAAGAGGCTCAATTCACGACGACGAAACAGCCCAAAATCTGGGAATGCGGGGCGGGGCCGTGGTGGGTATCGTTCACCTGAATCTCTTCCCACCCCTGATACTGAAAACCTTTGGCCAGCGCTGGTTTGAGAAAGGCTCGCTCAGTATATTCTACACATATGCCCTGGTAGATGGTGAGCAGGTAAGGGGAGTTATGGGCCTCCCACCAGAGGAAAAGCAGGATGTACAGGTAGAGGCATGGGCGGAGTCGCATGACGGCCACACGGTCGGAAAGGGGACGGTAGCGGTAGGTGAGCCCGAGGAGCTCCCCTATGTGCAGGCGATTGAGCTTAAGAATGCTGAACCAGAAGAGTTGCGCATTCTTGCCGGGCTTAAAGCAGGGGACGAACTACCATCGCGGGACGTTGTCATTACCCCGGAAATGGTAGCCAGGTCACTGGAAACAATTACTGACACCCTGGACTGGTATAAAGGTGATTCACCCTGGGGTGGGGCGATAGCGCCACCGAGCCTGATGCACCATGCCATGATGATAAATCCCGAGCGGTCACAAGAAGCGGTAGGTTTCTTCGGTGCTACCGAATTGCGTAATGTGAACGGACCGGTCAAGGTCAATGTACCCTACCGGGCAGGTGGCAAACTGGCATGCGTAGGCACCAGCTCAAAGACCGAGTTCTACTGGGTCGATACTTATCTGGACGAGGCAGAAAGTGGGAAGCGAGTCGCCGAGATGAGACACATGACCCGCCTGATGAAAGCCTCTTCACCGTTGTATCAGAAGAGCTAGCAGACTTCCTGAACACAAATGTTATGGCAGGGTTACTCTGTTACGCACTGGAAGTGTCACATTAACATACTACATCCATGCAGAAGATATCGTGCCGTCTAGCAGTAATGGGAAGAAAGGAGGCTTTATCGATTGTTATTCAATCCTATCGGAGAGGATAGTCCGGCATTCACTACAATGAGGAGGTATATATGGAATTCGGATTTTCCGAAGAGCAGAAGAAGTTAATGACAGAGATGCGTGAATTCTGCATAAATGAACTCCCGGAGGACTATGACCCGGAGTATTCAGGACGTTTCCAGGAAGCCGAGACACAGGAGTTCTGGAGGCAGTTTCACCTGAAGGGGGTGGAGAAGGGCTGGCCGACAGCAGGCTGGCCCAAGAAATACGGTGGTATGGGCTTAAGCGCCATGGAGCAGGCGGCGGTATCTTCAGAAATGTCATACTGGGGAGCACGCTGGGGAGGCATAATGGCCATGACCCTGGTAGCGCCAACAGTCCTTACCTCAGGCACAGACGAGCAGAAAGAGAAATGGATTCCACCGATAGCCCGGGGTGAGATAACCGCCTTCGAATGCTTTACCGAGCCTGATGCCGGTTCTGATGAGGCCAATGTGCAGCTCCGGGCAGTCCCGGACGGTGATGAATATGTTCTTAACGGGCAGAAGACCTTCATATCAGGTGGCACAAAACCAGATTGGCTTTATACATTATGTAAAACGACGGACGTCACTCCGAAACACCGCGGGCTGAGCATATTCATGGTACCCGGTGACGCTCCAGGGGTAAGTTACCGACCTTTACCAACTATGGGAGGCTCGCAGCAAAACGAGATTTTCTATGACAATGTCAGGGTACCCAAAGAGAACCTGCTAGGCGAGCTTAACCGGGGTTTCTATCTTGCCATGACCACCTTCGAGTTTGAAAGAGCGGCCGGTGGCGGACTGGGTGCCAGACGCAGCATGGAAAAGATTATGGAATACGCCCAGCAGGAAAAGCGGAACGGCAAACCGCTTCATAAAGACCCTAAGGCACGGGAGATGCTGGCGCGTATGGCCATCCATAAACACCTCGAATTCCTCTTTGGCTGGTATACCGCCTGGCACAGGAGCCAGAGGGAAAAGCTGGGGCCGCAGCATTATAACTCGGGTACCCTCTGGCACAGACTCTGGCAGGTATTTGATGGTGAGCAAATGGGACGCGTTTTTGGAATGTATACCCAGCTCAAACAAAAGTCGAAATATGCGAAATACAACGGGAGACCAGGGCGTACCTGGGAATATATGCACGCCATCCATGCCGCAGGCAGTCCAGAGATACGCAGAGTCGTCATTGCCGATAGAGGCCTCGGCCTACCCCGGATACCAAGACAGTTTAACACCCAGATAAACGAGGCCCTTAGACAGGGATAATGACATGAGACGAGAATCAGGAAAAATTGTAGTAGGAGAAGGGTATGGACTTTGCACTTAGTGAAGACCAAGAAATGCTGAAGACAATGGCCCGTGATTTCCTGGAAAAGGAATGTCCTGATGCTATGGTCAGGCAGATAGAGACTGATGAGAGGGGCTATTCCCCAGAACTGTGGCGCCAGATAGCGGACCTGGGCTGGCTGGGAATCAGTATTCCTGAGGAGTATGGTGGCACCGGCGGTGACGCGGTGGACCTGATGGTAATTCATGAAGAAATGGGGCGAGCGCTATTCCCCAGCCCTCACCTCTCGACCGTGGTGCTCTGTGGACACACTATCCTGGAGGCGGGCAGCACGGAGCAGAAAAAAGAGCTCCTGCCCAAGATAGTTAACGGAGAACTGATTCTGGCAATGGCGCTGACCGAGCCCGAATCCAGCTGGGACGGCAACGCCTGGGACCCTGAAGGGGTGACCGTCAAGGCAATCCCTGATGGTGATGACTATATCATCGATGGCGTTAAGTTGTTCGTCCATGATGCCCACATTGCTGATTACCTGCTATGTGTAACCAGGACTAAAAGTGACGGACCACCTGAGGAGGGGATAACCCTGTTCTTAGTGGATGCCAAGAGTCCCGGGATTAGCTATGAGCTACTGGACACCCTGGCCAACAGAAACAAGCAGTGCGAGGTTGTTTTTGATAAGGTAAAGGTCCCCAGGAAAAATATCGTCGGGGAGTTGAACGGTGGATGGGCGCCCTTATTCAAGTCTATCAAGACAGGGGCAGTACTACTATGCGCCCAGATGGTCGGTGCCGGTCAGCGGATACAGGAGCTGGCGGTTGATTACGCCAAGACCAGAATACAGTTTGATATGCCTATCGGTATCAACCAGCACGTCCAAGAGCATTGTGTCCAGCTCGTTATCCGCCAGGACGCTTGCCGGTATGCTACCCAGTACGCAGCCTGGGCACTTGGCCAACCGGGACAGGACATGGAGGTAGCGATGGCCAAGGCCTACTGCAGCGAAGCCTTTGAGCATATCTGCTGGCGTGCCCACCAGGTCTTTGCCGGTGTAGGTACCATGGCAGTACTGCATATTATGCCCCTTTATACCAGGAGAGGTATCGTCATGGAGCACTATCTGGGCGATACCCCGTTCTGGCTGGAGAAGGTGGCCCTCGAGCTGGAGAAACTGCCTCCCCACGAGAAAACCAGGGGGAAGCCGCTCGGTCTCTGGGAACCTCAAAGAAAGCAGGTACCGGTCTGGGATATCTGGCGAGAGTATGCCGAGAGTCTGTAAGGCAAGAAGCCCGAGGCTTGGCCTCGGGCTTCTTTTTTGAACACCCCGCTAAAAGCAACCGGCACTCAGCAGATATTTTAGACCTGGTGGAGCTGAGGTATCAATAGGTAGTACTAATAAAGACTTTGACTTGGTCTTCAGCCTCAATATTTAACTGAGGATTTGAAGGGTTCAAGTGGGGAAGAAAAGGCTTATATTGGCAGTTCAGCGATTATGTATATTCCTTACTTCTGGTTGGAGTATAATTATAATAGGTTTGTTTTACTGTCGAGGGACTTCAAGCAAGGCTAATAAATGTAGCTTGAAGTCTAATTTATAATGGCTCCGGAGAAAAGCTTGATAACGATTGAAAGCCTAACCAAGAAATTCGGGGAAGTCACGGCGGTCGAAGAGCTTACCTTTCAGGTTAAGGAAGGTGAGGTCTTTGGTTTTTTAGGCCCGAATGGTGCCGGCAAAACTACAACCATTAGGATGCTTTGCTGTCTGATATCTAAGACCAGCGGAGAAGCCACAATAGGGGACTATCAAATAGGCAAAGCAACCGATTCCGTGCAAATAAGAAAAATGATTGGTCTGGTCCCGGACAATGTTGGCCTTTATGAAGATTTGACCGCCTTTGAAAATCTCGACTTTTATGGGAAGCTCTACGAATGCCCAGAAGGGCGCAGGAGAGAAAACATCGAGCGGTTTCTCAAGATGCTGGAACTTTGGGATAGGAAAGACGCCCGGGCAGGTTCATTTTCTAAGGGGATGAAGCAGAAACTGGCGTTAGCTCGAGCTCTAGTTCACGAGCCGAAAATACTATTCATGGATGAGCCTACTGCCAACCTCGACCCCGAATCAGCTAAGACTGTCAGGGATTTCATCATCGAGGTCAAGAAGCAAGGCAGGACCATTTTCCTCAATACCCATAATCTTGATGAGGCCCAGAGAATATGCGACCGCATAGGTGTAATAAAGACAAAACTGCTTACTGTCGGTACTCCTGAACAGCTGAGAGAGTCTCTCTCTAAGCCAAAAACAGAAATCAGGCTAGCTCAAGTAACAGAGGCTTTGGTCAGCGCTTTGAAAAAGCTTATTCCAAACGAAATTGAAGTCTCTGACAATAAGCTGATTATTGATGTGACCGAGCCTGACAAGGAAAATCCGGCTATCATTGCTGCCATTGCCTCAGCCGGAGGCTTGATACAAG
>CAZTBG010000083.1:4064-6358 GCA_964611805.1 uncultured Dehalococcoidales bacterium | reverse complement strand
CAAACCCTTATGATTAATCTAATAGCCGAGAAAGGAAAGGCGGGGGACGCAAGATGCAGATAAAGAAGGTGTATCGGGAGGTGAATCCGGGGCTGCTCTATGATGAGATAAGAGACTTCGTCCAGAAGCAGGGCGTATCAATCGGTGATGCCAAGCTGGAGACATATTCTCTGCCCAATGACTCTTCGTCATTTATTTACCGGGGCACTATCACTTTCAAGGGTGGTAAGGATGATAAGGAGTGTCTCCGGGCACACCTGGTCGGCTTACCCAGGGACGAAACGAAGCTGATACTGGATATTGATGAGAAACTCTTTCCTCAGAATAAAATCACCGCTCTCCAGGAAGACCTGGACTTCATCTTTGGTTCTTACGAAACTAAATCCGGTTGAGGTTGGTGGCTAACTGGCTCCTGATGAACGCAGTCTCGGGTAGAGAATAGCCGCGGCGATAAGGATTATCCCCAGAACTATCAGCCCGATGCTGAGTGCGGCCAGGGGACTGGTGACGTCCGTGATTAGTTTGTCTGGCAGGTGTTGTACTGCCGCCGGAATGTCCTGTTTAGCGATTTCTCTGATGGCAATACCTCTACCTACAAACACAACGACACACTCAATAATCCCTAAGACAAGGAACATTATCCCCAGATGCAGGGAAGCACCCTTTACCTGGTGATAAATGCCAATAATGGCGAGGATGAGAAGCACTATTACAGCTATCAGACCCCAGTAACCCATGATGCCCCAGCCGATATACTGTCTAATATCTTCGAGCGTGGTCTCGGCTTCTGATAGCTGGTCCTGAATCTCCTCTCTTACCTCGGTCAGTGAATCCTCTGCTTCGGCCAGGGCATCGGAGACGTCCTCCGACAACTCAGGACTGAACAGGTCTTCACCAAGGTCTAGGGTGTCAGGTATTGCGTCCATGGCATCGTTGACGAAATCATTTACCCGCTGCTTAATTTCTTCCTGCGGTAGCCCCTGCCACTCCGGGGGCAGGTTATCAAGGACAGTCTGCCTCAGGGCATTCTCCAGGTCATCCCGCACCGGTCCCAGGGATATAGCCACGCTGAGTGTTGAAGTCTCACCCAGCAGGTAGTCGAGGATTTCATCGGTATTGTCGCTCAAGGCCTGCTTGAGGGTCGGTTCGATGATGGTAGCGATATCGTCCAGTTCATCGGTAATGAAGTCCAGTTCAACGGGGACGATGCCTTTAATATTGTCCTCGATAAACTCAGAGGCGAGCAGGGATATGTCCAGATTATCTATCAGGTAGGTGACGAAATCGGTACTGAGTAGAGTATCCCGCAGCGTTTGCTTAAGGTCAATACTGTCTGTTTCTGCCAGGACGTAATCAAAGACGGGGCCGGAGGCTGCAGCTACCTGCTCTTTCAGCCCCGGCTCAATCTCGGAGATGGTATCGATTAGGGAATTCAGAAATTCTTCATCTATCTCGTCGGTCTCAAGGGACGCCTCGACCACTGCCGCGATATCCACTTCAGCGAGCAGGTCGGCTACAAAGTCCTCGTTAAGGAAGGTATCACTAAGCACCTGCGCCAGTTCTGGTTCATCTGTTTTACCGCGCAGGTAGTTACCTACAGAGAGAATTGCCTCATTCAGTGTGGCCTTGATAATCGGCTCTGTTTCCTCGATGGTATCGTAAAGGGCTGTCTTAAGCTCTTCCGGGATGTCCATGTCCTCTCCGAACTCATCATCCTCTATCAGGTCAATGGCTATTGAGGAAACATCAATGCTGTCGAGCTCTTTGGTAATGAATTTCGGATTGAGAGCGGTGCCGTTGGCCAGGAATGCGACACTGAAGACAATCAGCAGCAGGAAAAGAAGAAAACTAAGAAAAGTGAGACCTATTATTTTAAGGGTTTGCATAGTCTGGCTCGATTCTATTGCACTCTACTTTAGAATGTCAAGCGGGAGTGATTAGTACCCCTTCTGCTTATCTACCACGTTAAGCAGTCTTTTCCCTTCGAGATAGTGTCTCAGGTTATTGCAGAAGACCTCAGTGGCGCGGCTGATGTAGTCTTCCATATCACCGGAGACGTGGGGACTGAAGAGCAGGTTGGGCAGCTCCCAGAGCTCGCTCTCCGGTGGCAGCGGCTCGGTGGTAAAGACGTCGAGGCCGGCCCCGGCAATCCAGTTCTCACTGAGGGCGTGGACCAGGGCGTCCTCATCAATGATACCCCCACGCCCGATGTTTATCAGGTAGGCTGAGGATTTCATCGACCTAAGCTCTGTCTCGCCGAACAGCTTATCGGTCTCGTGGGTATAGGGCAGGGT
>CAZTBG010000083.1:0-3964 GCA_964611805.1 uncultured Dehalococcoidales bacterium | reverse complement strand
ACTGCCAGCCCGCCGAGATGAGCCTGCCAGGCGATGTTGGTTGACGTCGTCTCGGAGGCGACGATTAGGGCGCCAAGAATGATAACCAGAATCCAGAGGTCAACCGGGACGAGGAACCAGATGAGTACCTTGAGACGGGGTCTCATCACGGCCATAGTACCCATGATGGCGTAGATGGCTCCAGAAGCGCCGACGGCGGTAACATAGTCAGGTGCCAGCACAAAGAAGAGGAGATTGCCCAGAATGCCGCCGACGAAATAAACGATAAGAAACTTAATTTCCCCGACCAGTCCCAGCAGGTAAGAACCAAAGAAGTAGAGCATGAGCATGTTGAACAGGATGTGCCACACACTGACGTGGACGAACATGTTGGTTACAATTGTCCAGGGCTGGTTAAGAAATTCACCAGGCGTAAAGCCAAAGGTGGAAATGATGAGGTTTTCTTTTATCAGGTAGGCAATGAAGAAGACGAGGTTTATTGCCAGCAAGACCCATATCGGGGTCATGCTAAAACCACGGTAGCCTCCGTATCGCACTCTCACTCTTAGCAGACCTCCTGTAGCGAACAGGCTCGGTAGTCTTATTATGCCATACCGAGCAGCAGGTCACAAAATGATGTTTATCACGCCGGGCTCGGCCTGAGGCTAATAAAAAAGTGGAGGACACCGATGCCGATGCCCCCCACTACGAGTCCACTCAGGTCGAACCGAGCTCACTTGCGGTACTCCACCGCACCTGGCCTCTCTTTAAAGAGAACGGCCTTCATATTGTTGGAGCCGGGTCCGCTTCCCGAAGCCCCGCTTACGCAGGGCCTCAACTGTCAACCTGCCTCACCCCCAGAACTGCATGAAGTCTCATAACCCACCTCCGCAGTTTCGTTGGGTACCACCCGATCCAATAATGTAATATACCATAAACGGGGGTGTTTTGTCAATGTTTTGAGGCTAAGCCCGTGTTTCAGTCGGTCTCGGTCCCGGCATCTATCCAGGCCAGATATTCGGGGTTGCCGCCGATAATCGGTAGGGCGATGACCTCGGGAACATCGTAGGAATGGACGGTCTTGACCAGGTTAGTGACCTCTTCCACCAGTGAGGCCCGCGTCTTGATGATGAGAAGAGCCTCCTGCCCCGTTTCTAGTTTTTCTTCCCACCGAAAATGGGAATCCACCGCAGGTATGATGTTAACACAGGCAGCCTTGTATTGTTCCAGAAGAACGTCGGCGATTACTTCGGCTTCCTCGTGGCTGCCGGCGGTGACGAAGATAACCACCTGGTTGAATTCCGCCATAGCTAGACTATCTCCAGCATCCAGTCCACTGCCTGCTTGGCCCTGACACGTATCGGTTCGGGAACGGTGACCTGTGGCGACATCTCTTTGAGTGACCAGAGAACCTTTTCCAGGGTGATTTTCTTCATGTTGGGGCAAATGGCTTTGTCAGAGATTGGGAAGAATGTCTTGCTTGGGTTCTCCTTTTTTAACCGGTGTATTATCCCGATTTCGGTGCCGACAATTATCTCCCGGGCATCGGTCTCCTGAGCGTAGCGGCACATCCCGCTGGTGCTGAGGACAGCATCCGCCAGCTCGATTACCTCAGGACGGCACTCGGGGTGGACTACTGCCCTGGCTTCGGGATGTTCCCTCTTCAGTCGGGTAATGTCGTCTGGTTGTATCCGGGCATGGGTAGGACAATATCCGGGCCAGAGGTGTATCTTTTTATCTGTCTTTGTGGAGACGTAGTGGCCCAGGTACTGGTCGGGGATGAACAGTATCTCCTCGTCGTCAATGGCCTCTATGACCTTGACCGCATTAGCCGAGGTACAGCAGATATCCGATTCCGCCTTGACGTCGGCACTGGAGTTAACATAGCAGACGACGGCGGCGTCGGGGAGTTCCGCCTTTTTCTCACGGAGCCTGTCTGCGGTTATCATATCAGCCATGGGGCAGCCAGCATGGGCGTCCGGTAACAGGACTGTCCTGTCCGGGCAGAGGATGGCGGCCGTCTCTGCCATGAAATGCACGCCACAGAATACGATTACATCAGCGTCAGTCCCGGCGGCCTTCTGGCTCAATTCCAGGGAGTCCCCGATGAAGTCGGCTATATCCTGGACTTCACCTCTCTGGTAGTTGTGAACCAGAAGAACAGCATTCCTCTGTTTTCTAAGGTCATTTATTTGCTCGACCAGTTCTTTGTCTCTGTCTACCATGTGTCGTAATTCCCCTGCTCTTCTTGAGTGCTAGTGGGTTGTCTTAATGATATCACCGGCACGTACCACCCCACCCCGAATCACCCGGGCAAAGATGCCCTCCTTGGGCATGATACATTTGCCGGTCATTTTCAGGATAGCGCAACCGGCGTGGCACTCTTTGCCAATCTGCGTAATCTCCAGTGTTACCTCTTCACCCACGGACAACCTGGTACCGGGCTTGAATGAGAACAGCTCTATCCCTTCGGTGGTGATGTTCTCGGCGAAATCGCCCGGGCCAACGTCAAGGCCCAGGTCACGCATCTTTTTGATGCTCTCCGTGGCCAGCAGGCTGACCTGACGATGGGTGGCGCTGTCAGCGTGGGCGTCATTCTCAACACCATAGTCTTCTTTTAGAACGACCTCAGGGACCACATCCTTAGTGGTGCCCTTTTTTTCGCTCCGGCAAACGGCAACTACTCTGCTCATCCAGGCGTCTCGGGATAAGTCAGATAAGTGATGTCTCCCTGCCTCCTTATTTCTAAATTCGGCACTATGGCTCTTACTTTAATGATACCACTTATTCGTATACAGAGGCTATCAACCCGCCACCAACTACACTGTCATCATCGTAGAAGACGACAGCCTGCCCCGGAGTGAGCGCCATTTGTGGTTCCCTAAATTTTACCATAGCTTCACTGGTGCTCGTTGGAGTTACCGTTGCCTTGGCCTCATGGTGGCGATAGCGGACTCTGGCTTTTACATTCATGGGGCTATCTATTTTTTCGATGGATATCCAGTTCAGGTTCGAGGCGGTGAGCCCGGTGGCATATACTTCGTTTTTCCCGCCGACGGTGATGGTGTTATTCTGAGGGTCGATGGCTATCACGTATAATGGTTCCCGGCTGGCAATACCCAGCCCTTTCCTCTGGCCGATTGTGTATGATACTATCCCACGGTGCTCCCCGAGGATATTCCCCTGCCGGTCTATAATCGGTCCCGGGCGAGCAGCGGTGCCAGTATACTCTTCAAGGAATCGGGCGTAGTCATTGTCCGGGATGAAACAGATTTCCTGACTTTCCGGCTTGTCGATAACAGGTAGCTCAAGCTTTTCAGCGATGCGTCGCACTTCTGCCTTGGTCAGGCCCCCCACCGGGAACAGACTGTGCCGCAGCTGCTCCTGGGTCATTGTATAGAGAAAATAGGTCTGGTCTTTGTGCCGGTCGGTGCTTTTTCTGAGGAGATACCTATCGTGGTCATTTACTATCCTGGCATAGTGCCCTGTGGCGACCGTCAAAGCACCGAGTTCACGCGCCCGCCTGAGCAGGGCGTCGAACTTGATGTATTGATTGCAGCGGATGCAGGGATTGGGTGTCCGTCCGAGGCGGTACTCGCGGCAGAAGTCGGCAATCACATACTGCGCAAAAATATCGCGAAAATTGACCACATAATGGGGGATACCCAGCCTGCGGGCCACCTTTTGGGCATCGGCAATGGCACCGAGACCACAGCATCCACCGAATCGGTCGGCTTCCCCGGCAAGCCGGTTTGATGGCTGGAGCTGCATCGTTATCCCAATGGCCTCATAGCCCTGTTCTTTGAGGAGAGCGGCGGCCACCGATGAGTCGACGCCGCCGCTCATGGCCACTACTACCTTCATCGTCACCTTCGCGCAATCTTTATCTTGCCCCAGAGGGCCATCTTATCATCCTTGATGATAGCAGCACCCTTCAACCCTTCAATCTCCCTGGCGAAATCGAGCCCGCGGGGAATATCGTCAA
>CAZTBG010000082.1:0-6727 GCA_964611805.1 uncultured Dehalococcoidales bacterium | reverse complement strand
AGCGGGCGGCTGTTAACCGCTAGGTTGTAGGTTCGAGTCCTACCTGGGGAGCCAGGTTTGTCAATATGAGGTGAACCCCGTCTTAGGGTCAATCATAAAGTGATTTTCTCAACTATTTTGCCACCTGGACTCCTGCGAATTCAAGCGGCGGCACATTACCCAGAGATCCATGGGGCCTATCCTAGTTGTAGTGCTGCCGCCATTCCTCTACTTTCTCCCTGGCATCTTCGAGAGATAGAAACCAGCTCTCGTTCAAGCATTCTTCCCTGAAACGCCCGTTGAAAGCCTCAATCAAGGCATTATCGGTCGGCTACCAAGCTGAAATATATGTTACGTCAATAGTACAAAGCTCCAGTAAGTAATGTAGTTTAGCGCAATATCTGCCGCAGCGCTTATATCGTAATCAATGCTGAGGCTTGTCGAACTTAAAAGGATTGCTTTCTATCTGTCAAACCTAAATTTGTGACTTGGCGTTCGCAGATTAAGGAAAAACCGAATTATTTCTGCTCAATATTTAGCTCCTTAATTTCTGAGCCTTTCTATTGTGGGCATAGTTGTCATTATTTCTTGTCGCACATTTATTAGTGTTCGGTAAAGAATTACTCGGAAGCGGTATCTGACCAGACTTCCCACTCCGCATAGACCTCCAGTTGAGAGCGTAATATCTTAAGCTCGTATATTAGAGAATTAAATTCTGGTGGCTTTATTGCCAAGCCTTCCATGTATTGAATTCGTCTTTGGAGTAGAATGAGCCTGTCGGTATCATTCAGGGTAGTGCTAAGGAGGCGTTGCCAGATCCGGTCGGCAGCCTCATAGTTACCCAATTCCTCCTCCAGTTTCCCCAATGCAAAGAGTGCTTTTTGGCCCCAGAAGCAGTAGGGGTCTGGGCCGGAAGTGGAAAACCCGTCCGGGACACAGTCCCTTATCAATTCTTCCAGATATTCTCGGGCACCTTCTATATCACCTTCCGCTAATTTGCTCTGTGCGCTCAGATACATGGCTTCGTACTTCAAAACCTCGGTGATATGCGCTCCGGGTTCGAATGTTGGAGTAGACTCCTCGCCCAAGATGATTAGGGATATGGAATTGTAAGGCATACTGAGCCTAATGGTTGCCTGCCCATTTTGAGTCGTTATCTGCGAGGGCTCGTCAAGTAATTGTAACTGCGAGTCAGACTCAAGTTGTGTGAGCTGGCTCGTGCTCGGAATGGCAGGTTGCCCCATATCTTCCCAGAGCGTTGCTGCATTGCTGTGCTGGGAATCAATGCGGTAATGCTTCATAATGTAGCTAGAATCGGGCAGCCCTTCTACGATGAGGCCTATATCCACTGGCTGTCCGTCCTCTTCATAGCCTTCCTCAAAACGATAGATTAATATCTGAATACCATTATCCGTGTGAGAGGCAAAGCCGCCTATACTGATGGCATAAGAACTGACTGCTAGTTCCAAGCTCTCGTTGCCCATCTTAGCAAGCATGGTATAAGCGTTCATTACCGGATAAGGTATCATATGCCCTTCAACCATAAAAGAAAGCGGCTTATAACCCGTCTTAAAAGCAGGTACCAGAAGTTTTGACCAGCGTAGGAGTAAGTCCAGTTGTAGGTTAGCTTCGTCGAGAACGCTTTCTAAGAGCTTGCATAGAAAAGTGGCTTCGTAGCTTGTGTAGAGAGCGGACTCCAGTCCTCTGCGACCCCATTCGTCCAGTAACTGAGGTAAGTCAGTAAACTTCGGAAAGAGTTCAATGATATCCTGCCTGATTTGGTTCCTCTCAGTTATTTCATCAAGCGACCCATATGCGTGCCATGAGATAAAATCGAGAGGAGCACCAGTGTCACCGGTGGCATAGTTGGTTCCCGTGTCACAATGCTCAAGGAACAACCTTAGCCACTCAGGGTGGTCGCCGCTGGCAGGACCTCCGACCCTTACCGCGGGGTCAGCCGCTTTGGCACCACCGGCGAAATAATCATACATTTGGAAAAAGCGTTCCATCTGGCCCGCAGTAGGGGATACTCCCGATGGGACTCCATCGATGAAATAGTTTTCGAGGTCCGGTTCATTCCAACATTCCCAGTACCAGCTACGGACCTCATCGACACCGTAGCGCTCAATACAGTGCTTAACTGTCTGGTAGACTAGTTCGCGCCACTTCCCATAGTCCTTGGGTGTGTTAACAAGACCGCCGCCGTAGTTGCGCACCGGTTGCCCGTCTGCCAGAGCATCAGGCATGTAATCACATTCCATAATGGGTTTGACACCGGCAGAGAGAAGAACGTCCAATACATGGTCAAGATGCCAGAAGTTGAATACAGGTTCTCCGTCATCATCCTCACTATAGATGCGGCAACCATAATACACTGAAGATGTGGCATTTGTGCCGGCCAGTTCAATGGGTATATCATCAGCTGCCAACAATTCCTGCACATCACCCTGCCATCCTCGAGGTATTCCATCGGAGTAGAGGTTATGGCAGCGGACATATTGAATGGATTGGGTTTGTCTTATCTGCTCCCACAATGGCTGTAACTGTTCGTCAACTGTAACGCCGTATAGCGCTTCATAACCTACGTTGGCCCACAATGTGTTGTCCAGTACACCGATGACTTTTGTCGCGTCTACTAGAATTTCCAGTGGCGGGATAGCTACGCGGAACTGTCCTGTAAGTCCGTTGATGTCGACTGAATAAACGCCGGTGGTGTATTTTGAGATGTTGAAGATCACTTCCTTGCTTTCGCCGCTACCTAAAGTGATATTTCTAGAGCGCTCTTCAATGTCGTTCACCTTGAGGATTACGGGATACGAGCCCTCTGTGCCGCCGCTGTTGGTCACTGTCAACGAGATGGTTGCTAGCTCTCCCGGGTCCACTTCCTGTGGATTAATCGAGAGGTTCGAAACAGAAAATTCGGCTGGTTCGCTCGGTACTTCAACAGTAAAGCTGCTGAAAATGCCATTTACCTCCACAGTGTGGACGCCAGGCGTATAATGCGAGAATGTGAAATGTACTGTCTCCCTCTGACCGGGCAATATGGTGACGCTTTCTGTTTGTGTGACTACGTCATCTATCCGTAGCGCTACATCATAGACGCCCTGAGTTCCGCCTATATTTGCGACCTCTGCGGATACTATAATGTCTTGGTCAGAAGTAACCTCCTGTGGTGTCACCACCAGATTGAAGACCACAAAACTGGGCGGCTTGGGGCTGCAACCAATACTGGCAGACACCAAACTGATCGAAATAGCTAAGTTAATCAGGTAGATAAAGGTCTTCGTAATCGTCCTCATTGATGCTATTGTGTGGCATTAATCTTACCTCATCTAACCAGTTTCTCCCGGTAATACTGGAATTCCGTTGTGCTAAGGACCCGTATATTCGGAATCCGTGTGGCTCATGACAAGACGTCCTTATATTAAGCCATGTCTACAGTCTACAATCGTTTTTTTGCGGGTGTCAAGCGCTACCTTGCTGGTCTAAAACCTATGGTGATAGAGTGCATTGGTCGCGTGACAACAGAAAAGGGTACCTACTCCTACACTGGGGAGTGGGTACCCCTGTCGTTGTTGCTAAAAGGAAAGGGAAATATCAAGGTTTATGTTCAGCGATTTTGTTAGTCTGATTCCTTGTAATGATGGTACTTTTAAGCCATTTTTCGAGTGTAAAGATTGCTGGTGGTTCCGGAGGAAATTAGCCAAAAACCGTAAAAGTCCACCGAGCCTGCATTGTGCCTGAGCCAGCGAGAGGATTCGAACCCCCGACCCGCGCTTTACGAAAGCGCTGCTCTACCAACTGAGCTACGCTGGCATAACCTCTCTTATACATTACTGATTATATCAGACGTTTTTAATTATATCTATCGCTGTTTATGCGGTTCGGTTGACGCTAAAATAGGCTTGTGATAGTATTGAAAAGCGTTCTGGTTATCAGATTGCTACGGGAGTCCTTGCGGATTCCCTTCTGGTCTTTTCATCAGATATCTTTTCTTTATTGTTGGCAGTTGTTTTCGGAGAGGGGGTAATGCAGGTAGAGGAAGAACTGGCCAAGCTTTCGCCCGGCAAGGAAACGCTGCTGGCAATTGGTGTCTTTGACGGGGTACATCTTGGGCACAAGCGTCTGCTCTCACGGCTGACAGAACTGGCCAGGCGTGAGGGCCTACTCAGCGGCGTGGTAACCTTTCACCCGCATCCCCGTGAGGTGCTGCTTCATGCGCCGGATTTAGTATACCTTACTACTATCGACGAGAAGGTCGACCTGCTCCGGAAAGAGGGCGTCGAGGCTGTTATTACCCTGTCCTTCACCCCGGAGCTGGCGCAGTTGACTGCCCGTTCCTTCGTTACCCTGTTACAGAAGCACCTCCGGATGCGTGGCATGGTAGTCGGTCCTGACTTTGCCCTGGGCAGGGGTAGGCAAGGCGATGTTGATACCCTGCGTACCCTCGGACAGGAACTCGATTTCAGTGTGACTGTTATTCCGGAGGTAAAGATTAACGGTGATGTGATAAGCAGCACCACCATCAGAAATGCCCTGACGGCTGGAGATATGAAGCAGGTCAACAGGCTGCTGGGCCGTGCTTACAGCCTGCAGGGTGAGGTGACCACCGGTGCGGGACGAGGTGCAGGACTTGGGTTCCCGACGGCAAATCTGACTGTAGACCCGAGGAAAACCCTCCCTCCTGAGGGGGTCTATGTTACCTGGGCCTATCTGGACGGTCAGCCCTACCAGTCCATGACCAATATCGGGAGGCGTCTTACTTTTGGTGAGAACGAACTGATCGTAGAAGTGTTACTGATGGACTACAAAGATAACCTGTATGGTCGCAGGCTGAAGATTGATATCATAGAGCGGCTTCGTGATGAGAAACGGTTTAATACCGTGGATGAGCTGAAGAAGCAGATAGCCGCAGACGTTGAGCAGGGGAAGGCCATCCTGAGTATGCAGGGTAGGGAGTAATTGTGGGCACCGTGCAAAAAGCCACTAACGCAGATATAAAGCGCCTGCTCGGGCGTGGGGTGGCTGAGGTCATCGTTGAGGAGGAGATGGTCAAGCTGCTCCGCTCCGGCAGGAAACTCCGGCTGAAGGAAGGTCTTGACCCCAGCGCACCCGACATTCACGTGGGACATGCAGTTGTTTTGAGAAAGCTGCGTCAATTTCAAGAGCTAGGTCATCAGGTAATCCTTATTGTCGGTGACTGGACGGCCCAGATTGGCGACCCCAGCGGTGCCTCGGTTACCCGTCCGATGCTGTCGGCGGAGCAGGTCAGGGAGAACGCCGAAACCTATATGAAGCAGTTCTTTAAGATTGTTGATAAAGACAGGACCGAGGTAAGGTGGCAAAGTGAATGGTTCGGTAAGTTCGACCTGAGCGATGTTATCCGGCTGACGAGCAAGTTTACTGTCGCCCAGCTATTAGCCCGTGATGATTTCAACAGTCGTTACAGTGCGGGACGGCCCATCGCCGTCACCGAGCTGCTCTACCCGCTGATGCAGGCATATGACTCGGTGGCGATACAGGCGGATGTTGAGTTCGGCGGCACCGACCAGAAGTTCAACCTGCTGGTGGGCAGGGAGCTTCAGGCAATGATGGGGCAGCGTCAACAGCAGATTTTCATGACGCCTCTGCTGGTTGGTACCGACGGCGTCCAGAAGATGAGCAAGAGCCTGGGCAACTACATCGGCATTGCCGAACCACCCGACGAGATATACGGTAAGACGATGTCCATCAACGACGACCTCATTCTACCGTACTTCGAACTGGTAACCGATGTCACCGATGAGGAACTGACGGAGTTTCGCAGGCAGCTTGAGAATGATGCTGTAAACCCGATGGTGCTCAAGAAGCGGCTGGCGCTGGAACTGGTCACCCAGTTCTATGATGAAGAGGCGGCGACTGAGGCCGAGAAATATTTTGAGAAAGTTGTTCAAAAAAAGGAATTACCGGAAGAGATAAAAGAAATTCCTATATCTTTTAAAGACTTATCGCCTCAACAAATGGAGACAACGGGCGTTTATATTCCAAGATTGCTTGTGATAATAGGTTTTGCAAAGAGTATTAGCGAGGCTAACAGGCTAATCTCTCAAGGAGCCGTAAGTATTAACGAAGAAAGAATCTTGAGTAATAGTGCTAATCTTAAAATAGGCAGTATAATAAAGGTTGGAAAACGCCGCATTGCCAGAGTGGTGGATACCGATAAAACAACATAGAGAAGGAGAGCCAATGGAAAACCTGCGTATTCCCGGACCGACTCCCTGCCCCGACGAGGTGCTTCAGGCAATGACGAAGCAGATGATAAACCATCGGGGCGCCGAGTTCAGGGATATCCTGAACCGGGTCACTGAGAGCCTCAAGGTATTCTTCCAGACCAAGAATGATTTATTCCTGCTTACCGGTTCGGGTACGGGCGGCATGGAGGCGGCTGTTGTCAACGCTCTCTCGCCTGGTGACAGCGTGCTCTCGGTGTCTATCGGTGTCTTTGGTGACCGCTTCGCTGCTGTTGCCGAGCAGTTTGGTGCCAATGTGACCCGCCTTAAAATCGAATGGGGGAAGGCAGCCGACCCCGATGAGGTGGGCCGGGCGTTAAAGGCCGACCCGAAGATTAAGGCGGTGCTCGTCACTCACAATGAGACTTCTACCGGCGTCACCAATGATTTAGAGGCGCTGAGCAAGGTAATTAAGGGGGCCGGCAAGCTGCTGCTGGTCGATGCCATCAGCAGTCTTGGCTCGCTTAATCTGCCGGTGG
>CAZTBG010000081.1:0-6903 GCA_964611805.1 uncultured Dehalococcoidales bacterium | reverse complement strand
CACAACTTGGTGGTGAACTTTCTCCTAAGCTTCTGCTTTTTAATGAACCAGGGTACCAGAAATAGGACAAAAATCGCCAGCACGGAATAAATAAAGCGTACCTCTAGAGTGCCTTGTAAAGCAGCCAGAACAAATGCGAGTATAAACATACTCGCAATGTCTACAATAATTACGGATACCAGTAGCATCTGTGCTCGTCGTCTGGGCAAGCGCAAGTCCTTTAAAACAGGCAATACCAGACCCAGAGAGGTAGTACTTAATATTGTCCCAAGCAAAAATGGATTCATGCTGACCCAGTAAGAGAGGGTGACTCCACAAACAAAAGGAACGATTAAGGATGCGAGAGCAATGGCCAGGACCTTTTTCATGATAGCCCAATGAATTTTACCCAGGTCCATCTCCATGCCAGCCAGGAACATTAGATAGGTCAGACCAAAAGCAGAAAAGAAGTCAATAATGGGGCTGTCAGGAATTATGTTAAAAGATGACCTTCCAATGGCGATACCGAAGAGAAGTTCCAGAACAATAACAGGTATACGCAACATGGCTGCCAGCGGTGGTAGTAATACCACACCTGCAAAAACCACAACCAGTGTTAAAGCGAGAGAATCCATATATACTCGTAAATATCACCAAGGGGAAAATGTTAAAAACGATGTGCTAAATGCAATAATATAATTATGCCTGCCAGTGATGCAACCGGGCTTTCGGAAAAAAGCCTCTTATTTGAAAAGAACACCGGGTTGTCTTTCAACCGGGAGGTATAGCTACTAGGGTAAATGATACGCTTCTACGATGGCATATTCACCAAGACCGTAGCAATTTTATTTGACCTATTCAGGCCAGGATGTTAAGCTGCACAAGGTTAATGCCGTCGTGCACACTTCAAACCACGTTTCTGGCAATATTGGAGGACTTGATAGATGACAATAGAATTTCCCGACCCGAAGATTATTCAGACCAACGGTATTAACATGGAAGTTTTTGAAAAGGGAGAAGGATATCCGGTGGTCCTGGCGCACGGGTTCCCTGAACTTGCCTTTTCCTGGCGTTTTCAAATACCTGTACTGGTAGATGCGGGATACAGAGCTATCGCCCCGAACCAACGGGGGTATGGGGAGACCGACAAACCCGAGTCGGTCGAGGCTTACGATATCCGCCATCTATGTGGTGATATGGCCGGACTGATGGATGCACTGGGCCTTGAAAAGGCGATATTTATTGGGCACGATTGGGGAGGGCCAGTCGTATGGAATATGCCGCTCCTGTACCCTGATAGGGTTGCTGGCGTGGTTGGAATGAGCGTACCTTTTTCGCCGCGGGGAGATGCCGACCCCATCACCGTGTATGAACAGAGATTCGGTCCGGAGCACTATATCGTCCATTTTAACCGACAGCCCGGTGTGGCTGATGCGGCCTTTGCCTCCGACCCCAGACGTTTCTTCAACAACCTGTTCCGTCGGCGGCGGGCCCACACCGAACGAGCAACAAGACCACCAGCCGAGCGCCCCAGTTTCAATGTGTCCCTGATGAATACCTTCAGCATGACAGAGCCACGAGGTGAACCGCTCATGGCAGACGAAGAGATGGAAGTGTTTGTAGCTGCGTTCAGCAAGGGGGGATTCACCGGGCCGATCAACTGGTACCGGAACATCACACGGAACTGGGAAACATCTGCCGACCTTCCGCAGCGGATAGATGTTCCCTGCGCAATGGTCTACGGTGCCTATGATATCGTCCCCAAAGGGAGAGACGTTTCACAATATGTGCCAAACCTGGAGTCCATTACCCTAGAATGCGGACACTGGATTCAGCAGGAAAAACCTGATGAGGTCAATGCGTTTCTGCTGGACTGGTTGAAACGCAACGTGACTTCCTGATTTTGATAACAGGCACAATCCCTACGGATATCAATTAAACTTCACCACACGGCTTACCTGACATTAGACGAACATCTGGATACATCTACAACTCACTTAGATAAGCGTACACATTGCTCGAAATCATTAGCATTCTTTACATACCTGGAAACAATACTTAGATTAGTTTTTTGAGGTGAAAGTCCGAAATGATTTTGCCTAGAAATATCTTGCCATTCCCTATAACAAGATAATGTACCATCATCTGGTAGTGGCATAATTACTATATTACCGGCTATTTTTACCCACAAACATCTTAAATTACTAGGTTCCGTTACTTCAACAATCCACGGAGTACCGCCAACGCCAATTGTCTGAGGAACAATGATGCTTGGTCCTAGTTCATCCATTTTGTTTTCCTGGATTAGTCTCCTAAGTTCCATTCCCCCTTTACTAAATGCATAACGGCATTCTGTCAAAATGTAACTTAACAAATAAGCTACCTGCAAATAAGCCGACCAAGCAACTTCTATTCTGAATCCGTAATTTAGATTTACCTTAAAAGACCACCCAATAGCTTTGTTGATAGCTATTTCGTCCCATGTAGATACGTGCTCCTGTGTTGTATAATCTGCATTTGCCTTGGGAACTCCTACTACTTTCAAATTATGAGCAGTCATAACAATATTTGACTTGAGAGGTTTTAATTCATCATTTGATGTAGTGATTGTGCCTCTAATCGGACCATCATATTTACCACTCTGATGAAGCTGAAATATCAGGAATCTTTTCAGTGCACTATGGTATTTGCTTCCGTGAGTACTATTACACTGTTTGCATGTTATTGTTTTATATCTAGTCTCGCCTATCAACTTCGCACTTGCTGTTGGAGGTACATGTTCAAATGATAAGTGAGACTCAATTTCCTCCGGAGCATATCTCTCCCAGCACAAAGGGCATCTAATATCTCTACCTATTGAAGCATCAAGCTTATTCAGTCTTTCATTGATTTTTCTGAAAAGCAGCCCCTTTTCATTGGGTTTATGTCCTTTTTCATACATGTTTTTGCTAAGCACCGTGACAATATTTGTATTTCCTGCCACTACCACATGGACAGGGGTCATTCCGACCCACTTTCGGAAAATTCGTTACTGGTGTTAGAGACCCCCGTGAGACAAGGGAACGGGGTGTGCTGTGGTCTTCTTGAAAAACGGGCTCCTGAGTTCTAGTTAACTCCTGCCAGTTTGGCATTCTTGATGGTGACAGTGGGGTTGGGATTTCCTTTGGGAACTGAAAGACCACGTTCTTTAAGAAGTTCGACATGCTCTTCCATTCCCCATTTCGCTTTGTAAAGGCAGTCCTCTACAGAGCTACCTACGCCAGTAAAGCCTTCCAGGTCCGGTGAATAGAAAGTAAAAAAGGCGGGGTCTTCAGTGGCTTCTATTATCAGAGAATATTTCAAGTCAATCATTTTATCTTCCGCCTTTCCCCTTCAAACCGGCCACTTTAAGGATAGCCTCGCAAGTCCCTGTGGGAATTTCCCTAGAACCATGATAGTCTACGCGAATTAGTTTATCCAAACCTTCTTTGCCGTAGTAGCGGACAGAGCCTTTTCCCTTGATAAGCTCGAATCCATTCTGCTCAAGGAGTCTGACTAACTCGCTGAACCTCAAGTTAGAGACCTACCACTGGACGAACATGGGCATGACGACGTGCGTGTAGTTGTCCACGCCCACGGGGCGGATGACGCCGGGGCTGGAGGGGTTGGTCGTCTCCAGGGTCACCTGCGGTTCGCGGAGTACGCCGAGGACATCGGTCAGGTATTTGCCGTTGAAGGCAATCTTGGCCTCCTCCCCTTCTACGGTGGCATCAATCTCACCGACATCATCACCCAGCTCCTCGGAGCGGGCGGAGACGGTTATCTTCCCGGGGGCCAGTTCACCACCACCCGGGGTCGCCACCAGGCGCACGATGCCGCTACCGTCGCGGGCAAAGATAGAGGCCGTCCTGGTTGCCCTTAAGAACTCGTCGACACCGACCACTACCTTGGTATTATAGCTCTGCGGTATCAGCTGGGAGTACTGAGGGAAGGTCCCCTGGACAAGCTGTGAGACCAGTTCGGTATTCTTCATGTGGAACAGTGCCTGGCTCTTGTTAGGATTAATCGTTATGTCAATTACCTCTTCATCATCCCCTATTAGCCGGCTAAGCTCTGCCAGGGTCCGCCCCGGAATGATTACCTCAATCTTCTCGTCGACCGGGGTGGAGAGGGGCAGCTTGTATACCGCCAGCCGGAAACCATCGGCAGCCGCCAGCGTCAGCAGGTCGCTTTCTAACCGGGCATCAACGCCCGTGAGTACCGGACGGGACTCTTCAGAAGCAACCGCAAAGACCACCTGGGTAATAGCCTGCCGGAGGCTCTCGACCTCCACCTTGGTGTTTATCCCCTCATCAACCTTGGGAATCGGGGGAAAGTCCTTGGCATCCACACCACTGATACGCGCTTCGAAACGGGCGCAGTTTAATTCTACAACCTTGCTCCCGGATGCCATATTGAGGTCGACCCGGTCGCTTGGCAGGGAGGCAACGAACTCGGTGAGGAGACGGGCAGGGACGGTTATTTCTCCCTCATTCTCCACCTTTGCCCCAATCCAGTGACTGATGGCCATCTCCAGATTGGTGGCGACCAGTTTAAGACGAGACTCGTCGGTAGCGAGAAGAACATTGTTGGTGATTGGCAAGGTTGTTCTGGTGGCAACCGCCCTCCCGACGATACTAAGTCCGCGATTCAGATTCTCCTGAAGACACGATAACCTCATAATTAACCCCCGAAAGTCGTACTAAGCGTGTAATCAAGTAGTATATACCAATACTCCATAATACTCAATAGCAAATGCTATTCCATCCAGACCCATGCCTAATCCGTCAATTTGTCTTTTAACCTGACAAGCACCTGGGAGGCCTCCCGGGCAGCCTGCCCACGATGACTGATACGGTTTTTCTCTGCCAGAGACAGCTCGGCCATCGTCTTGCCCAGTTCAGGCAGATAGAAAATGGGGTCGTAGCCAAAGCCCTGCTTGCCACACGGCTCAAATGTTATTATCCCGGGACACTCGCCGTAGCAGAACTCAACGTCACCATCGGGCATTGCCAGGGCAATGACACAGCGAAAATGCGCCGTTCGCTCCGGCCAGGGCACGTCTTTCAATCGTGATAGTAGATAGTCAACACGGTCCTCATCCGAAGCACCTTCGCCAGCATAACGGTGTGAGAGTGGGCCGGGTTCGCCACCGAGGGCGTCAACCTCCAGTCCAGAGTCATCAGCCAGGGTCAGCAGATGACTCTCAGTAGCCAGAGCAGTTGCCTTTATCCTGGCATTTTCCTGCAAGCTATTCCCCACTTCGTCGACATCAGTAGTGATCCCCTGCTCGGCCAGAGTAACCACTTCGTAGGGAACGCCTTGTAACAGGCTCTTGTATTCGCTTATCTTACCCGGATTATTCGTCGCCAGGAGCAGTTTTAGCATGCGCGCCTTCTCTACATGCCTGAAAAATCAGTCCCTGCTTTGCTCGATATCAGTGAACCTGCCTTCCAGCTTCTTCATGACATCGGGCATGGTGGTATACTCCATTTCTTCGAGCGGGAGGCGGTGCGGCTCAAACGGCCCGTGCTGTCGCATGTAATCAGCAATATCTATTGCCTTCTGTCGAGCGTTATCATAAGACTTATCGGCGAGCATATCACGTGGCCCCACCAGTCTGCCATCCTGGAGCTGGAAACCAGCCGCGGTCACCCGGGGCGGACCATCAAAGCGTGTCGGCGTACTGTCGGGAATCGAGACCGGCATCAGGGGGCCGTGGTGAGAACCCCTCATCCAGCCTTCTACCAGTATCGGCACAGCAAACGGCTCCAGGACTTCTCCGACTGCCGGGAAATTACCCTGAGCACGGACAATACATACCGGGTCGTCCTTGCCCACATATCGACCGGCAATCAAAGACAATCGCTGCGTCGATGATACCGCGGCGATATCATTGGTCTTCCGATGGCGAACCGCCTTTATCATAAAACGCGACGGTGCACCAATAAATACCAACAAGTCGTAGATTTCTTCAGGGGCATTGAACATTATCTTCTTACCTTCTTTGATATCATGCACCTCAAAGGAAAAGCCATCATGCAAATTGGGAGCAATTACAAGGCCGATGGTATTGAAAGGGTCGGCAAACATCCTGTAGAGAGGTAGATTCCATGCCCCGGAGGACGTCTTGTCAGCCATAAAGATGATGACGGGTTCCGAACCCCGCTCTTCAAACTCCATCTCGGCACAACCGGGGCCCATTCCCCTGACGTTTCCAGAGAATGCATCGGCCAACAAATCTTGACCGGCACCATGTAGTCCTAGCTTTTTTGCCACCTCGGTCCCTTCGATGAAGGTGTCCCATGCCAGCTGGTGGATTCTCTCGTTGTCCTCTCCCTGCTCATGGGTCATGATTAGCTGTACATCATCGCCACACTTGGTAACGTGATAGTCAATCAGAAGCCCTTCCTGCTTGGCCTTAGCCAGGCATTCATCAGCCTTAGCCATGACTTCCGGGTGAGAATCAGAATGCCCCGCATAGCCTCCGATATCGGCTTTGATTACGCTCAGAGTGATGCGCATAGACATCTTTCCTCCTTCCGTCGTGTTCAGTTAATACTCAAACCCTCTACGGGCTGTGATTCCTTCATCATAGGGATGCTTGATATTTAGCATCTCTGTAACCAGGTCTGCCATTTTCACTATCTCTTTATCAGCACCTCGACCGGTGAGAATCAACTCCATGTTCGCCGGCTTTGCTCTGATGAGGCTGATAACATCTTCCGGCCTAATCAACTTCCAGGCCACAGCAACATTCACCTCATCCATCACTAGAAGGTCATACTTGCCGCTAAGCATTGCCTGACGCGCCGCTGCCAGAGCCTTCACTGCCTCTTCCCTGTCCTGCGGCTTAATGTTGGCCGGGTCCACATCAGGGCGTCTCCAGAAGTTAGCCGTCTCGGT
>CAZTBG010000080.1:0-7105 GCA_964611805.1 uncultured Dehalococcoidales bacterium | reverse complement strand
CGATGCTGTTCAACGCCTTTGAGCGTAGCACTTTTGACAGCTATCCTGAGATATACGAATCCCGACGGCAGATGATGACCACCGGTGCCGATAACGTCCACCTGGCTGGCTCAGGACCGGCCCTCTTTACCCTGGCAGGCGATAGGGCAATGGCTGAGGGGTTGTACAATCACCTGCAAAAACAGGGATTTGAGGCCTATCTGGCAAAAACGCTGGCCGCGCGAGAGTAACTGGACTAAACTAACCAGACCTATTACTATTGATATTAAAGAGGGTGCAGGAGGGGGATAATATGACCAAGACAGATGATAACCTGCAGGAGGCCTTTGCCGGAGAGAGCCAGGCAAACCGACGCTATCTGTTTTTTGCGAACAAGGCAGATGCGGAGGGCTATCCCCAGATAGCCAGGCTCTTCCGGGCGGCTGCCGAAGCGGAGACGGTGCATGCCCGCAACCATTTCAATGCTATGGACGGTGTTGGCTCAACCAAGGCCAACCTGAATGCCGGAATTATCGGGGAACACCAGGAGTTCACGAGGATGTATCCCCGCTTTATTGAGCAGGCCAGAACTGACCAGTACCAGCGGGCCGAGGTCTCCTTTGACTGGGCAAACAAGGTGGAGGAAATTCACCACGGCTTTTTCCAGGCGGCGCTCAAGGCCCTGGAATCAGGCGAGAAAATGAAGGACAAGCCTTGTTTCGTCTGCCAGAGCTGCGGCAATACGGTGGAAGGCGAGGCCCCGGAGACATGTCCCATCTGCGGTGCGCCCAGGAGCGCCTTCAAGCGGGTGGAGTAAGGGTCAAGGTCAGCCAGTTCAGGTGGCCTCTTGCTTACTACTCCAGCAGACCGTGCCCGTGAGTGACTAAATACTCTTCCACGATGACTCTCGCGGCGTCCTCGGAGACGTCTTCGGTCTGCTCCAGAAGTCCGTCAATTTCTTCTTCGGGGACAAGTATTATCCCCAGGTGGCGTATCGGTGCGCTCGAAATTGACGCCAGCAGGCCCCCTATCACGGGAATACGTTTTGTCCTTGCTATCTGCTCCAGACGGGTAAGCACGTAGTCGGCATTCACACCTATCCGTCGGTCGATCGGGCGGAACTCATAGACTGCCTCGTTTCCTGAGACCGGGAAGGTGAGTGTCAGCTTGAAGTCCTCGATTTCATCGGGGACGATGTATGCGATATACCCTGTCATGGCTTCATTGGCAGCCAGTGATGTCTCCCACATCTGGTCGGCAAGCGAGTCTAGCAGGATGGGTTCATAAATTTCATCTTCAGCTTCGAGCTTGAGTTGGTCAGTCCACTGACACCGGGAGTCCTGCTGGCCGCGGAGGTTCGCAACCTCGTACTTGATGACGAGAAAGACATCACCCGCAGGTGGGGTGTCTGGCTCTATAATGTCTGTTATCTGGCCACTTATGAGCAGGAATGAATGGGTATCATCGCTTGTCTCATTACCGGGAGTCAGACCAGAAGTGCAGCCCGTCAGCATCACGAGCGTAATAATGAGGGTTGTTAAAAATGTTCGTTTCATGTGTGACCACTCAATAGTATGTTGGAGGGGAGACTATTGTCAAGGCTGGTACCGCAGCCATTCCCTTGCTAACCTCTCCTCCTCCTGCCGGTTACTCACTTTTCCGTCCTGCCTGGCAGCTCGCAGCCGGTCCAGGGTTTCGCTGATACGGGGGCCGGGCGCGAGTCCCATGCTTTTCAGGTCTTCACCGGTCAGGACTGGTTTGATATAGCGGAGCCGCGTAAGGTACTGGTGGATGCTACGGCTGGCCTCGGGGGAGTCGAATGCAATTGAAGCTGCCGCAATTGCTGCCGGAGAATAGCCGTGGAGCACCTCGTAGATACGGCTCGGTTTGAGGTTGGGAGCAGCCAGCGTTTCTATCTCGGTTTTAAGCCGACAGGTGTCCCGCAGTGTCTGTGACAATGGTCTGGACAACTTGAGGCGTGCTATCATCTGCTCTACGTGTTCAACGGGCAGGGTGTAGGTCAGCAGTGCCAGGTAGAGGCCGGCTGGTGGTGGGGCGGGGGAACTGACCTGACGGGCCTGCTCAAATCTCTCTGATAGCCAATTGTTGGCCTTCAGGCCGGGCTGTAGTTTGGATAACACCTGCAACTCATCCGCCCGCAGGAATACCTTTTCCGGATATGTCTCTTTCAGGACAAGCTCCAGCTCATGTCGTATCCGGTCGCCACTGATACTATCAAGCATAGCCGTGTCGCGGTTGAGCAGCCCCAGTGTTCCCGGCTCAATCTGAAAGTCGAGGCGTTGCTCGTAGCGCAGAGCGCGCCAGATGCGAGTGGCGTCGTCAGTGAAGCTTTTCTCGTGAAGGATGCGGATAAGCCCCTGCTCAAGGTCCTCCCGGCCGCCGTAGAGGTCAACCAGCTCACCATAGCGACCGGGGCTGAGTTTAATCGCCATGGCGTTGATGGTAAAGTCGCGGCGAAAGAGGTCATCGGCCAGTGAGCCAGGCTTTACCCGGGGCAGTGCGCCGGGTCGGTCGTAGGTCTCGGAGCGGATGGTAGCAAGGTCGATACGCCACTCCTTCCAGCGGAGGCTGGCCGTCCTGAAGCGGGCGTGCACGGTGAGCCTTCCCTGAGTTGTGTTGGCCAGCAGCTGCGCCAGTCCAATAGCGTCGCCATCCACTGCCAGGTCGAGGTCGAAGGTCTCCCGTTCCAGCAGCAGGTCGCGGACAGCCCCACCGACGAGGTAGAGGTGCTGGTCCTGATGAGCAGCAATGGCACCTATTGCCTCTATCAGATGTACCAGTTCCGCTGGCAGATGTTTTCTAATCTTTTCGGCCAGGTTCACCGTCTCGGGCATCTTCCTTTAACATGATAAGCACCGCCCGCATTATAGCACAGGGTCCTGATGAGTTCATTTCGGTTGAATATTAGGCGTAAAGCTGGTATGATTTCGCCAAGCAATGTCGGGCGACTCGGCAGGGTCACCCGACAATTATATTTTGGTTGAGATAGATGGAGCCAGGGAAGCAGGGTGAGCTTCAAGAAACTACCGAACGTCTGGGCACGGAGCGGCTGGGTAAGCTGCTCCTCCGTCTGGGCACGCCCAGCGTCATCTCTATGGTGACTATTTCCCTCTACCACCTGGCTGACACCTTCTGGCTGGGCCAGCTTAGCTACCAGGCTATCGCTGCCGTAACGGTTACCTTCCCGTTTTACATACTGGTAGTCGCCATTGGCGTTGGCTCGGGTGTTGGCGCAAATGCCCTGGCATCTCGGCGTTTTGGTGAAAGAAACATCGAGGCGACCAACCAGGTGGCAGGACAGGTCTTCCCGTTGACCGCCATTTTTGGAGTACTGTTCGTTTTGATAAGCACCATCTTTGCCAGGCCAATCGCCGGCCTTCTTGGTGCCGGCGACGACATTGTGGATATGGTAGCGGACTACCTGTTCTTCTTTAGTCTGGGGACTCCTTTCATCCTCTTCCGACTGATAACTCGCAATGTATTCCAGGCCTCGGGAGATGCCGTTAAACCGATGATTTTCACCATCGTTGGCGCTGTCGCAAATGCTGCCCTGGACCCGTTTTTTATCTTTGGCTGGGGGCCATTCCCGGAGATGGGAGTCGGTGGGGCTGCCCTGGCCACGTCTATCTCCGGTGGACTCGGTGCCGCGCTCAGCTTCTATTACCTGATAGGGCACAGGTCTGTCTACCGACTGAAACTGCATCATCTCAAGCCTGACCTAGCAATCATTGCACAAATCTACCGGGTAGGCCTGCCGTCGATTCTGATGGAACTGACAGAGGCAATCGTTTTCACCCTGTTCAATCGGATTGTCTCCGGGTTTGGGTCGGTGGCCCTGGCGGCTCTGGGAATAGCGATGCGCATCTCCGACATCGCCTTTATGCCTATCATCGGCACCGGCCACGGTCTGCTGCCGATTGTCGGCTATTGCTTCGGGGCGCGTCTCTGGGAGCGCTTGTGGGCGGCTGTCCGGCTGTCCTCCCTTGCTCTGGTCATGCTGCTGGGTATTGCTACTATCTTCTTCGAGATTTTTGCTCCGCAGGCAATCGCTATTTTTAATGATGACCCCGAGTTGCTTGAGATTGCCGTACCGGGTATGCGTATTTTCCTGTCGACCATGGTTCTGATTGGCCCGGCCATCATGTTTATTACCACCTTTCAAGGACTTTCTAGAGGCTGGACGGCCATCTTCCTTTCGCTGGCACGTCAGCTGATATTTTTCGTCCCGGCGCTCCTGCTTCTGTCACGCTACATCGGAATTAATGGCGTCTGGTTATCAATTCCAATTTCGGATGGTTGCGGTGCCATTGTTGCCGGACTCTGGCTTTACCGCGAGTACCGAGTTCAAAAACGCAGTGGCATCTGGGAAGAACCACCCATTGTAGAGCCTGTCCCTGAGGCTGTTCCCCGGGGTTGGGCCACCCTTGATTGACGGCACGTTATTTGATGAGGGCTTTTGTTATCTGCGCTAGTTCAGATAGATTGGTGACACCGATTTTAATAATCTTCGCTCGGTTCTTACTTTGGCTTCTCCTTACGAATCGTGAAAACCAAGGGGGACACCCCCAAATCCCCCTTGCTCCCCCTTTACAAAAGGGGGATAGTTAAACCTCTCCCTTTAACAAAGGGAGATTGAGAGGGATTTGGATTTCACCCTTCTTGAAAACCCCAAAACAGTGTGGGGGTAGTTCCCTGGCAGGGGTCGTTCGCACCTTGGAGGGTGCCGCACTATTCTATCAAGAGTCCGGGTGGTGACCACAAGTGGAGAGTCTAAGAAGAGAGGCGAAGCTTTTTGGGTTAATAAGCATTCTAAACACCGTTAAAGAGGAGTTTTAGGGGGGCGTAGACTTTACACTAGTGAAGGGGAGTTTCTAGGGCGCAGCCCTCTAAATATTCATTTTCCCCTTCTCCAGACGGGGAAGGGGATACAGGGGATGGGGCCATCACTACCAGATAGGGTGTGCAAGGTGAGTAAAAGCATGTCATGGTGCCGCTAGTGATATGAACGAGTGCAGTGTCTTTGCCATTAGCAGCCAGTTTCTCTATAATTGTGCCGTATGAAAGTAGTTGCGATTGTTGGCATGGCTGGCTCTGGGAAATCAGAGGTGTCCCGGCTGTTTGAGAAGGCCGGCTTTACGCGGATAAGGTTCGGTGATGTCACCGATGATGAGTTGAGGAAACTGGGCCAGGAGCTTAACGAGGAAAACGAGCGCCGTGTCCGGGAGTTGCTCCGGGAAGAGCACGGCATGGCGGCCTATGCGAAGCTGAACCTGCCCCGGATTGATGTTGCCCTGGCAAGCTCGGACGTGGTGGTGGACGGGCTATACTCTTGGGAGGAGTATACCTTCCTGAAAGAACACTACAACAATGACTTACTTCTGGTTGCTGTTTGGGCAGCACCGAAGACGAGGTATGCCCGGCTTAATGGACGGCGTGAGCGAAACCTGACGCCGGAGGAGGCAGCCGGACGCGACCGGGTGGAGATTGAGAATCTGCATAAGGGTGGCCCGATTGCCGTGGCCGATTATGTCATAGTCAACGAGTCTTCTCTGGAAGACCTGAGAGAGCAGACCAAAAAGACTATTGCCAGGATACGGTGAACTTTGGAACGTTTAAGTATCGATGACTATTTTCTCAAGATAGCCTCGGTGGTGGCGGAGCGCTCCACCTGTCGTCGGCACCACATGGGGGCAATCGCTGTCAGGGACAAACATATCCTGACCACCGGCTACAATGGTGCCGCCGCCGGCTTGAAGGACTGCCTTGAGCTGGGTTGCCTCCGGGACGAGCAGGGGATTCCCTCTGGCGAGAGGCAGGAGATATGCCGGGCGATTCATGCCGAGCAGAATGTCATCATCCAGGCCGCCCTGCATGGCATCAGCCTTGAGGGCTGCACCATTTACTGCACCCACACGCCCTGTGTCCTTTGCGCCAAGATGCTGACGAACGCCCGGATAAAGCGCTTCGTTACCTTCGGCAACTACCGTGACGACGCTTTCAAAGAGCTGTTCCGGGAAGCGGGGATAGAGGTGGAGATACGCGAGCGGCCGTCGGAGACAATCACTTTCCTCGATTAGGCTCACGGTATTTCCCATCGGAGATTGATGTGCGGGAGAATATTCAAATTGATACAGCCACCAAATCGGACCTTGTCGTCATTGTGAGTCTGCTAGAAGAACTCGCTGGTGCTGTTGAGAATCGGCAAGGCTTGGATATGAAAGTCACTGCGGAAAACCTGGCGGCGCTGCTCAATGAGCCTGATTCTTACCTGCTCGTGGCGCGAAACGATGGTGAGGTCGTTGGCTTTATCAACTTCATGGTTCGTCGTACCGCCCTGCACGCCGGGCAGAGCGGGCTGATTGACGAGCTTATTGTCCATCAGGGTGTCCGGGGTTATGGTGTTGGCCGGTCTCTGGTGTCGGCGGCAGCCGATACCTGCCGTCGCCTGGGCTGTATCGAGCTTGAGGTCAGTACCGAGAAGACGAACGCTGCGGCACGCCAGTTTTACCGGCAGTGTGGCTTTACAGAAGATGCAGTACTCCTTGAAATGGCACTCTGACTGACCGGTGCGTCAATCGATATTCTCTCCCTGGTAGGTGCCGGAGTAACCTTCCGTGTCCCCGGTAAGCTGCATGAAGACAAGCTGCACGATGGCGGCGTCCCTCTGGAGGCGGAATCCCCTCGGGTTGAATACCACCATCATTGCCCGGGAGCGACCCGAGTAGCCGGCGTCCCAGACCGCACCGTACACGGTGGCGCCGCTGCGGAGCAGGCTGGAACGTGGCTGGGAGAGGGCCATGATGTTGTTCGGCAGGTGGACAATCTCATTGTAGGTGATGATGTAGGGGCCGGGCATCAGGTCGAGGAAACCCAGACCATCAAATACCAGTGGGGCCAGGTCGGATACTAATCTCTGGCTGTTATCGACTGTAATCCTGCCGGGTGTCTCGGGCATGGCAACTTCACGGATAGTGAGGTCGAAGCCGTTGGGCTGGAGCTGGGCATCAAAGTCTCGATAGCCTTCAATTAACGGCGGCTCGTTTTCCAGTAGCCGGAGGATATCCTGCTTGGATAGAACGGCAGTCATGTCAACCAAGTATAGCCC
>CAZTBG010000079.1:1606-7677 GCA_964611805.1 uncultured Dehalococcoidales bacterium | reverse complement strand
GGAGCTGGCGGTACATAGCCCGTATTCTGGAACGCTGGGCAAGCGAAGGAAGAAGCGAGGAAACGAGCAGGCAAGGTGCCGGACAAACGAATACGGACAAATACAACAAGCAGAAATACGGACACATGTTTCAGCATTAAAACAAAATGGAGCATATCAGCGAGATATTAAAAAGGCAACCCCTGCAGAACGTGGCCGGGATAAAAGCAGACACAGGCGAAGACATGGAAGCCGAAGAACCGGAGCCATGCCCCGTCTGTAAAGGGGCGAGGTTCGTCCATCCCCTACTGCCCACCGGCAAACCGGACTACGGCCGGGTAGTCCCCTGTCGCTGTGCCAAGCAGGACTCGGAGGGGAAACGCCATTCCCACCTGCAAAGCTACAGCAACCTTGGCCTTCTGACCCGTCTCACCTTCGACAATCTGGACCCCGAAGGTCGTGGCAGTGATGCCGTTGACCAGCAGCGGTTCGCCCGCGCCTACGAAGCTTCCCTTAAGTTTGCCAGCCAGCCCTCCGGCTGGCTGGTGCTGGCTGGCCCCAGTGGCAGCGGCAAGACTCATCTAGCAGCGGCAATTGCCAACCACCGAATTGCCGAAAACCACCCAGTTTTCTACATCACCACCCCCGACCTCCTCGACCACCTCCGCTCCAGCTTCAACCCCAATAGTGAGTTGCCATACGACGAGTTCTTCGAGCAGGTACGCAACACGCCACTACTGGTACTGGACGACTTCGGTGCTCAGTCGGCTACTCCCTGGGCAAAAGAGAAACTGGAACAGCTCTTGAACCACCGTTTCATCAACCGACTCCTCACTGTAATCGTGACCATCGCCCCAATCGAAGAACTCGAAGACAGGATGCAGACGCGGCTGGCAGATTCCGAATTCTGCCAGGTACAAATCACCGGCTCCAGGCCTTCGGCACTATCTACCTGGGGCTGGGCACCTGAATTCGAACTCCAGAAAGGGATGACCTTCGATAGTTTCGACTGGAAACGGGGTAATCTGCCCCTGGACGAGCGTCAGAACTTAGAGAAGGCCTATCGCTTAGCAGTGGACTTCGCCCAAGACCCGGAAGGATGGCTGGTTTTTCAGGGTGCTAACGGCTGCGGTAAGACCCACCTGGCAGCCGCCATTGTCAACTACCGCTATCAACAGGGAAAGCCAGCCCTGTTCATTGTTGTCCCCGACTTCCTCGACCACCTGCGTTCCACCTTCAGCCCTGACAGCAAAGTCTCCTACGACCAGCTTTTCGAGAGTGTTAAAAACGCCCCTTTGCTCGTTCTTGACGACCTGGGCGCCCAGACGACCACGCCCTGGGCGCAGGAAAAGCTCTACCAGGTTATCAATCACCGCTACAATGCCCGCCTGGCAACCGTGATTACGACCAACTGCTCTGCTGACGAGATAGACAGCCGAATAATGACCCGTTTTGTAGACCAGAAGCTAAGCATGCTGTTCCACATCGAGGCCCCTGATTATTTTGCTGGCGAAAAAAGGGTGCCCCGCCGCCCCAGCAGGGGTCGTTAACGTTATTCTGCTACCCAATTTGCACAGTCACTGAATCCGTAGTAAAATAGGCTTGCCCATAAATGGAGAGAGACCTTGTCTGTACTCAACCTTCCTGTGCTGGTGCTGAACCAGAACTACGAACCACTTAATGTCTGTCGGGCCCGGCGAGCGGTGGTATTGCTTTACCAGAGCAAGGCCGAGATGCTCGAGAACGGAGTCGGGCACATCCACACGGCCAATAGTGACTTCCAGGTGCCTTCGGTAATCCGGCTTCCCTATCTGGTCAAACGACCCTTTCGTACTGGAAGAAAGCTCAGTCGGCTCGAGGTCTTCAACCGCGACAACTACTCATGTCAGTATTGTGGCAAGGAGACCCGGCACCTTACCCTCGACCATGTCATCCCGAGGTATCGGGGGGGTCCACATACCTGGGAGAACCTGGTCAGCGCCTGCGTATCCTGCAACCGACGCAAGGCTGGCAAGACACCCGAAGAAGCAGGGATGAAGCTACGCCGTACCCCAACCGTACCACGTGGTAGCCGCTTCTCATACATTCCCCGCCACTACCTGGAGACCCGAGAGGAGTGGCAGCGATACCTTCCCCATTGAGCAACAGGGCAGGTCACCTGCTCTTGCCACGCCTTCGCCCCGACCTGGGCGGAGAGGGTCTTGCCTCAGCACTGGTCTCAGTTGGCTCTTCGACCTCGGCTTCGGTCTCAGCGCCGGACCCGGTCTTGCCCTCGCCAAACGCAACCTCGTTGAGAGGCAACTCAATAACAACCTTAGTCTCCAGCTCAGCCAGTACAGTCCCTTTAATAAGGTTATCCCCGACCACCCGGGCTGTTCCCATAGGCGTGGTTATTTTCTGGCCCTCTCTAGGCATTTTCTCCTGCATCTCGCGGTACTGCTCGTTCTCATAGGCCAGACAGCACAGCAGACGGCCACAGAGGCCGGATATTTTCATCGGGTTGAGCGGCAGACTCTGCTCCTTGGCCATCCTGATGGAGATGGGAGCAAACTCAGACAAAAAACTAGCGCAGCATAAGGGACGACCACAGCGGCCAAAACCACCCAGTAGCTTGGTCTCGTCCCTGGCACCCACCTGCCTCAGTTCAACACGTACCTTGAAACGCCCGGCCAGCTCCCGGACCAGCTGCCGAAAATCAACCCTCTCGGCAGCGCTGAAATAGAAGGTGAGATGTTTACCGTCAAGACTATACTCGGCAGAGAGCAACTTCATGGGCAGTTCCATTTCGGCGATTAGTTCACCACATATCGCCAGCGCCTCTCTCTCCTTCTCCTCGAATTGCTCGGCGTGATTCACCTCGTCGGGCTCCGCCTTGCGTACCACCGGCTTCAGGGGCTTGGCAATATCGCTCGCCGGTACTTCTTTCGGGGCGATAGACACCCTCCCTACCTCAAGCCCGCGAGCTGTCTCGACCACCACATAATCATCCATCGCCAAGTCCACATCGGCCGGGTCAAAATAGTATATTCTACCGGCCTTTTTGAACCGTACTCCAACAACCTCTGTCATCTTTTACCTCATACCAGGTACCGAGTTTTTCATTTTATTTTTCTCAGGGACGCTTAGCATCAACACCTCCAGCACCAGTTGCGGGTTGGCATTAAGCTGGAGCTGGTCCCCGGCTGCCCGAATATTATCAATAAACGCCCTTATCTGGGCCAGTGTATAGCTCCCGGCTGTCCTCGTCAGTTGTTTAGAACGGTCAATATTTGTGATAGCATCATTGCAGCCAATCTTAATCAACATCAAGTCATGCCACCAGTCCAACCACAGGCGTAAAACCTCTCGAACAGCCTTTCGACTCTGAGTGAACCGACCTGCCAGCTCAGTAACGTACTGGAAACGTTGCTCGTAACCAGCCTCCGTGATACCAAACAATTTGTCCAGCGCCTCAGCCCGCTGCTGGAGCAGCTGTCCGCCCCGGGCAGCCGATACTGCCCATCCCAGGCAGCCATTGGCCAGCCGGGATAATAACTTTGCCTTATCCGGCTCTACCTGCCAACGGCTGGCGAGCACCGCCTCGACCTCTGCCATTCCCAGCGGGGCCAGCTCTATTCGCTGGCAGCGGGAAACAACCGTCGCCGGTAATAGCTTCTCGTTGACAGTCAGCAGTATGAAGACCACCCCACCCACCGGCTCTTCGAGGGTCTTGAGCAGACGGTTGGCGGCACCAATCGACAGGAACTCGGCACCGTCAAGGATGAATACCTTGCACCTGCCCTCGAATGGTGGCAGGAAGGCCGAGTGTTGCATCTGCTCAATCTGCTCGACGCTGATTTTTACCCTGGATTCGGACTCAGATGAATCGCCATCACCACCCCCCAGGTCAATTACCTGGATATCGGCGTGCTTGCCTTCGGCAATTCTCTGGCAGGAAGGGCACTCACCACAAGGTGGTTCTGCACCTGCGCAGTTCAACGCCCTGGCCAGGTCCAGCGCCAGCGTCATCTTGCCGACATGCGCAGGTCCTACCAGAAGATAGGCATGTGACAATGACCCTGCCTCCAGACTACGCTGGAGCAGGGATAACGCCCTGTTCTGCCCGACTATATCCCACACCAGACTGTCCTCTCTCCGAATAACCTCTAAACCACGTCGCACCGGGTCAGGTCTTCCAGGGTCTCCCGGCGCCGGATAAGCCGCGCCCTACTCCCCTTGACCATTACTACCGGTGGCTTGAACGAGGCGTTATAGTTCGTCGCCTCTGTAAGACAATAAGCACCACAACCCGCCACAGCGATGGTATCACCGGCAACCACCGGCGGCAGTACAATATCCCGTATCAGTACATCACCAGGCTCGCAGAACCTACCGGCAATGGTAACGCTGTCGGCCTCCGGCCCTGTCATCTTGTTGGCTACCACTGCCTCATGTCGTGCCTGGTAAAGAGCGGGGCGGATATTATCCGCCATACCACCGTCGACGGAAACATACCTCCTGACGTTCGGGACGTCCTTGACCACTCCTGCGGTATATACTGCAACTCCAGCCCGCGCCACCACTGACCTGCCCGGTTCGACAACGAGGTGCGGCAGCTCCAGCCCCTGCTCCCGGCAGCCGTCGATAACACTGGACGTAATTGCTTCCGCATAAAAGGAGACGGGCGGTGCCGGGGCATCCAGGGTGTACTGTACGGCAAAGCCGCCGCCAACATCGAGTTCTCTAAGCTCGAATCCGTGTTTACGCCGCATCTCAGCAGCCATGCCGAGTAGGCGCCGGATGGACTCCTGATACGGCTCGACCCCAACTATCTGTGAGCCGATATGGAAGTGCAGGCCGAGCAGGTTCACCCCGGGCATCGACATGGCAGCTATTACGGCATCCTCGCCCAGGGACAGGGGAATACCGAACTTGCTGTCGACCACGCCGGTGGCGATGTAACGGTGGGTGTGCGGGTCAACTCCCGGCGTCAGCCGTAGCAGGATATCCTGCGTGCAGCCCGTCTCCCTGACCAGTCCACCCAGCATTTTAAGCTCATGGAAGTTGTCGACCACGAGTCGGCCCAGCCCCCACTCCAGGCTCTGCCGGAGCTCCTGGCACGACTTATTATTGCCGGCGAAGTAGACCTTTTCCATCGGGAAACCGACGGAGCAGGCAATAGCCAGTTCCCCGCCGGAGACAACATCCAGCCCCAACCCCTCCTCGTCGATGAGGAGCAGCAATGCCTTGTTGATGAAGGCCTTGCAGGAGTAGACGACGGTCGTGTCTGCGTAGCGACTGCCGAACTCATGCTTGAACTCCCGGCACTTCTCGCGCAGGCTGGTCTCATCGAAAAGATAAAGAGGCGTACCGAACTCGGCGGCCAGGTCAACAACGTCACAGCCGCCGATGACAAGATGACCCCGGTCATTCACCTGACTGGCCGGAGGAAATAATGGGAGCCTGGATATCATCCTTAATAGTTCTCTTAGTCTTGATATTTAGAGTAACCCATCCTTCGGGGCCTCCACCCCAATATTAGTTTAGTACACTGGTTAAGTCAATTTGTGGTGGCCGCATCCCCTCAAAGTACCTGACTGACTTTCCATATTCACGGTGATATCCTCTGCACACGATATATCCACTTCACCTGAAATCAACAGAAGAGATGGACAATGAAGAGGACAATCCTATGTCTTTTTATAAGCTGTCTTCTGCTATTTACTCATTTACTCTGTCGGCAAAATATCGGCAGGGCAATATTGGCCAGTAGTTCGCAGCTAGCACTCCTTGACATCACTTTAGTTTACCTCTAGAATGTGGCAAATGAGCCAGCACAGAGGCGTTCGCCATGTTATGCCCTAAGTGCCAGACAGAGAACCGTGAAGGAGCGGTATTTTGTGACCAATGTGGGGTCCGACTTGCCCAAGAAGTGCTACATTGTCCGGAGTGTGGCGTTGAGTTGAGACCAGATGCCAGCTTCTGTGATAAGTGTGGCGCCCGTGTTAGTGACAGCAATGAGGAGATGCCGGCTGTCTCTATGGAGGGAGCTATTGAGACTACCGAGACCGTCCAACAAGTGTCAAAGTGCCCGGAGTGTGGCATTGAGTTGA
>CAZTBG010000079.1:0-1506 GCA_964611805.1 uncultured Dehalococcoidales bacterium | reverse complement strand
CAAAGTGCCCGGAGTGTGGCATTGAGTTGAAACCAGATGCCAGCTTCTGCATCAATTGTGGCGCCCGCCTCAGGGGTGGCGAGAAGGAGAAATAGCAGGCTTTGATGGTTGAGCAATGCCTGAGATAAATAATATAAGCAAGGCTGGGTGGTAGTCGGGAAAGCGGGGTAAATAAAGCAGTAGGAGGATGTGATGCATAAAGTATCTAAACAATTTCTACTACCAGTCATTTACGGTACCTTGGTCGCCGTCTTATTACTGCTACCAGTACAACTACCTACGCCGGTGAACGCTCAAGGGGCTGAGTCGGAATGCTGGGCTGTTATTGTCGGTATTTCGGATTATCAAAAATTTGAAAGCATACCTTACTCCGACGATGATGCCCGAGACCTTGCCGACCAACTGCGTCCGGTTTGGGGTGACGACCATATTAAACTACTGACCAATGACATGGCGACCAAACAGAACATTGCAAGCGCAGTAAGTAACTGGCTGGCTCCAAGAGAAGATGCGGGGGATACAGTGCTCTTCTATTGGTCAGGCTATTTCGATTGGTCAGGGTATCTATGGCCTTATGATGCATCCAGCACTTCACATGATAATGACATATCGGCTGATGAGCTGGACGATTGGCTAGATGACCTGAATTCAGAGAGAATTGTAGTTATGAATGTCCCGAGCAACGTATTCCTTGACGCGTTGAGTGGAACGGGCAGGATAGTTTTGACACCCAGCAGGGTAGGTGAGACCAGCTATTGGAGTACAGACCTTGATGACCATTCTGTTTTTACATATTATATCCTGGAAGCTCTCAGTCATTTTGAAAACGTTGATAGTGACGACAACCTTGAACTCTCCGTGGAGGAGATTTTTAATTATGCCAAAATTAGAACCGCCGACTACGTGTCCCGCTTCTGGTTTGTGACACAGAGCCCTCAGATGTCTGACGGGTACACAGGAGAACTAAGCCTGCTTATCAAAGTCACCGCCGACGTAAAGATTGGCATGGCACAGGCGACCAATATTTTAAGCATCGACGGAAAGACATACTCTTCACAAGATTTACCTGTATCCTTCACCTGGGCCCCGGGTTCGCACCATGATTTCGAGGCAGTATCTCCGATGTCTGGCGAAAGTGGGATACGATATGTATTTGATTCATGGGACGACGGAAATGCGTCAGCCTCCAGGACAATCCCGGGTGGTGGTGCCTATACTGCAGACTACACAACCCAGTACTACCTAACTGTTGAATCAGACCATGGTCAACCTGAGGGAGAGGGCTGGCATGATTCAGGCTCGGCGGCCGCAATATCAGTCGTCACACCTGTTGAAGAAACAGCCACCACGCACTTTTTCACAGGGTGGAGTGGTGACTACTCCGGAGATACAGCATCCGCCTCTGTTGTTATGAATATGCCGAAAACTGTTACGGCAGACTGGAGAACTGAATATCTACTGACCGTTGAATCGGCCTATGGTGAGCCTGAGGGGGGAGGGTGGTAT
>CAZTBG010000078.1:0-7734 GCA_964611805.1 uncultured Dehalococcoidales bacterium | reverse complement strand
TCAACCTGAAGGGGCTGTTTTTCCTGAGCCAGGCGGTGGGCAGGGTAATGAAAGACCACGGCGGCGGCAAAATTATCAATGTCGCCTCGATAGATGCCTACAGGCCGGAGTACCATGTTGGGGCGTACTCCATCAGCAAGGCGGGGGTTGTTATGGTGACCAAGGTCATGGCCGTGGAGCTGGCGCAGTACAACATCAGGGTGAACTGCATTGCGCCGGGCGCCGTGGAGACCCGCATATACGACTCACACTGGTTTAACGTTTCGGAAGAGCAGAGGAAAAAGGAGAAGGCGGAGGTTGCCCAGAGGATACCGGTTGGGCATATCGGGCAGCCGGATGAGATAGCCGGTGCCATGATATACCTGGCCTCCGACGCCTCCAGCTATATGACCGGTGAGACCATGTTGATAGACGGCGGCAGTTTCCTCGTCTAAATAGGAATAAAGGAAACCTCACCCCCTGTATCCCCCTCTCCTTCAAAGGAGAGGGGGAATATTAAAAAGAGAGGGCTGGCGCCCTCTCTTAGACTCACCGTTAATAAATCCTTACTAAATACCCATCCCCTCCAAATAAAGGGCGTGCAAAATGTTATGTTATATGATATTATCCGAACAGCAAAGTTCGTTTGGGTGAAACTGATTACGTTCAAGTGTGCTGATGATGTCACTTACCACCGAGCGTCTGAGGGAAATCGTTGTAGAACTCGTGTCCCGCCCAGGTCACGAGAAGGTCAGGGCTCTCGTCTACCAACTCTTAGTAGACGGTTTAGGCGCTAGCAGCACCGAGTTGGACTTCGAGCGTTCGGTTCCCGAGGTACACGGGCGTATTGACGCCTTGTTAGGTCGAACTGTATTCGAGTTTAAATCGGACCTACGGCGGGAACAGCGCGATGCTGAAAGGAGGCTTCCAGACTACTTGGCACAACGGGAATCTGAGACGGGCGAGCATTACGTTGGCATTGCCGCTGATGGCGCAGTCTTCATTCCTTACCAACTGCGTAATGGCGCCCTTCGTCAGCTATCCTCGTTCACGACCTCGGCAGAAAATCCCCGCGACCTTCTTTTATGGCTGAGTTCCGCCGTATCTGTTAGCGCCGATTTGGAGCCGACCCCAGAAACTGTGCAACGAGAGCTGGGCCAAAGTAGCTTGGCTTGGCACATCGCTAGGGAAGAACTCGCCGCACTGTGGGGCGAGGTGAACAATCGCCCCGACGTGCACTTGAAACGTGAATTGTGGGCCCAACTCATGGAGCGTGTCTATGGAACGACCGTTGCCCAAGATGAACTTTTCCTGCAGCATACTTACCTGACGACTATTGCCAAGACAATGGCCACGCACGTGCTGGGCGTCAATATACCAGAGCCAGCCGACCTTCTAGCTGGGCGGCCATTTCAACAAGCCGGCATTAATGGCGCTGTAGAGTCCGACTTTTTTGACTGGCTCCTAGCCTCAAGCCGAGGAAATGACCTAGTGCGCCGGATTGCTTTGCAGGCAGGGAGATTCCGACTTCGGGACGTAAAAACGGACGTGCTTAAGGGTCTATACGAGTCACTGTTATTACCACAGCAGCGGCACGAGCTGGGAGAATACTACACCCCCGACTGGCTAGCTCAGCGTATCTGTGCAAGGACGATTGAGCGCCCATTGGAGCAGCGAGTACTAGACCCGGCGTGCGGCTCGGGCACATTTCTCTTCCATGCAGTGAGACTACTCCTCGCTGCTGCAGAGGACAGCGGTATATCTACACGAGAAGCTGTCGAGATGGTCCAGCAACAGGTCATCGGAATCGACATCCACCCTGTGTCAGTACAAATCGCACGGGTAACCTACCTCCTCGCCATCGGCGAAGAGCGTCTACGGCAGAGACCGCCTAATCTTGCGATACCTGTCTATCTTGGCGATTCGCTGCAATGGAATACCCGCCTTTTTTTGGCTGAGCGCGAGGTTGTCATTGAGGTACCAGACGGGGGAGAACTTCTAGAGTTTCCTTTTGAAGTAGCCGGGAATCCAGTCATATTCGATGCAGTCATAAGGCGAATGCTGGAACTAAGTAGAGAAGGCGCTAATCCGGAAGGTCTGAAAGCGTGGCTACTTCGAACCCATCACATGGACGCGGTGACCGTAGACAAGCTAATAGATACATATGAAACCCTCAGGCAACTTAATCGTAACGGACGCAATCATATTTGGGGGTTCGTCGCCCGCGACCTTGTCCGACCAGTATGGCTCTCCCAGCAGGCTCAGAGAGCGGATGTGGTAGTCGGAAATCCCCCGTGGCTCCCCTATCGTTTCATGACTGTAGAGACGCAGCAGCGCTTTCGTGAGGAATGTCAGCGTCGAGGCCTCTGGATGGGCCAGGTAGCCCAGCAGCAAGATCTGTCTGCCTATTTCTTCGTAAAATGCGTTGAGTTATACCTCAAGGCAACCGGAACCATAGCAATGGTCATGCCGTACGCCGCGATGACGAGACGGCAGTTTGCTGGTTTCCGGACGGGGATTTACGGTGAACGGCGAAGCAGACGTGGAGGGCATGTACTGGCTTCCGTTCGATTCACGGAAGCCTGGGCCTTTTCTGAAGAAGTTTATCCACTGTTTAGTGTACCATCCTGCGTTCTGTTTGCTGAAAATGAGCGCGGAATCATCCAAAACGAGGAACTGACCCGGCTTCCCACCACTGTTCAAGCTGCTTCGGGTGTCTTGCCCAAGCGTGATGCCACGCCGACTGAGGCCAGCCAGTACCTTACATGGCAGGAAATCCCCTGGCCTGCCGAACGACGAGGACGGGTTACCACTGGTTATGCTAGGCGTTTTCGGCAAGGTGCAATCATAATTCCAAGGGCTTTATTTGTCGTAAACTCAGCCGAATCTAGTATGTTAGGGCAGAACCCAGAGGCGCCTCTGGTCGAAAGCCGTCGCACAAACTTAGAGAAGCCGCCCTGGAAAGACGTGCCCTCCTTAAGGCGAAATGTAGAGGCGGAATTCTTGCGTCCGCTCTATCTGGGTGAATCACTGGCTCCATTTCGCTTACTTGAATCAGTTCTGGCAGTGATTCCGTGGGATGGGGAAGTCAGGCAATTGCTCGATTCGAGTGAGGCGCAACGCAGAGGTTATGCGTACTTATCAGGTTGGCTCGCCGAGGCGGAGCGACTATGGGCACAGCATGGCAGAGGCAGGAGAAGCTTGGTAGAGCAACTTGACTATTATGGCCAACTCGCAGCCCAGTTTCCCATACCACCGTTGCGAGTAGTTTACAGCAAGGCTGGTACATTGCCAGCTGCCACGTTATTGACCAACCAGCAAAAGATTATTGACCACACGCTTTACTGGGCACCTGTAGATAGCGAAGATGAAGGGAAATACCTCATAGGTATCCTGAATAGCGAGACGGCACGAGCTCGCGCAGCCGACCTGCAAGCCCGCGGTCAGTGGGGAGCACGCCATTTCGACAAGGTGATGCTCTCACTGCCCATTCCTCAGTTTGATGCCGCTAATGACCTTCATCAAGAACTAGCAAGAGCTGCCGCTCAAGCCCAAGATGTGGCAGAACTGGTGCCACTCAGGGAAGGGATGCACTTTGTCCGAGCACGGCGGCTAATCCGGGACGCACTTCGCTATGATGGTGTAGCCCAACGGATAGACGAGCTCGTTTCCACACTCCTTAATGAAAACGCGTCTTCATCCACTTAACTCTCAGTAAGAAGAGAGAGGGCTGGCGCCCTCTCTTAAATTCTCCATTATCCTTATGTCAACCCCCTACCCCTTCCCCTCTTTCTTGGCCTTCTTGGCCTCGGCCTTAGCACGTTTCTTGTCTACCTTGGCCTGTGTAGCAGCCGCCACATCGGAGGGGGGCAGTGGTGTAGTGGGAGGGGCTTCGGGGGGTGGGGGTTCCGGCTTCTTGTGGCTCATCTTCCCAATTATAATCATCGCCAGGTGCCGCCCGAAATACCCGACAAACCCGGCGGCAAGGGCTACGCCAATCCATATAAAAACATCTACCGCTGTATCCACCGTACCGCTAACCTCTTTACTGTTTCCCCAGCATTATATCATCCGGCCCGCTTCAATACATCCACCAGCACGTCACGCCATTCTCTGCCTAACCTTCTCCGGTTGAGGCCAAGCTGGTTATGTCCCAAGCGGACACCGTCACGCAGCACCGGCTGGAGCTTCTGTCTGTCGAAGCGCAGTCCCTCCACCAGCCGCAGCACTATCTCCCCGTGTTCGGTGGTGACGGACTCAACGTAGGCCCGGGCCGCCAGCAGTTTGACCCTGGCCGCGTAGAGCAGGTTATCCACCTCCGGGGGCAGCGGTCCGAACCTGTCTTTGAAATCGGCGGCCATGTTATCGACCTGCTCCGGCCTGTCCAGCCTGACCATATCCTGGTAGAGGTCGAGCCGGGTGAGGAGGTCGGGCACGTAGTCCTCGGGGATAAAAGCGGGGAGGGGCAGGTCTATCGTCGGTGAGGGCAAATGCGATGGCACCGGTTCAGGCTCAGGGATATCGGCCTGCTTCACCTTGAGCTTCTCGACAGCCGATGCCAGTAGCTGGGTATAGAGATGAAAGCCGACGGCGGTGATGTGGCCACTCTGTCTCGTTCCCAGCAACGTCCCCGCACCCCTTATCTCCAGGTCCTTCATGGCGATACCGAAACCGGCCCCCAGCTCGGTGGCCTCATATATCGTGCGCAGGCGCTTCTCCGCCACCAGACTCAGGTTCTGCCCCTTGTCGAAAAGGAAGTAGGCATAGGCCATCCTGGCACCGCGACCTACCCGACCCCGGAGCTGGTAGAGCTGGGTCAGGCCGAACTTATCGGCGCGGTTAACAATCAGGGTATTGACGTTGGGCATGTCCAGTCCCGACTCGATAATGGTGGTGCATAGCAGGATGTCGCTCTTGCCGTTTATGAAGTCGGTGGTCACCTGCTCAAGCTCATGCTCCGGCATCTGGCCGTGAGCGATAGCGATTCTGGCTTCGGGCACGACCTGCTCCAGCTTGCTGGCGACAATGGGGATGGACTGGACACGGTTATGTACGAAAAACACCTGGCCGTTTCGCTCCAGCTCACGCAGTACCGCCTCACGGACAAGGCGCTCGTCATACTCGGCCACGTAGGTCTTGATGGGCAGGCGCTCTTCCGGCGGGGTCTCCATCATGCTCATGTCCCTCACCCCGGTCAGGGCCATGTGGAGCGTCCGGGGGATAGGGGTAGCGCTCAGGGTGAGCACGTCGACCTCCTGGCGCATTTGCTTCAGATACTCCTTGTGGGCAACGCCGAAGCGCTGCTCCTCGTCAATAATCAATAACCCCAGGTCTTTGAACTGGATATCTTTCTGGATGAGGCGGTGCGTCCCGATGCAGATATCCACCCGGCCGCTGGCCAGTCCCTCGACAATGCCCTGCTGTTCCTTTGGAGAGCGGAACCGGCTCAGCACCTCGACCACCACAGGGAAGGCCTCAAGCCGCTCTTTGAAAGTGGAGTAATGCTGCTGGGCGAGCACGGTCGTCGGCACCAGCACCGCCACCTGCTTGCCGTCGAGCACCGCCTTAAAGGCAGCCCGGAGGGCTACCTCGGTCTTACCGTAGCCGACATCACCGCAGACGAGCCGGTCCATCGGCTTGCTCTGCTCCATATCCCCCTTGACATGCTTCTGTACCTCGACCTGATCCGGCGTTTCCACGTAGGGGAAAGAGGCCTCAAGCTCTTGCTGCCACAATGTATCCGGTGAGAAGGCATAACCGGGCACAACATCCCGGGCAGCATAGAGTGATAAAAGCTCCTCAGCCATCTCCTCCACCGATTCTTTGACCTTCTGCTTCGTCCGCGTCCACTCCTGCGTGCCGAGTCGACTCAGCACCGGGGGCTGGTCACCCCGGCCACCGACATAGCGACTAACCCGGTCAATCTGGTCGGAAGGGACATAGAGGCGGTCACCGGCCGCGTACCGCAGTACCAGGAACTCCTTCTCGCCGTGCTCGGTCTTCATCATCCGGAAGCCAGCAAAGCCGGCGATGCCGTGCTCGATGTGCACCACATAATCACCTGGTTTTATGTCAACAGCGAGTCTCTGACGCGGCACATGGCGCTTCTTGAGTAGCCGCTGCTGCTTGATAAAGCCAAAGATTTCACTATCGGTGAGCAGGACGGTGCCGTTATCCATCACCCACCCCCCGGCGAGGAGACCCTGAACCAGAACCAACGAACCCGGCAGGGGTGGTTGACTGACCTCGGTGAGGGGTGAGGCGATGATATCCTCATCCTCAAGAAGCTCAGAAAGGCGGCTGGCCTGGTGACTGACCAAGACAATACGTTGCCTCCGGGCCAGCACCTGCTTGACCCGGTCGAGAAAAACCGGCAACTGCCCGGCATAGCTCGGCGCCGGGGCAAAGTCCAGCCGGTGGTATTCCTCATCATCAGGAGCACCCCAGGCAGTAACCAGCAGGCGCTGCCGGTCTTCTACCCCTCCCCTCAACTCCTCCCAGGTAAAATGCGGCCTTGGGAAATTAGCGGGCAGTTCTCTACGCTCAAGCTTCCCGGCACGCAGCTCTTCCGATTTATCATCGAAGTCAGCCACTGCCAGCTCGATACTTCGTGGCTCGTCGAGCACCAGGATAGCATCATCGGGCAGGTAGTCCAGCAGGCTGTCCCGGTTAAACAGCGGGGCATAGAAATGGGAGTTGACCGGACGGTGTCTCTCCGCGAGCATTGCCAGGTCTCTTTCGTATTGCTCCCTGACTTCTTCACTGCAACCGGTCAGGTCAACACTGCTGAGTAAAGCCTTTATTTCCGACTGGCTGCTCAGCCATGGCCCCAGAATCTCCGTCGCCGGGCCAATGGTGATTGAAGGTACCTCTTTCCGGGAGCGCTGACTGGCGGGGTCGAAGAGGCGGATGCTTTCTATAGTATTGCCGAAGAACTCGAGCCTGGCTGGCAGGTCAGCGGTTGGCGTGTAGATGTCAACGATACCGCCACGACGGCCCGCCGTACCCGGCACCTCGACGATGCTCTCTATCCGATAGCCTATCGACTGCCACCGCTCCAGCAGCCGGATTGGTTCTACCTCCATCCCCAGCTTCACGGTGTGGAAGCTGCCAGCGAAATCATCCCGCGAGGTCGTCTTCTGGATGAAGGCCGGTGCGGAAACGATTATCAGTGGTGGCTGAGTACCAGTGTCTTCATCTGCCGGTCCAACCAGGGAAGAAAGCACCTGAAGCCTCTCCTGCTCCGAAGGCGTGTCCGAGGTGACACGCTCGTAAGGCAAAGAGTCCGGTTCAGGGAAAAGCCTGACCTCCTCGGAGCCGCACCATGTCATAAGCTGGTCGTACAGCTTCCGGGCATTATCCGGCTGTGCCGTCACCATTACCAGAGGACGACGCAGTCTCCGATACAGGGCCGCGATAACAAATGGTTTAGCAGCCTCGAGCACCGACAGCCGCGTGATTCCTTCCGCACGCGCCAGCTCTTCGACGAGCTGTTGATAAGCAGGCAAATCATCAATTAGCTGTAATAACTGGCTCAGGTCCAGAATATCCACTTTACTCACATGCCTTTAGGGCTAGCCGGAACGGACTAGCCCTCACTAAAGAAATTGTAACATGGTGAGTGGGACGCGGCAACCGAGTGTGCCCGTTCATATGATTCTATATATTTATAAGGGAAATGAGGAATCAGGAAGGTTACGGTCGGCGACCAGCGCCGAGACCGACAAGAACACCTTTCATATTCAAACCCCCACC
>CAZTBG010000077.1:0-7993 GCA_964611805.1 uncultured Dehalococcoidales bacterium | reverse complement strand
GATGAGGTGACGATGTATGTCTGCGGCATCAACCCCTATGCCGATGCCCACATTGGCCATGCCATGAGCTATATCTTTTTCGACGTCGTCCGGCGATACCTGGAGTTCCGTGGCTATAAGGTGAAGCATGTCCAGAATATTACCGACATCGAGGACAATATTATTGCCCACGCCAACGAACTCGGTGTTTCTGTTCCGGAGCTGACTCAGAAGTATGTCGAACGCTATGACGAGGATATAGAGGCATTGAACATTCTCCCGGCGCACGTCTATCCCCGGGCGATGGGCGAGATACCCAAGATTATCGAGATAGTGCAGGGCTTGGTAGAGAAGGGATTCGCCTACGCCGTCGGTGGTAACGTCTATTTCCGGGTGAGGAATGTCCCTGACTACGGCAAGCTGTCCGGGCGCAGCCTGGAGCAGATGAGGGCCGGGGCGCGAATAGAGGTTGGAGAAGACAAGGAGGACCCGATGGACTTCCTCCTGTGGAAGGCTGCCAAGCCCGATGAACCATCGTGGGACAGCCCCTGGGGCAAGGGGAGACCCGGCTGGCACATCGAGTGCAGCGCCATGTCTATCAGGTATCTTGGGGAGCAGATTGACATCCACGGCGGCGGACAGGACCTGGTCTTTCCCCACCACGAAAACGAAATTGCCCAGTCGGAGAGCTTCACCGGCAAGAAGCCGTTTGCTAAATACTGGATTCACAACGGTCTACTCCAAATGCACGAAACGGATGAAGCCAAGATGAGCCGCTCACTGGGCAACCTGGTAACGATACGGGAAGCCCTTGAAAAATACAGCGCCGATGCCATCCGCATCTTTATCCTCAGCTCCTATTACCGCAGCCCACTGACGTATTCCGAAGAGACGCTTGAGGCAGTGGAGAGGGGGGTCGAGCGACTTAGGCAGGCGGCCAGTCGGGCAGGTGAGGGCAGCCAGGGTGAGGCACAAATAGACATAGAAGACTACCGCCGTAAGTTTATTGAGGCCATGGATGATGATTTCGGCACAGCGCAGGCGCTGGCTATCCTCTTTGATTTAGCAAGGGCTATAAACGAGGCTGCCGATAGGGGTGTTAGTATTGGCGAGGCTCAAAGCACTTTAGTATCGCTAGCACGAACAGTGCTGGGTTTGAGACTTCCGCCAAGATTATACTTAAAACTCTCAGACAGAACTTCAACTAGGGCTACCGTAAAACTTACAGTAGTCATACCCACTAAAATTAATACTCGTGTCAATCGTCTTATTGATGAGCGCGCTACCTGCCGGGAAAATAAGAACTGGCAGCGGGCTGATGAAATACGAAATATGCTGGCTGAGCTTGGGGTAATATTGGAAGATACAAAGGTGGGGACAGATATCACGTATAAAAGTGTCCCGTCCGAAGAAGCCATCGGCAGTCTTATGAAGGAACTTGGAATCTCAGGGGACAGTCTGGAAGCATAAACGCTAGTCAAGGAGGTAGACATGAGGATTGAACGGTCTATTGAGATTGCAGCCCCGCCAGAGAAAGTCTGGTCCTTTCTTATTGAGCCCGAAAAGATAATGCAATGGTTTACCCTTCTCAAGAAATTCGAGTACACCAGTGAGCAGAGCAGCGGCGTGGGCACCACCTTTTACTACGAGGAAAGGAACGGCCCCATGCTGATGAAGCTCAGTTATGAAGTTACGGAGTGGGTGGAGAATGAGAGGATTGCCTTCAGTATGACCTCCGGGCCAGCGAAGAAGGATGACCAGGTGTGGGCTATCGAGGCCACTCCATCGGGGAGCCGGTTTACGTGCACCGAGGACTACGAGATGCCCTGGGGGATTCTTGGCAGGATGATAGTGGCACTGGTAGGCTGGATGATAGGTAAGCGCATTCAGGAAATACTGGACAATCTTAAGCGCGTTGTTGAGGCACAAAAATAGGGTGTGTGTTACCGGGGCCGGGCTTAAAAAGGAGGCGATGAAATGCTGCAAAAGGTAGCCTTTTTCTTGATTGCGGCTGGCGTGCTGGTCCTGATAGGCTGGGCGGTGAAGGGATTTTTCCTGGCGGCGGATATACCGATATGGATACGTATCGCGGTTGGTGCCATCGGGCTTGGCGTACTGATTCTTATTGGCATCGCCATTAAAGACCGCCTTTCCAAAAAGGGCAATGAAGGTTTTAAGGAGGTTGATAAATGATTATCACCACTGCAGAAAAGATAGAGGGCAAAAATATCACCCGCACCATCGGTCTGGTGAAAGGGAGTACCATCCGGGCCAGGCATGTGGGCAGGGATATCATGGCCGGGCTGAGGAGCTTAGTTGGCGGTGAAATAACTGATTACACCAAGATGATGGCCGAATCACGAGAGCAGGCCCTTCAGCGTATGGTAGAGGATGCCGAGAGCCAGGGTGCCAATGCCATCGTTGGAGTGAGGTTTGCCACCTCAATGGTAATGACCAATGCCTCCGAGATTCTGGCCTACGGGACGGGGGTGGTGGTGGAGTAGCCTGCTACCGGCCAGTCGCCCAGGACAAAAGCGAGCGCAGGAACCTTACTGGCCTGGCACCTACCGGCAGCTTCAGTTCCTCCCAGTGGGTGTGAGCAGACATATTTATCCGGTCAATCTCGTCTTTAAGGCTACTTAAGGCTTCGTGGTCACCCCGTGCCACCATCTTGTCGATGGTGTGTGTCATTTCCCGGGCGGCTTCAAGTCGCTGGTTCTCCGCCTCCGCCATTTCTTGAGAGATAACGCCATATTCTGCTTTTAGACTGTTCAATCGTGTCATGGCCGTGTAGGTGGTCTCCACAAGCTGCTCGCGGCTCATCCATTCCGTTTCATAGTTCAGGGAGTACTTCCAGCTCGGTTGCAGCAGCGCCTGTCGGTGCTCCTCCACCGTCTTGAAAAAGACGCGATAGCCGTGCTTCTCCGGGTGCTCGAAGGCGGGGCTGCCCGCATCAAGGAAGGGGGCCAGGGGGGCGATGAAAGGAAAGAGCCGTTTGTCCCCGCCGAACCTGTCCAGCAGGTGACCGCAGTACTCGACGGTGTCCAGGGCCGATTGTGGTGTCTGCTTGCCGATGCCAATCATGAAGAAGATATCGAGCCTGCCGGCGCCGGCATCAAGGGCATCCCGAAAGGTCTTCTCCATCGCCTCCGTGGAGAAGTGCCGGCCCTCCGCCTTCCTCACCTCGGGGTCGTGTGACTCCGGGGACATCTCAAGGCAGAAGCCCGGTGCTGCTTGCCCCATCTTTTGCAGGAACTCTTCCGGGGCAGGCTCGAATAGCTCGAAGATTAGCTGGTTCTTGATCTTCTTTTCGCGGAGCAGCCGGAACAGCTCGCGGCTGTAGTCTCCATTGGCCTGCCGCAGGTCGCCGAGAATGAAGGCCGGGCCGTTGCTGAAGCGCGCAATCTGCTTTATATCCCGAACAACGGCCTCCGGGGAGCGGAAGGCCGGTTCCGGGCGGGAGAAGGAATTGCGGAAGGCGGTTGCGGAACCGCCGCAGATAGTGCAGTTGTGGGTGCAGCCGCGGCAGGTGAACACGGCGCTGATGGGGTAGTCCTTCCACCCGGCAAAAGGCGTATAGCTGGCGAGGTCGCGATACCTGATGACTGAGCGAATGGTATTGACATAATGTTTCTGCATTACGTGGCTGAGGTCGGTGGGGACGTGGACGAGGGGGTTTTCCCGTATCTTATCCTGGCTGTCCCGCCAGACAAGATTTGGCACCATTTCCGGTTCTTTATTATTCTGGATGCAGTGGATTAGTTGCCGGAGCGGCTCCTCGGTGGAATCCCCTCGGAGGATATAGTCTATCTCCGGGTACTCCATCAGTTGCCGGTACCAGTAGGATGCGGAGAGGCCACCGAGCAGGACCCTGGATTCGGGGTGGTGTTTCTTGACCAGCCGGGCTACCTCGATTGAACCGTGACAGTGCACCATCCAGTGCAGGTCGATGCCGAAGACGGGTGCCTCGAGCTTGGCTATCATCTCCTCAGCATCAAAGTTGCGGTCGGTCAGCATCCTTACCGCCAGATTGACGATGCGCACCCGATAGCCAGCACGTTCCAGGTACTCGGCCAGACTGGTGAAGCCAATGGGGTACATCTCGAACACCGGTGAGGACGGAATCTGGTCGCTAACCGGTCCGTAAAGGATAGATTTCTCGCGGAAATCATACACGCTGGGTGCATGCAGTAGTACCAGGTCACATTGAGGCATATACCCCTCCTCTCCTTGGTTAAGATGTTCCCCTCACTTCACTTCGCAGCAACATGAATAGCGACTGCGCCAAATGTAAGGCGTTGGGACGAAAATTGGCTAAAGCCGGCTTCGAGCATCAGGTTCCTGAGCTCCTCGACCGTATAGAACCGGGAGGCTGATTCTGCCAGATATTGGTAGGCACCCCGGTTGCCGGACAGAAAACGGCCCAGCGGAGAGACGAACCGGCGCAGGTAAAAATGAAAGAGCTTTCTTATCGGTCTCGGCCCAGGCTGGCTGCTCTCAACAATAACGAACCGCCCTGCCGGTTGTAGCACCCGCAGCACCTCAGCGAGATAGAGCAGCGCCAGCCGGTTTTTATAGGTCAGGTTGCGAAAGGCAAAACTGATACCGATGCAGTCGAAGTACTCGTCTGGGAAGGGCAGGGTGGCGGCATCGCCGTAGACGAAAGCTACCCGGTCGCTTTTATTAGAGCTCTTTACTTTCTCTCGGGCCAGCCTCAGCATTGGCAGGCTGAAGTCGATACCCGCTATACTGGCATCCGCGGTGGCCATGTCAGCCAGCCTCAGAGCCAGGTCGCCGGTGCCGCAGCACAGGTCGAGCAGGCGCTTCGGGTGTCCTTTCAGGCATTCCAGGGCGGCCCGGTGCCGCCACCGCTCGTCAAGACCCCAGGTAAAAAGGCGGTTAATCAGGTCGTAGTGGGGTGGCACTGCCATAAACATGCTCTGCAGTGGCCGGCTTTCATCTAGCTTTGTCTGAATATTAGAGATTTTGCTATCCTCCTACAACCTTCGCCAGGATATAGCCGATTCCCATCAAAAGCTGGGTGACGAGGATGACCATAACATTGCTTGCCATGGCCGGTCCCAGCTTACTCATGTCGTCGTATTTCATTGACCCGAGTATTGCCTTGGCTGCCAGAGGCAGCGTCAGCAGACCGAGTAAGGAGAAGGCGGGCATCTGCCCGGCAATAACCCAACCAATAATCCACAGGTAGACGAGCACGGTCATCGCTGAGTAGAACAGGCCTGCTTTTCTCTTGCCGATTACTATCGGCAACGTGCGGCGGTTGGCGGACTTATCGGCTTCGACATCCGGGAACTCATTAAGCAGGAGCAGGTTGTGCACCAGGATGCCGGACGGTATCGAGGCGATAACTGCCGGCAGGGTGTATTCACCGGTCTGGATGAAGAATGCCCCCAGGACGGGCAGGGAGCCGAGCCCCACACCCGGGGCCCACTCCGGCCAGCCCATCTTGAGGATAAGGGGTGTGTAGAGGAGAACCAGGGCGGCGGCGACCAGCAGCAGTGGCAGTAAAGCCAGGCCCGTGACCACCGTAAAGTAAATGCCCAGTGGCACAATAATAACCAGGCTGCCCACACCGAGCCATAGCGCTTGCCGTGGTGTTACCAGGCCTTGAGGCAGGGCACCGCTGCCACCACTGAATGGCGTCCTCTGTGTCTTCAGGTCAACACCGCTCCGGTAATCGAAATATTCGTTGAGCACGTTAACACTGACATGGGCCAGCAGTATCCCGACAAAGGCAAGTACTGCGTACCAGACGTTGAAGTTATCGGGGGCTTCATACCAGGCGATAGCGGCTCCGAGGAGGGCAAGCACTATTGGCAGCAGCAGGAACGGTGCTCTGATTACCATCAGCCATTTCTTCATATGCTTTCGTTTCTCCTTTTAAGCCTTTAGACTTACCTCTACCTCGTCGCCTACATCGGCGTTGAGGAAACTGCGGGCACTGCCTCCCTTTACGGATATCTCAAGACGGTCACTACTACCGATGAGGGCCAGCAGATCTTCACCTTCGGCATAAGTACGGCTCAGGCTGTGGATAGTGTGATTGCCCACCTTAATGTTTACCGTGCCGCCTTTAGATGGCAGGTATTGACTTGTGATATCGGTAATCAGATTGCCGAAACCGTCGATATGCAGGATGTGTCCGATGATGGAGCCGGATGGCTCCTGAAGAGGTTGGGTGAGCAGGAGTGTCTCCAGTGAGGTTATTCTCTCGCCGAAATCAGCCGGTGAACGGCCCAGGGATAGATGGGCGGCCACCGGAGCAAAAATGTCGCGACCATGAAAGGTGGGACTGACCGGCTTTCGCCAGTAACGGTGGTTGGTGATGGCAAACGCCTCAAGCTCAGGGGCCAGTTCCCTGAGCTGACTTTCCTCTGCAGGTTTGGCTGATGACTGTTCTATTACATAGCTCAGCACGCCATTATCGGGGGCAATGAAGTCGGCTGATGGCGTTCGCAGGACGACAGCCCTTCGCTCGCTGCCTACTCCGGGGTCAACTACCACCAGATGTACCGTTCCCTTCGGGAAGGACTGATATGCTGTGCCCAGAATGAAGGCGGCCTGAGCGACATCCTGGGGACTGATGGTGTGGCAGATATCGACCAGTGTGACTCCGGGATTGATACTGAGAATGACGCCCTTCATAGCGGCGACATAAGCGTCGGTCAGGCCAAAATCGGTGGTTAAGGTTATTATGGAACTCATCGTGGCCAACCGCTAGGAAACCAGTATAGAGACGATTGAGCAAATGACAAAAAGGACTACCAAAACTATAGTGAACTGGAACAGCCTTCTCTCCAGACCTCTTTTCGTGCGGTAGACGGAATCTGCCTGACCGAAGATGCCCCCGAGTCCACCACCCTTCACCTGGAGTGTAATCACCACTATCAGGGCTACCGACACTATAATCTGGATAATATTAAAGGCAGTCTGCATATCTATTATTCTTCCTTTAGTTTCTTTATTAACAGTTCATTGGCCTGTTGTGGATTGGCCCGGCCTCTGGTTGCTCTCATTACCTGTCCGACGAGGAACTTAAGGGCTGTCTCCTTCCCGCCTTTAAAGTCGGCTACCGCCTGCGGGTTGGCGGTGAGCACCTGGCCGACAGCCTCCTCAATCTCTCCAGAATCCGTAATCTGGCTGAGACCCTGCTTGCTCACTATCACCTGTGCCGTGCTCGCGGTCTCATACATCTGCTCAAGGGCTACCTTGGTGGTGGCGGCGCTGGTAATGCCTCTCCGCTCCATCAACAGCAGGTCTCTGAGGTTCTCGGCTGGCACTTTCTCACTGAAGACAGGCATTTCAATGTTTCTGGCATTGATGATACGGCTGACTTCTCCCAGGAGCCAGTTGCTCACCAACTTGGCAACAGCCATCGTCTCCAGACCAGGGTCGTTTGGGAATGCTTGGACCACGACTTCAAAGTAGTCAGCAATATCCTTTGTATTGGTCAGCAGGGTAGCGTCGTAAAGCGACAGGCCATATTCGGCCATGAAGCGGTCACGTCTGGCCTCGGGAAGCTCCGGTAGTTTTGCCTTTATCTTCTCCACCCATTCCTGGCTGAGTGTCAACGGGGGCAGGTCTGGCTCCGGGAAGTAGCGGTAGTCGTGGGCGTATTCCTTACTGCGCTGTGAGACGGTCTTGCCCGTCTCCTCCGACCAGCCCCGGGTCTCCTGGATGAGCCTGTCACCCCGCTCAACGGCGCGCCGCTGTCGCTGGGCTTCGTATTCCAGGGCATGGTATACTGCCCGGAAGCTATTCATGTTCTTGACCTCGACCTTGGCGGTGGACTCGTCACCGCCTTCGGAGCGGATGCTGATGTTGGCGTCACAGCGGAAGCTGCCTTCCTCCATATTGGCGGTGGATACACCCAGGTAGCGCAGGATATTGCGCAGCTTGATGAGGTACTGTCTGGCCTCCTCCGGGGAGCGTAAATCCGGCTCGCCGACGATTTCCATCAGCGGCACTCCGGAGCGGTTGACGTCCACCA
>CAZTBG010000076.1:0-8003 GCA_964611805.1 uncultured Dehalococcoidales bacterium | reverse complement strand
ACATCGTCATATACACCTGCCTGTAATCCGTCATCTCTGCATTTTTCACGCGCGCCAAATGCGAAGATACATCTTTTTCTGTACTACTCTTTGGTGCCTAAAGCTGCATGATATCGGCTGATTTGCTGTTATAATAGTCTATGCCAGCAATATCGTGAGCGAATGCATCACTTGGGTGGGCGCCTGAGGATAGAGTCGGACAACCAGGGGACGCTGGGAATGTTAATGGTGCTGCTCCGGGGAGGGTAGATGGCGGATTTGCTGATACTTAACCGGTGCTGGTAGCAACCGGTGACTTTTTCTTGTAGAGGTGCACCGGTCCGTTCTCGAAGGCATAGCCCTCGAAGGCTATGAGTCTGGGATGCTCGTCCAGGTCATGGTAGCTTCTGATGATGACTCCGCTCTTAGCTGCCTCGATACAGCTAAAAATACGAACAATACTGACAGTAAACCCCCCGAATGACCCTGAGATTGTGACACACTGCAAAGACACCCTGTCTTCGGGGTGGAGGTCGAACTGCTCCTCAAGATATTCAACAACATTGCTGGGCCACTGCTGGCGCTCTTCTCCCAGGGATGATTGCTGATACCATTTTGCGATTTTGCTCAGCAGCGATTCGACACGAAGAGTCGTCTCCATAAAGTGTTCGCCATCCTCTTTAGTTTTGGCTTCGATATCTGGAGCACAGCATATAATGGTAGCCTGAAACAATTCTATCCGCCGGGTATTGTCTCTAAAAGTACCTTAGGTGTCATAGTCGGGGCCCGGCGGACAGTTTGCTTGACCCTGTAGACCAGGAGAGTGACCCGGGACGAGCTTCTGTTTGCTGGAACTAGCAGTGTGATAGGAAAGAGGCAAGGCCTGGGAGGAGGGATACCTCCGGTGTGATGCCATACGGTGGTTATCGGGTAGCCTGAAAGGTCCTCTCCAGGGCAGACCTGTCTTCGGGTGTCGTCATAAAGACCAGGGTGCTACCCGGCGTAATGGTATGTTTTACCGGTGGATTGTAGACCCAGTTCTCTCCCATCCGGATGGCAAGGAGAAGTGTGTGGGAGTACCTCCCCAGCTCCAGGTCTGAGATAGTCTTTCCTGCGAACGAGTCGGGCACGGCGACCTCTTCGACACGCAGGTTACTGTCCCTGTCCCGCAGCATGATATCCAGAAATGACACTACGGTCGGCCGTATCATTTCGGAGGCCATTCTCAGTCCACCGATGTATCCCGGCGAGACTACGGCATCGGCGCCGGCCTTCCTCATTTTAGTTTCATTGGCGGTTTCATTGCACCGGGCTACTACCCGGATGTGGGGGTTAAGCTGTCTCGCGGTGAGGCTAATGACCAAGTTATGGTTGTCATCTCCCGTTACGGCAAATATTCCCCTGGCTTCCTCTATACCCGCTTTGAGCAACGTCTCGTTTTCGGTGGCATCTCCCTCGATGAAGATTTCATCCCGTGAGTCCTCCGCGTCCTCGTGCTCATTTCGTGGGCAGATATCGACGATGACATATGGCCTTTGGGTGGCGCGGAGCTCGTTAACAATATGCGAGCCAACCAGTCCGGCACCGCACACGATATAGTGGTTTCTTGAGTTTCTAGCTTTCTTTTCCATTCTTCTTCTCCTGAAGGAGTCGGTCAGCCGCCACTCCACCGCGAGGGCAGTTACATTCGTGATGATGTAGCCGAAGGTACTAATGCCACAGAGAGCTATAAATATCGTGAAAACCCTGCCGGCAGGATTGGCTGACATGTCGATTACCTCGGTGAACCCAATCGTTGAAATAGTGATGATTGTCATGTAGAGGACATCTATAAATGAGTTTTGTCGTCCCCCGATGAACCAGTAGCCGATTGAGCCAACAATCAGCACGGTCAGCAGGGCTACTCCGGCCCAGATAAATCTTCTACGGACTTGCGCAGACATTTTGATTGTCCTTAAGGTACTCCACTCCGCCCTGATGTGGCCGCTATCGCCAACTGATTACCCGGTAGACCACTACCGGCTCTGCCTTTCCTTTGAATACCTGTGGTTCCAACTCTTCGACTTCCAGGTATTCGGCTGCCTGGCGGTAGGTCTCCGGGCCAATCCAAACTTCACCCCCGGGGGTGGCGCTGCATATCCGTGAGGCCAGATTAACGGCATCACCGATTACGGTGTACTCGGCACGTCCCGAAGACCCCACATTACCGGCCACGGCGTCTCCGGTGTTAATACCAATGCCGAACTGCACCTTTATTCGTGCAGAATCATCTTGCTGAACCTCAGCAATCTTCCTCTGGGCTTCCCCAGCGGCTTTCACCGCCAGCCGGGCATAGTCCGTTTGAAACTGAGGAGCATTCCATACCGCCATGACATTGTCACCGGCAAACTTGTTTATCATGCCACCATTCTCCAGAACGCTATCTATAATAATAGAAAGGTAAGTATTAAGCATCTCTACAATGGCTTCTGGAGTCATCTGCTCACTGGCCGCGGTGAAGTTTCGCATGTCGGCAAAGAGTACCGTGACCTCCCTTTGCTCGCCTCCCAGCCTGAGTTTGCCGACATCCGCCAGGCTGAGTATCTCATTGGCCACCTGCGGCGAGACGTACCGGCCGAACAGGTCTCTGACAAAACGTTTGTCTGACCGTTCGATTAACACTTGGGTGAGGACATTCCCGCCAAAGACTATTAGCAGTGTCAGTACTGGATAGAGCATATCCATGACGTAGCCACTATCGAAGAGGAAGAAGCTGGCTACGACAAAACCGGCAAGCAGTACTGTGGTCGATACCCCTCCCCATAGTAGTCGAAAGCGGGGCAATACCAGGGCGGCGATTATTACCAGCAACATCGTAATCAGTAGCATGGGGCCGGTACCGGCCTCGGTCAGATATTGCTCGTTAAGGATGGTATCCATAGCATCGGCATGGATGTATACCCCCGGGACCTTACCTGCCGAAGTAGGCACTTTCCAGGCGTCTACTTCACCGGTAGCTGTCATGCCGACCAGTACCATTTTGTTCTTCACGATGGAGTGGTCGAAATTGTCCTCGATGACATCGGCATAGGAGATATATGGGCGGCTTGCATCGTCGGCGGAGAAGTTCACCCGGAGGCGCAGGGAAGAGTCCACCGAGATATCCCGCCCTACCGCATGGAGGGCGCCGTCAACACGTACATATTCGTCAGGAAGTGTCATGTTAAAATGGGTATACAGTACCGCCAGACTGAGGGCCGGGTAGACCTGCCCGGCACCATCGGTAATCACCAGGGGTAGAAGTCGCACGGTACCGTCACGGTCGGGAGTGATGTTGGCGTGTCCGATGTTCCGGGCTGATTCCTCCAGGAGAGCTGTCGGAAAGAGAAGTTGTTGATAGGCAACACCTTCATCAGTCAGACCCAGGGCATCGGTACCGACCATTGCCAGGACGACATTCCCGGCAGCCTGCGTGGCCGCGGCCACTACCTCGTCATCCTGAGAGCTATCAGCGAAAAGGACATCGAAGCCGATTGCCTGCGCCCCGGCCTCCTTCAGGTTGTTGATTGCCTGCGCGTGGCGGCTACGGGGCCATTCCGTCAGTCTTTCACCATATAGATTCAGTGTGGCATCGTCAATACCGACAATGACGATGTTCGGTGACGGGACTTCCGGCAAAAAGAGTTGGTCTGATAGCCACTGGTTGGCGGTGTAAAAGGGTTGGACCAGCGTGAAAAAGACGGCGAGGGCACCGCCCAAACCCAGTAGCGCTAGAGTATGATACCTCCGCTTGGTCTGGCGGCGGGTCCCTCCGCCTCTGTTGTCAGGAGGCTGGTTGCTCACCATAGACATCTGTGTTTTCGTTACTCCGCAATTGAAGGACTGGTGTGCCGGAAAGGTCTCGCTTAGTCAACAGGCCTCGATAATATCATTAGGGGCCACCTGGCGATACGGTACCTGATGGCCAGTCTATTGTGGCACAATACCAGACTTCATCGTTAACCATATCTTCCATGACGTATGTGGCCACCAGCTCGTCATTAATCCATATCCTGACAGTCGCCGTTGAGGGACCATGGTCGTTGTCATCGAAGTAATGGATTATGACCAGGTAAGTACCTTCTTCCGGTTGCTGAAGGGTAATATTCTCCGGCCCGTAGCCGTAGGTGTTATCCTGGTCGAGTGAGGGATTATCCTCGGTTATCCCGGCAAGCCCCCAGTCAGGATTTCCGTTGCCCCAGTAGCAGTCACTGGGTATATCCCACATTTCACCTCCGGGTTGGACAAGGTGTACATCCATGTCGGTATCATCCGTATCCCAGGTCAACTCAATCCGTATAGCGTATGTTGTTATCTGGATATCAACCGTCACTGTATCGCTGGCGACTTCCTGCAGGCCATTGGTGGCAGTGACCGTAATGGTATTCAGCCCGCTGGAGACATTTTCGTCCGTGCTGAAACTGCCGTTACTCACGGAGATGGCATGGGAGTTGCCGTTGATGTCTATTGTTGCTTGGGTTATCGAGGGGTCACTTATAATACCGGTCACCGTGATGGTATGGGTGGTGATGGTAGCGCCATCCTGGGGGCTGGTAATGGTGAGGGTCAGTTCCGGCCCGGGTGGTTCAGGTCCTGGTGGTTCCGGAGCCGATATCTCAACGCTGGCAGCAGCCTCGGCGGTAACAACCCGGCCCGTAGTGTCGCTGCCGGAGGCGGTGGCAACGTTGACTAGGGAACTTTCGTCCTCGCTGCTTACCGTATACGTGGCCGTATATACCCAGGACTCACCCGCATCAAGCTCCCCGTCCCCATCGCTGTCCCCGCTCTGGTAAATGACTTCCCCTATCATATCATCGGTCACTGTGATACCGGATAGCGGCGTGTTACCCGTATTCGTGACGGTATACGTATAGGTTACAGTACCACCATCCTGGGCTTCAGCCGGCTCGGCTATCTTGGTCAGGGCAATAGCCGGCTTAAGGATATTGACGCTGGCGGTAGCCATGGCGGTAACAACCTGCCCCAAGGCGTCACTCGCGGAGGCAGTGGCAGTATTGTCCAGGGGACTTTCGTCCTCGCTGCTTACTGTATAGGTGGCCGAAAATACCCAGGACTCACCGACATCAAGCTCTCCGTTGCCGTTACTGTCCCCGCTCTGGTAAGCAGCGTCTCCTAGCTCGTTATCGTCTACTGTGACACCGTATAGGGGTGTGTTGCCCAGATTCGTGACGGTATACATATAGGTTATGGTGTCGTTATCGTGGGCTTCGACAAGCTCGGCTGTCTTGGTCAGGGCAATAACCGGCCTCAGGATGGTGACGCTGGCGGTAGCCTGGGCAGTAACAACCTGTCCTTCAGTATCCGTTCCAGAGGCAATGGCGGTATTGATGAGAGGGTCAGGGTCCGTAGCGCTCACTGTGTAGGTGGCACTGAACTCCCAGGTCTCGCCAACATCAAGCACGGTGCTGTCGTTGCCCTCAGTGCTGCCGGTCTTATCATCGGTTATCGAAATGCCGGATAAGGGTGTACCGCCGGAATTTGTTACCAGGTAGGTGTAGGTAATGATGTCACCATTGTGGGCCACACTGGGCTCGGCTGTTTTAACCATGGCGATGGCTGGAAGGCCAGTTCCGGGTTGGGGAGCGCTGGGCGGTTGCCCCGGTTCTACAGTACTATATGTGCCTTCGGGGAGTGCGACTTCCTGGCCCTGGGCGCTAACACTTACTGAGCCTTCACCGTTACCAACGGCGGTGGTACCATCCTCGCGCACCTGGACAAACATGATGCTTCCCCTGACCGCAGCGATAGCCGTCGGCGTCTCAACTTCATAGGTGGAGTGGACGTCAGCCAGTTTAGTTACGCGGCTGACTGTGTTGCCGATACTTTGCTTCAGTCGAATTATGGTGGAACCGGTCTCTTCGGCGATACCTAATTCTACAACCTCTACTTCAGCACCGGCCTCCAGTTCGATAGTGCTGCCCTCAAAGAAGGTAATCACGGCCCTTGAATCATCCCCTGCTTTCAGGATATCGCCCAGCTCGACGGTTGTATTGACCTCTGCTTCAGTCCAGCTATCGGTGCCTGCCTTCATCACGAGGACCTGCCCTTCGGCTATCGAGAGCATGGTGAGTTCAGTGGGGGCTGGCTTTATTTCCCCAGTGCCTGTTGACTGTCCGCAGGTACAAGAAACTGTGGTCATTAGCAGCATCGGAAGCAGAATCGATATGAGTACCCTGGGTTTTACCGTCCGTAGTTTAGCAACAAACAGCATTGGGCATATACCCCCACAATAATAAGAACTTGGAACTACCCCGATGATTCATCCGCTATCGATAACCACTGACAACGTTGAATATCGGTTGAGCCTTCTGAACGCTGCACTTTTACCAATAAGGTTTTTTCTGGTAATGATGGACCTGGCGTGATATAATGTGGCGCTGCGTCTCTGGCACAATTGTATACGCTACTACACTTGCCATATACATGTCAAACAAGAACGAATGCCATCCTGGCAGGTGAATCACGGTGGTGTTAGTTGGTAAGCGATGGCGTGAAATGAGTCAAGAGAGTAATGAATATCCGTGTCCTGGGAGCGCACAATTGTGAGTCAGCAGAGTCACGCTTCGTCTGTCTGCTGATTGATGATATTCTGGCGCTCGATGCTGGTGCACTCACCTCCAGCCTGTCGTGGCAAGCACAACTACGCCTCAAAGCGATCCTGCTCACGCACCAGCACTATGACCACATCAGAGACATCCCGGCGATTGCCATCAATCATTTTTTCCATAACGCGTCTATTAGTATTTTCTCTGCTCAAAGTGTACACGATGCCCTGGCTGCCCACATGCTCAATGACGAGACTTATCCCAATTTCTTCGAGTTCCCCAGAACAAGTCCTTCTGTCAGTTTCACGGCGCTGGAGCCGTACCGACTGGAGCATATCGAAGGCTATACTGTCTTGCCGGTTCCGGTCAATCACGGTGTTACGGCCTTCGGCTATCAGGTTACTGCGCCGGATGGCAAGGTATTATTCTATACTGGCGATACTGGCGCAGGTCTGAGTGGCTGCTGGGAGCACATATCACCGCAGCTGCTCATTATCGAGGTAACGGCACCGAACTCGTATCAGGACTTTGCCACAGAGTCTGAGCACCTCACGCCAGCCATGCTCACTGAAGAGCTCTCCTGTTTCCGTGAGCTCAAGAGCTATCTTCCTGAGATAGTTGTGGTGCATATGAACCCACAACTTGAGGCGGAGATAGCCGCAGAGATTTCCGAGTTAGCCAGTCAGCTCAATGCGTCGATTACTCTTGCCCACGAAGGTATGCAGATTCACGTGTGAAAAGAGGCGGGATAGTTTAGCACGTCCACTTTTATAACATCCTTTCCACTTGCATGAAATAGGCTCTCATTCTAAGCAGACCTCAGCCTGGAGCAATCTCAGAACAGGATTCTAACCTCTGGACAACGCAATTCCAACCGACTTCTAACCTGATTGTGATATTACTTAGTGTAGATGATTAGGTGGATTAGTTGCTGATGTCAAGGGTATGGCTGGGGATGCGGTCTATTTACCGGCGAACAGCTTGAGAGACATTGTCCAGTGGCGACGCCACCGCAGCGTTTAGTAAATCTGGAGCGAAGTGAAAGACGCATGATTAAATTGGCAATTAGGTTCAAACGCCCTCTGGCATTCCTTTTAACTGTACTACTAACGGTAATGATATATCCATCAATAGGGCCGAGCGATTTTGCATTGGCCTGTCACCTGGTAAGAATAAAAATCTACCCAGATACTGCCACCATCATGGCTGGAGAAAGTCGGGAATATACTGCAGAAGCTTTTGACAAATATGGTGATAGTATGGGGGATGTTACCTCATATACCACCTTCTCTATAGAGGACGGAGCTGGTGGTGACTGGTCACCTGGCAATACCTATAATTCAGAGAATGCAGGCACATGGGTAGTGACCGGTGAATACAAAGGGAAGTCAGACACTGCAACTCTTACAGTCCTTGGGTATGCGCCGGTGCTGGTGGTGA
>CAZTBG010000075.1:0-8036 GCA_964611805.1 uncultured Dehalococcoidales bacterium | reverse complement strand
GAAACGGGGGATTCCAAGGGGGTGTCCCCCTTGCAAAACGTCTGTAACCATTTTGCTTTTGAGAATAGGGGTGTATCCCTGGTCTACATCACTCGCAAGGAGAAGTGTAGCAAGAACCAGACTAAGGTTACTGAAATCAGTGGCACCAATCTGTCTGAAGTAGCCTAGTCCCGACAGTTGGTACAGACGTCAAAGAACTCGGGCTCGATACCGCTTGTTCTGGAAATATATTCTACCTGCTTGCGTGGCATCCAGTAGTTACCGCAGACCTTACATTGGACCATCTCGAACTCGGTCACGTTGTTGGGCATCCGTATCGTCCGGACACCACCCGAGTCTTCCATAGTTATCGCATTTGTGGGGCAGACATAAGCACAGGAGCCGCAGGCAATACAGGCAGTGGAGTCATCGAAGAATGGAATGGCCATCTCGCGCTCAACACCGCGGTTGACCAGGCTGATGGCACTGACACCAACGACCTCCTCGCATGTCCGAACACACAGCGCACAGAGGATGCAGTTTCCGTGCTCCTCCAGTGGATAGGAGCTTTTCTCAATACCCAGTTTCCGGGCCATGTCCTGGATAACGGCCGATTCAGGGCAACGGGCCAGCAGCAGGTCGATTACTGTCCGCCGGTTGCGTAAAATCCTCTCGGAGTTCGTCCACACCTCCAGCCCCTCTTCGACCGGATAGAGGCAGGAGGTCACCAGTCGCTCCCTCCCGCTTGCCGTCTTGACCTCCACCAGGCACATTCGGCAGGCACCGTAGGGAGTCACCGACTCGTGAGCACATAGCGACGGGATATAAATACCATTCTCGGTGGCAACATCCAGCACCATGGCCCCCTCTTCAGCCTGTACCGTTCTGCCGTCAATCGTCAATGTTACCATGCTTGCTTCGCCCTTCACTTTATTACCACGGCGTCCAGATTACAGGCATCATAACAGGCGCCGCACTTAATGCACTTTTCCTGGTCCAGTTTCACCGGTTTCTTCTTCTCAACGAGCGTAATAGCACCCTGCGGACATGCCTTCACACACAACCCGCAACCAGGGCATTTTTCGGATATATTATAGGTTATCAATGCCTTACAGACACCGGCCGGGCACCGTTTGTCCCTGACATGCGCCTCGTACTCGTCACGGAAGTAACGCATCGCCGTCAGGACTGGGTTAGGGGCAGTATTGCCAAGGCCACACAGTGCTGCATCCAGCAGGCACTGCGAAAGCTCCTCCAGCCTGTCCAGGTCCTCCATTTCTCCCCTGCCCTCGGTAATATCTTCGAGTATCTCCCGCATCCTCTTCAGTCCCTCACGGCACGGCACGCACTTGCCGCAGGACTCACCTTCAAGGAAGGAGATGAAATACTTGGCGATATCCACCATGCAGTTCGTCTCGTCCATGACAATCATGCCGCCGGAGCCCATCATCGAGCCGACCTTATCAAGCTCGTCAAAATCAACCGGAATGTCCAGCATACTTTCCGGGATACAGCCACCGGACGGGCCGCCAGTCTGGACTGCCTTAAGCTTCTTCCCCTTGGGGATACCACCGCCGATATCCATGACAATCTGTCTCAGCGTCATTCCCATCGGCACTTCTACCAGGCCGGTATTGTTCACCTTACCCACCAGTGAGAATATCTTGGTACCCTTGCTCCCCTCGGTACCGATACCCCGGTACCAGTCAGCGCCGCGATTGATAATGAGCGGTATATTTGCCCAGGTCTCGACGTTGTTGAGATTAGTGGGCTTTTCCCAGAGGCCCTTCTCTGAGGTATGCACATACTTTGCCCTCGGCTCGCCTACCTTTCCTTCAAGAGAGGCCATCAGTGCTGTCGACTCACCGCAGACAAAGGCCCCACCACCCCGGTTTATCCTGATTTTGAAACTGAAGCCGGAGCCCAGGATGTTTTCACCGAGCAGACCAGACTCCTCAGCTTGGTCAATGGCGGCATGGGCATGCTTTACCGCCAGCGGATATTCGTTGCGCACATAGATGTATCCCTCATGGGCACCTATGGTATAGGCACCGATTATCATCCCCTCAAGGACAGAATGAGGATTACCCTCCATTAAGCTCCTGTCCATGAAAGCACCCGGGTCGCCCTCGTCGCAGTTGCAGATAACGTACTTTGGTTCACCTTCAGCGTTACGGGTCGTTTCCCACTTCCGGCCTGCGGGAAAACCGCCGCCACCGCGACCACGCAATCCAGACTTCTTCACCTCTTCGAGGATATCGTCCGGTGACATCCTGAACAGGGCTTTGCTCAGGGCAGAATAACCACCAATCGCCAGGTAGTCTTGAAGGCTATCCGGGGCTATCTTGGCATTGTTATCAAGAAGGAGGCGCTCTTGCTGACTGTAAAAGGGGACCTCACTCTCGTGAACGACCCTCTGTTTTGTGGCCGGGTCAATGTAGAGGAGACGGTCAATTATTTTTCCGGCAACCACCGTCTCCGAGACTATCTCGGCAACATCCTTCGTCTTTACACGCTGGTAAAGTATTCCCTCCGGGAGAACGACAACGTGTGGCCCTCTCTCACAGAAGCCACGGCAACCTGTCACCCTGAGGTCGACCTTGGCATCTAACCCCTGCCCCTTCAATTCCTCCTTGAAAGCTTCGATGACGTTATTACTCAACAGGGCAACGCAGCCGGTACCGCCACAGATGACAATACACTGTTTATCAGGGTCTCGACCCCTGATTATCGACTCTCTCAGTCTCTCTAACTCTTCTGGAGAACTCAGCCTGTTCAATCTCTCGTTCCTCTCTTACGTTTTCACAGCAGGCTACTCGTAATTCGCCAGCAAGGGCTTTACCTTGTCTATCTTCATTTCGCCCTCGTATTTCCCGTCGACAATCACGATAGGCCCCAGGGCACAGGCACCGACACAATTGACGGTCTCAAGACTAAACCTCATGTCTTCAGACGTACCTCCCGGTTCTATTCCTGTCTCCCGCTCGATTGCCTCCAGAATGCCAACAGCCCCCCTGACGTGGCAGGCCGTACCGAGACAAACGTCTATCAGGTGGCGGCCCCTCGGTTTCAGGCTGAACGCCCGAAAGAAAGTGGCAACACTGTACACCCGGCTCAATGGTACTTCCAGGCCAGTGCTTACCTCAAGCAGGGCCTCCCTGGCAAGATAGCCCAGTGCTGCTTGTGTGTCCTGCAAGATAGATACCAGCATGCCTTCGTCACGCTGGTACTTGTCCAGTATTGAGCCGACTTTTTCGCGAAGCTGCTCAGCATCCATCATCATCTGGCCTTCTCCTTGATTCGTTCATACTCTCTAACCACCCGCTCCTGAATCTTCTTAATGGTGTCCTCGGACAGGTGTCTGAATCTTCCCTGCAGATTCAGGTAGTCCTGCACAGGTCTTAGCTTCGGCAGCTCCAGGCTCATCTTATACTCGCCGTTCTCAATCTCGTACAATGGGAATACCCCTGTCTCCACAGCCAGGCGACCCAGCCGGACCGATAAATCAGGCGCAGAGCGCCAGCCGGTAGGACAGACGGAGAGCACGTGTATATAAGCAGGACCGGGAACGGCTATCCCCTTGACCACCTTGGCCATCAGGTCATGCGGATAGCTGGGACTGGCCGTGGCTACGTAGGGAATGTCATGGGCAGCGGCAATTCCCGCCATATTCTTCTTCCACGTCCGCTGTCCGATGCTTTTCTTTCCGGCAGGAGAGGTGGTCGTTGATGCCCCGAAGGGGGTTGCCGAAGACCTCTGGATACCGGTATTCATGTAGGCCTCATTATCAAAGCAGACGTAGAGCAAATCGTGCCCCCGCTCCATTGCCCCGGACAACGCCTGAAGACCGATGTCGCTGGTGCCGCCATCACCACCCATAGCCACCACCTTGGTACCGTCATCGGGACGCAAGCCCTTCCTTGTCATTGCTTTCAGGGCAGCCTCAATACCGGAAGCAACCGCCGCCGTATTTTCGAAAAGGACGTGTATCCAGGGTACGCGCCATGCGGTCATCGGGTATTGGGAAGAGACGACCTCCATACAACCTGTGGCATTGGCTACTATGGTATTAGGTGGAAAAGCTTTGCAGACCAGCCTGACGGCCAGTGCTTCACCACAACCCACGCAGGCCCGGTGCCCCGGGGCAAACGGCTCCTTTTTCGGCACCAGGCGGGGAACATAAACGGTGTAATTCTGCATCATTCTCTCACCCCATAAGTCTCCAGTACCTCCCCGCCTCCCTTCTCGGCAATCTCCATCCCCCGGCGGACCATCGTCTCGAACCCGACCACAGGGATATCTCTACCCCCCAGGCCGGCTACGAAACCGTATACCTTGGGCTTCCTGTCAAGATTATACAATGCTGCTTTCACCTCCGAGCAGAACGGACCCGCCGGTCCACCAAAAGAGATAGCCCTGTCCACCACAACCAGCAGGTCAGCCTCACGGACTGCTTCCTGCAGCTCTTCGAACGGGAAGGGACGCCAGAGCCTCAATTTCAGTAGTCCCACATCCATTCCCTCATCTCTCATTTTATCGACAGCCTCCATAGCTGTCTCACTGGTGCTGCCCATTGTCATCAGGAGCGTTTTAGCGCCATCGGTACGGTACTTCTCTACCGGATGGTAGTAACGTCCGAAAGACTCGCCGAATTTCTCCCAGTACTCCAGAACAACCTCCTTGGCCGCCCTCAACTCCACATCCTGCCGCTTCTTTATCTCCGGGTAGATTACCGGTGGCCCGAAGCCGCCCATCGTCACCGGTCGGGCCGGGTCTAGCGGCCAGGGATACTTGTTCGGCGGGATAAATTTATCAACATCCGCCTGGTCTGGAAGAAGAATCGGCTCAATCACATGGGTAAGGTGGAATCCATCAATATGTACCATCACCGGCAACAATACCCTCTTATCTTCGCCGATGCAAAAGGCACATATCACGTTATCCACGGCCTCCTGCCCATTCTCAACAACTATCTGTACCCAGCCTGTGTCCCGTACTGCCATCATGTCCGAATGGTCACCCCAGACGTTGATAGGTGCCGACAGTGCCCGGTTAGCAACGACCATAATTACCGGTATCTGCATCGACGAAGCGGCATACAGGACCTCGTGCATCAGCTCAAGTCCCTGACCAGCGGTAGCGGTAAAGGCGCGTGCTCCGGCAGCCGCCGCTCCCACACAGGCACTCATGGCCGAATGCTCTGATTCTACGGGAATATACTCGGCATCAAGCTCACCGCTGGCCACCAGTTCTGCCAGGTGTTCCACTATATGGGTCTGCGGGGTAATCGGATAAGCGGCAATAACATCAGCATTGGCCAGCTTGACAGCCTCTGAAATCGCAATCGAGACCTCAATACCTACCCTTTTACCCATCACTCTGTCTCCTCTACCATAGAGATTACACCGGTTGGGCATTCCCTGGCACAGATACCGCACCCTTTGCACCAGTACAGGCCAGCAGTAAAATAGCCGTCCTCATTCTGCTCAATACAGCCTTCAGGGCAGTAGAGCTGACAGATGCCACACTTGATGCACCTGTCGAAGTTATAGGTCGGCGCCTGCGAGCGCCAATCGCCTGTCTTGTACTTAGCGGTGGTACCAGGCTCAGTGAATATTGCCCCGACCTCAATATCCTTCCAGCCTAGTTCTTCTTCCTTACTCAAATTGACATTACCCCTTTACTACAGTCTCCTCGTATGCCCGTTTCATAGCGTTAATGTTCCGTTCCGCCAGCCGGTCAAACCTCTGCTCAATAGGCTCTATTAACGACTCCATTTTGACCACTTCGGTGGCTCTAAGTAAAGCCCCAAGCATGGTGGTATTTACAATAGGCACACCCAGCAACTCGCGGGCAATCTTGGTAGCATCAATCGAGGCCATCTGCCACTTAGTCCCGAACTCCGCCTCGAAATCTTCGATGCTCTTGCTGGTATTGATTATCAGCACTCCATCATCTTTGAGCCCGGAAGCAACATTGACAATAGCCAGCAGGGTCGGGTCCAGCACCACGACGACGTCAGGTTCAGCAATGTCAGCCCTCACCCGGATGGGTTTAGCAGGGTCAATTCTGTCGAAAGCCATCACTGGTGCTCCCCTTCGCTCCGGTCCGAAGCTGGGGAAAGCCTGAGCATATTTCCCCTCGTTGATTGCCGCCCGTGCCAGGAGCTCAGTAGAAGTAACGGCTCCCTGACCGCCGCGGCCATGCCACCTGATTCCGACCAGTCGGGTTGTATCTATCAACTTTGCCTCCATATATACGTAAAACAGAGATCTGCTTTAAGTATCTTATCGAAGTACCCCTGGCGCGACTCGAACGCGCGCACCCAGCTCCGGAGGCTGGTGCTCTATCCACCTGAGCTACAGGGGCGTACGAATCACGGTATTTATGCCCACAAATAATACCTTACCATACAATACATTATCATACAATGATGGCGCAATCATCGTGTTTTTGTACTTCTTTCTGATTCCGGTACTAGGCGTACCGCACCACCAGGTACAGCCAGCAGAGACCAACTACCATAATCATCGCCGGTATGGCGTATTTACAGAATCTCCCCCAGGTTATCCGGTAACCTTCTCGCTGGGCAACCGCCGTACCGACCACATTGGCAGAGGCACCAATCGGCGTACCGTTACCCCCGATATCGGTCCCCAGGGCCAGCGTCCAGGCCAGTGTTGCTTGCTCAAAACCTGCCGTCCTGGCGGCAAGCTCCCTCAGCACCGGAATCATAGTAGCTGCAAACGGTATGTTGTCCACCACAGCCGAAGCAAAGGCTGAAATCCACAGTATGATAGGTATCACTATCAAGATGTTACCACCGGAAATATCAGCGATGAAGTCAGCTAAAATCACCAGCACCCCGGTTGCCTCGAGCCCGCCGACACAGATAAACAGTCCGATGAAGAAAAGCAGGGTCCGCCAGTCCACCCTTCCGAGTATATGTCTGGCGCTGCCGAATCCGGCAATCAGGGTGAGGCTGGCCGCAATAACCCCTATCAATGCCACCGATATCCCCGTCTGGGCATGGGTGACCAGGAGCGCCACAATCAGGAGAAAGATGACGGTGTTTATTCGGAAGAGATGCATATTGGTAATAGCTTCGTGCGGCTCGGGGTAAGTACTGGGGTCAATCCTGGCATCACCATGAGAGGTGGTGAGCACCTTGCGGAAGGCGAAGTAGAAGAACGCCAGGGTAATAAACATCCCTATCCAGGCGATGGGGCCGGTATTGGTGGCAAAGTCGAAGAAAGTGTATCCGTAGGCGGTACCGATAATGACATTAGGCGGGTCACCGCACATGGTAGCACTCCCGCCGACATTGGCCGCAAATATCTCAGCGATGATTATTGGAACGGGGTCAAACTTGAGCAGGCGGGCCAGCTCAATCGTGACCGTAGCCAGAAAGAGCAATACCGTGATGCTGTCGATAAACATCGCCAGGAAGCCGGACAGGAGCATGAAAACGACCAGTATCGGGACAACCTTGTAGTTGACCAGCTTGGCCAGACGGAGACACAGCCAGCGGAAGAAACCGACCTCTCCCAGGCCCTCGACCATCACCATCATCCCGCCGATGAAAATAATGGTCTGCCAGTTCACGCCCTGATGGGACTCCACCAGCTCTCCGCCGGGTTTCACCCACCAGAATGCCTGCTCGGTGAGTTGTCCCAGGCTGAGCGTGTCGATGACAGCCTGAGGACTTTTCATGATAATGAGAAAAACAACGACGACAATGAGGCCGGCGCCAACCAGAGCCGGAATGTAGCGGTGCCACTTGTCACTTACAACAGCGATAAACATCCCCACGAAGATGACAAGGGCGAAGATTTGACTCAGTTCCATTCGGTAATGCTACTTCCTATCTCGTCGACACGCTGGCGCCGCGAAGCCAGAGCTATTATAGCAGAACCAGCCAGCATTAAGAAATAAGTTGTACTCATTCACATGATTAGTGGCACCCTCTAAGGTGCGAACGACCCCTGCTAAAAACTCGCCTCACACCGTTTTGGGGTGCTCGAGGGGTGGAACCCCTCGAAACGGGGGATTCCAAG
>CAZTBG010000074.1:0-8215 GCA_964611805.1 uncultured Dehalococcoidales bacterium | reverse complement strand
TGGTGACATCAACCCCCATGAAACTGACGACGACATCGCCTGTTTTCAGTCCGGCTATATCGGCCGGGCTACCGGAAGACACGCTGGTAATCCGTACCCCCTCGTTTACTGCCAGGTGGTACCAGAAAACGTGAGTTGGTGTGACTGTTTCAGTACCGACGCCGAGCCAGGGACGGACCACATACCTGTTGTTTATTAACTCCTGGATAATAGGTAGCGCATCCGTGCTGGCAATCGCCCAGCCAACACCCTCGACCCCAACGTCCTCAATCTTGGCCTCATTGATACCGATTACCTCACCGGCCATGTTAACTAGCGGCCCACCGCTATTCCCCGGATTTATCGCGGCGTCGGTCTCGATGAGCTTCAATGGCTGCCCCAGTTCATCCCCTATCTTCACATCATTCTGACTGACGATTCCCAGAGTCGCCCTGGTGCCAAATCCCAGCGAGTTGCCAATAGCCACTACCCAGTCGCCTATCCTGAGCTTAGCCGAATCCCCAACGGCTGCAGCCGGTAGGGGTCCATCAACATCAACCTTCAGGACAGCCAAATCAGTCTGGCTATCAATGGCCACGGTACTCATATCCACCGGAATTACCCTGCCATCATCAAGAGTGACTGTTATGCTGCTTGCCCCGCTAACGACATGGGCGTTGGTGACTATAATTCCGCTCTCATCAATTATCCATCCCGAGCCGCCGCCCTCCGTCGTAAATCCATAACTCACCATTTCCGTAGCGATGGCAACCACCGAAGGTTTGACCATGGCTACCACATCGGCAATGCTGGGTAACGCCACGGACTGACCATCCAGCAACGGGGCTTGCCAGTCAGGGTCTAGTGCGGTAGTATCTTCCTCGTGAGACGTGGGGGACCCGCTCTGTGAAGGCTCATCCGTGCCGGAAAAAATGTTACACGCAGTACCCGACACGAGGAATAGAATAAGGGTAACTAAAATAATCGGGAGAAATACTCGCCTGACTCTCATCCGCATCACCACTAACACACAGGATAGCACTTAAATGTTAAGGCTTTGTTAAGTATGATAGCGAGACAGCATAGACCTGTCAAGAAGGGGCCTGGTGATTAGCCAGGCCCCTTTCTTCACTTGAATAATTACCGTGCCGGTACTTCCGGTAAGGAAGCCAGTGCCTCCTTCACCTTATCCTCGGGGTATGCGTAGTCCTCGAGCCTGCCAGCAAGATAGGCGTCATAGGCAGCCAGGTCAAAATGACCATGCCCGCTGTGGGCAAGCAGGATAACCTTGGACTCACCCGTCTCCTTGCACTTGAGGGCCTCATCAATCGTCACCCGGATGGCATGGTTCGTCTCCGGTGCAGACAGGATACCTTCGGTCCGGGCAAAGGTCACGCCTGCTTCGAAGGTAGCCACCTGAGGCACGGCTGTAGCCTCGACCAGGCCGAGCTTGAGGAGGTGACAGATAATAGGGGCCATCCCATGATAGCGAAGACCACCGGCATGGACGGGGGGTGGTATGAAACCGTGCCCCAGGGTATTCATGAAGGCAATTGGCGCCATGCCAGCGACATCACCGTAGTCCCAGGTGAGAGGTCCCTTGGTCAGCGTGGGGCAGCTTTCCGGCTCGACATTGATGATACGCAGGTCCGGTTTGCTGCCGTCAATCTTGTCCCTGACGAAGGGCAGATACATCCCGGCGAAGTTCGAGCCGCCACCGACACAACCGATGATGATGTCGGGATAGGCTTCCACCTGCTCTTCCATCAGCTTCTTCGTCTCCAGGCCGTTTATGGTCTGGTGCATCAGGACATGATTGAGTACGCTGCCCAATGAATACCGGGTATCATCATGGGCAAATGCATCCTCGGCTGCCTCACTGATAGCGATACCAAGACTGCCCGTGGAATCGGGGGTTTCCGCCAGTATCTTCCGTCCAATTTCGGTGTCTGGGCTGGGGCTGGGGACACATGTGGCCCCCCAGGTTTCCATAAGAATGCGGCGGTATGGCTTCTGGTCGTAGCTCACCCTGACCATGTATACCTTGAGCTCAATCCCGAAGAGCATGCACCCAAAAGAAAGCGCACTACCCCATTGGCCGGCACCGGTCTCGGTGGTGATGCGCTTTACACCCGCCTGCTTGTTGTAGTATGCCTGGGCTACAGCCGTGTTCGGCTTGTGACTACCCGCCTGACTGGTGCCCTCATACTTGTAGTATATTTTGGCCGGCGTGTCTAGGGCTTTCTCCAACCGATACGCCCGGTGCAGAATAGTCGGCCTCCATGTCTTGTAGATAGCCTGCACCTCTTCCGGGATGTCTATCCAGCGCTCCTTACTGAACTCCTGCTCGTTGAGAGCTTCAACAAACAGCGGTGGGGGGAGGATTGTCGGCTCCTTGGTAGCCGGATGGAGCAGTGGCGGCAATGGCTCCGGCAGGTCCGCCTGGATATTGTACCAGGCGGTCGGCATGTCCTTTTCATCCAGGACAAACTTGGTTTTGTCCATACTTTTCTCCCTTCAAATTTACTACATCCGTTTCGATATAAATTATACTTAGGCCCCGGAGGGCCAGCGCCCCGATTTTATTATCATCCTCACCTCCTGTGTCTTGCTGGAGTCCATGCTCATTGGTAAGCTGTTGCCAGACTACCAGCTTTAACTTCAAGGCATACGGGAGAGTTAATTCGATTTTCTTCCTGCGGTGCCCTTCGCAGACTTAGAGGTCTGCTCTGCCTGCCCCTTCGGACGCAGAGCACGGGTCGCTTTGCCGGCCTGCCACATTTCGGAGTTACCCATGGTCGCCAGCTCTTTGCCCAGTCGCACTTTGTAGTCCGGCCTGCCGCACGCAGAAATTACACGGCGAGTTTCCGCACCGGAGGCAACCCTGTCATAAAGCTCCTTAAAGACCGGCATTACCGCCTTCTTGAACTTCGGCTTCCAATCGAGAGCACCCCGCTGGGCAGTCGCCGAGCAATTGGAATACATCCAGTCCATGCCATTCTCGCCCACGAGCCGGATAAGGCTTTCGGTCAACTCCTCCACCGTCTCGTTAAAGGCCTCGCTGGGGCTGTGTCCGTGCTTGCGAAGGGTGTCGTATTGCGCTTCCATGATGCCGGCCAGCGCTCCCATCAACACACCCCTCTCTCCTACGAGGTCGCTGTGGACCTCCTTTTCAAATGTCGTCGGGAAAAGATAACCAGCCCCTATGCCGATTCCCAGGGCCAGGCACCGCTCTCTTGCCCGACCGGTAGCGTCATTATAGATGGCAAAGCTGGCGTTAATACCCTCCCCCGAAAGGAAATTGCGGCGAAGCGACGTTCCCGACCCTTTGGGAGCGACCATGATAACATCGATATTGTCCGAGGGGATAATCTTTGTCTGGTCACTGTAGACAATCGAAAACCCATGTGAGAAGAACAAGGCATTGCCTGGACTCAGGTTCTTTTTAATCGACGGCCAGACCGCCTTATGAGCAGCATCGGCAACGAGGAGCTCAACGATAGTCCCGCGTTGAGCGGCCTCCTCTATCTCAAACAGGTCTTTCCCGGGTTTCCAGCCGTCTGCCTCTGCCCGGTTCCAGTCCTCCTGGAACTGCTTTGACTGCCCAATTATTACCTTGAAGCCGTTATCTTTCAAATTTAAAGACTGCCCGGGCCCCTGCACACCATACCCGATGACAGCAATTGTCTCGTCTTTAAGGACCTCGTGCGCCCTTGCCATCGGAAACTCTTCTCGCGTGACGACCTCTTCCTTGACCCCTCCGAAATCAATAATTGCCATGATACCCTCCTTTCTTGCTCTCGGTTTAGCAAAGCATTTCTTGAAATCCCGACAGACTGGCGAAAACAAAATCTCCCGCCCCACGTTAAGGGGCGGGAGGTCCGCGGTGCCACCCTCATTCGATTAACTGACCCTTGTGGGGTAATTAATCATCTCTTTCAGGTACAGGGTAGTCCCCATACCCTGGGGCAGGTAACGCTTCCCCTTGCGGTAAAGCCTACTCGCTGACATGCTTTCGGTTTACGGCTCCCAGGTCCATTCCATTCCCGCGCCAGTATCGGCTCACACCTTACCCGACTCTCTGAACCTCGCTAGAAATTTACTAGTCCTGTTCGCAGCCTTTGCCGTATTCAATTAGACAAAAACATAGCACGTGACTGGTCTTTTGTCAACAACACTCGGACTTGTCACAACAGACTCAAGTAGTGATATAATAGGGCGTCAGCAGAGAAGTTACATACGAAGAAGGGGGGAAGCAGCCCATGAATCATATTGAGCTGCTGTTCGACCCGGAAACGGTGGCCGTGGTCGGAGCATCAAATGCCCTGGACAAGTGGGGGGCTGGTATCTTCAGTCGAGTACTGCGCTCTCCTTCTGTGAAAAGAGCATATCCGGTCAACAAGACCTCCGCCGAGGTGCAGGGGGTCAAGGCCTACCCAAGCGTGAGGGACTTACCTGAAACAGTAGACTTCGTGGCGATTGTTATCCCCTATCCAGATGTCCCCGAGGTGGTGCGAGACTGCGTTGCCAAGGGTGTCAAAGTGGGCCTGATTATTACCGCCGGCCTCGGTGAGACGGGTGAAGAGGGGGCCAGGCTGGAGAAGGAAATATACGAGACCGCCCATCAGGGTGGGATGCGGCTTGTCGGCCCGAACTGCATGGGGCACTTCAATACCGCCAACGACTTCTCAACCTTACGTATGCCAATACCCGTCCCCAAAGGGTCAGTGGGTGTTATTTCCCAGAGCGGCGGTTTTGCCATGAACATTCTGATGAGCGGACTTGAGGCCGGGGCCGGTTTCAGCAAATTCGTCAGCGTCGGCAACGAGGTTGACCTGCATTTTGAAGATTTCTTAGGGTACCTGGCGAATGATGATGAGACCAAGGTCATCACCGGCTACATTGAGGGTCTGCGCAAGGGAAGGGAATTTTTCAACATTGCAAGTGAACTAACCAAGAGGAAACCAATAGTGGTGGTAAAGGTCGGTAGAACAGATGTCGGGGCAAGAGCAGCCCGGTCCCACACCAGTGCTATCGCCGGTACAGACGCAATATATGACGCCATGTTCCGGCAGACCGGAGTGATAAGGGTCGATGAAGTCGAGGAGTTGTTCGATGTAGCCTCAGCCCTTCTTCACCAACCGCTACCACGGAGCAACCGGGTGGGTATCCTTACCGGTGGCGGCGGCTTCGGCTGCGTGACGTCTGATGCCTGTGCCCGGCTGGGACTGGACGTAGCACCACTATCACCGAAGACCATCGAAAAGCTCAACCAAGTCCTGCCAGACCGGTGGCCACACGCCAATCCGGTTGATACCGTTGCTACCGGGCCGGTGACTTACCCCTGCCTCTGGCCGCTGCTGGAAGACGAAAACCTGGACTCCCTGCTCGTCATTGGTGGTATCGGCCCGATGCCAATGAGGGCCATGAGTTCCATGTCCATGGCAAGCCTCCAGCAGGCCGATAATGCGCCCGATTTTATAGAGAGGGCTGAGCGGATGTTCGAGGCATACCAGGATGAAGAGATGCATAATCTGGACAAGCTCTTCGAATACATGGACAGATACCAGAAACCCGTCCTCATTTTCGGTATGAATCCCACAATGATACAGGAGTCTCCCATCTACACCAAACTGCGAGAAAAAGGCTTGATGGTATATCCAACTCCAGAGAGAGCCGCCAAGACACTGGCACACCTTGTGCAATACAGCAGGTATGTTAACGGTGCGTAGTCAGGTGCATCGCTTTCCGGTATCCGGCAACCGGCAGGTGCGGGGAGGGGATGCAGAAATAGACCTGACAGGCTTTTCCAGGTGCAGGGTGTTCTCCCCATAGTAATGAATAAATGAATAGTGGAAGTAAAAGGCGCGGAGTGTTTTAATGACTGAGATTAGTGACCCGGGTATTCACACAGAGAGGGTTGTTGAAATGAAGTCACCTTCGGTAGCAGACATGGAGACGATAGCCAAGCGGGTCCGTCGCCATATCATCTCTATGACCGGACGGGCAGGGAGCGGCCATCCCGGGGGCTCGCTGTCAGCCGTGGAGGTTGTCACCACCCTTTACTTCCGGGTGCTGAGGCATGACCCCAGGCATCTAGACTGGCCAGACCGTGACCGCTTTATTCTCAGTAAAGGACATGCCGCTCCCTTGCTGTATGCTGTCCTCGCCGAATGCGGCTACTTCCCCTCTGAAGAGCTGGCTTCGCTACGACAAATAAATAGCCGGCTCCAGGGCCACACTGACCGCACCCGTACTGCCGGAGTGGAGATGTCGGCCGGTTCCCTGGGACAGGGGCTGTCTTTCTCCATCGGGGTAGCCCTGGCCGGTCGACTCAATGGGAAGCCGTACCGGGTCTATACCCTACTCGGTGACGGCGAGTGCGATGAGGGACAGGTATGGGAAGCAGCCATGGCCGCCGCCCACTTCAAAGTGGATAACCTGACAGCGATTGTTGACCGAAACGACCAGCAGATAGACGGATGGACCCGTGACGTCATGGACCTGGAGCCCTTCAGCAGCAAATGGCAGGCCTTTGGCTGGCACACGATTGAGGTCAATGGACATGACTTCACCCAGCTTGCCGATGCCTTTGACCAGGCCCGCCTGATAAAAGGCCGACCAACTGTCATCATTGCTCACACCGTTAAAGGCAAAGGGGTCAGCTTTATGGAGAACAACCCGCATTTTCATGGCATAGCCCCTACTGCCGAGGAGATGGAACTGGCACTGAAGGAGCTGGCATAGCCATGACACCCGACGCGTCACTGAGAGAGGCCTACGGAAAAACTCTGACCGAACTGGGCAGAGACAACAAGGATATCGTGGTATTGGATGCTGATCTCTGCCGTTCCACCATGACCCAATTCTTCGCCAGCGAGTTCCCCGAGCGTGCCTTTGACTGTGGTATCGCCGAGCAGAATATGGTAAGCATCGCCGCCGGGCTTGCTGCCTCGGGTAAGATTCCTTTCGTCAGCACCTTTGCCGTCTTTGCCCCGGGGCGCTGTTTTGACCAGATTCGCATGTCGATTGCCCAGCCCCGGCTGAATGTCAAACTGGTGACCACACACAGTGGTATTACCGTCGGTGAGGACGGCGTCTCACACCAGTCAATTGAGGACATCGCCCTGGCCTGCTCTCTGCCCGGCCTCACAGTTATCGTCCCCGCCGATGCTGTCGAGACCACTCAGGCTATCAGAGTGGCCGCCGCTACTCACGGCCCTTTCTACGTAAGGCTGTGTCGTCCAAAGCTACCCCTGCTCTATGACGAAGACTACCACTTCGAACTGGGCAAGGCGGTAGTCATGCGGCAGGGCACACAGGCTACGATTATAGCTATCGGCACGAGGGTGGCTGCTGCCCTCGAAGCAGCCGACAATCTAAGGCAGGAGGGGATAGACTGTCGGGTGCTGAATATGTCGACCCTGAAACCAATTGACGAGGCTGCCATCATTCAGGCTGCGGCCGAGACAGGGGCAATCGTTACCGCTGAAGAGCACCTGGAGCACGGTGGCCTGGGAAGCATAGTTGCCCGGGTGCTGGCAAAGCACCACCCGGTACCCGTTGAATTCGTCGCCATCAAGGATACCTATGCCGAGTCCGGTTCACCTGCTGAGCTGCTGCAAAAGTACGGCCTTACCGCAGACGATATTGAGCAAGCGGTGAGGTCGGTGCTAACCAGGAAGAATTCCGCCTAGCCGGTCGGTTACTGGGCCGTCCCGGCAGCCGAGGCGCCGGATACCTGCCTTGTCCTCAGATAGTGAGTAGCCCCCACCAGGCAGGGCAACGCCACACTGTAACCCACCAGCATCCCAGAAAGGCCAAGCCACCAGCACACCAGTGGTAACGGGATGAAGAGGACACAGCTGGCGATGATTACTTTCTTCTTAAGCAGTAGAGCGGCTAATGCCGGCCCCGCGACGAGAAGTACTGGCTGAGTGACCAGTGTTAGCAGGACACCTATTGTGGTTGACTCACCCCGGCCTCCCCGGAATCCAAGGAACACCGGCCAGTTGTGGCCCACGACCGTAGCCACACCGGTAACCAGAAATGCCACCTGGGGCACGCCGACCGCCCCGGCAAGCAGGACTGGTAGTGCCCCCTTGCCGGTGTCGATGAAGAATATTACTATGCCGGTTTTGGGCCCCAGTTGGTGATAGGCATTGCCGGCCCCCACATTCCCGTCCCCCAGGCGCCGAATATCCCCGGCACCCCGCAGGCGCCCGGCAACATAGGC
>CAZTBG010000073.1:0-8265 GCA_964611805.1 uncultured Dehalococcoidales bacterium | reverse complement strand
TGGTCTGGTATTCCTGCTCAGCAGTGTCTTTGAGACAGCACTGAGCCCTATCTCCTTGACGATTATCTTCGTTTCTGTACTCATTATCATCATCGCGATAACCCTGTTCCAGCCGATGTTACATGCCTTCCAGAGGATTGTCGACCGGTGGTTCTTTCGCGAGAGATACAAATTCCTCAAAGAACTGGAGGAGTTCAGCCAGGAAGCCCATGATATACGCGACCTCAGGGAGTTGAGTTCGTCAACGGTCAAGCTGATAAGCCGGGCGCTACAGACCTCCGGGGTCTACCTCCTCCTCCCCTCTGAATCAGGGGACTTCACTATGGTTGCTTCCACCGGACAGGAGTCTCTCCAGCTCAGTCTGAGAAGCCAGACCCCCATTGTGCAATGGTTGCAGTCCCACAAGACACCACTGCATCGACGGGACATAGAGAAGGACCCTTATTTCCAGATGTTGTCCGCCAGGGAGGCAAGCCAGCTGGCAGCAATACGAGCGGAACTATTCATTCCCCTGAAGAGCAAAGAAAATGAACTGGTAGGGCTGTTCATCCTGGAGGAAAACCTGTACCGACGACGTTATTCTGTAGAAGATGAGCATCTCGTACTGACCGTAGCCAGCCGTATGGCAATCGAACTGGAGAATGCTCGCCTCTACGCACTGGAAAAGAGTATGCGAAGAGAACTGCAGAAACAGGATGAGCAAAAGACAGAGTTCCTGCACACGGTCGCTCATGAGCTCAAGACACCCCTCACAGCCATAATCTCTTCCTCGGACATGATGGTCACCGAAAAATCAGCTACCCCGGAGCAGAAATTAAGGCTTCTCAATAATATCAACCGCAGCGCCTGGCTGATGGACAGGAGAGTTGGCGAGTTGCTAGACCTCGCTAAAATACAGATTGGAGACCTGAATCTCCACCTCGAGCCCCGCAGCATCTGTATCTCGGTGGAAGAGGTAATCTCACAGCTCCAATCCCTTTTCTCTAACAAGGAGCAGACGCTTTCTCTGGATATACCCGAGTCATTGCCACTGGCGATGCTGGACAAAGAAAGGATAGAACAGGTATTACTCAATCTTATGTCAAATGCCAACAAATTCTCACCCACCGGCAGTGAGATAAATCTGCGGGTGAGGGAAGGCGATGGTAGGCTACTGGTCTCTTTGCAGGACTGCGCTAACGCCATCACCGAGGAGGACAAGGTCCGGCTATTTGACCCTTATTACCGTGGTGGGGATGATGCCGAAAGACAACGCGTCCCCGGCTTGGGACTGGGATTGGCCATCTCACGGAGAATAATTGAGCAGCACGGAGGGAAAATCTGGGTCGAAAGTGAGGTAGGAAAGGGGAACACCTTCATCTTCTCACTATGCGTTTGGGAGGAAGACCAGGATAATCTGACACACCCTGCTGTGGCAGCCGAAAACAGGAGGGAAAATTGAAGGTACTGATTATTGAAGACAGCGCCCAGATAGTGGAGGCCGTTTCCCTTTGTATCCAGTTACGATGGCCCGAGGCAATAATATCTTCCGCCGTCGAGGGGAAGCAGGGTCTAAGCTTACTGGAAAGAGAACCCTTTGACATGGTCATACTGGACATTAACCTGCCGGATATAGACGGCTTCGAAGTTCTAAAACAGATTCGAGAATCCTCAGATGTGGCCACCATCATCCTCACCGTGAGGGGCAGAGAAGACGACCAGGCCAAAGGCCTGGAACTGGGCGCTGATGACTACATTGTCAAGCCCTTCAGGCCCAAGGACCTAGTAGCCAGAGTTAATGCCGTACTCCGCCGAAGTTACACACATCAAACTGATATCGAGCAGCCACATACCGTCCACAGCAGACTATCCCCTGACATCAGCAACACAGAAGGGCTCGGGGACAGGATAGTCAGGCTAACTCATGCCGAAGTCAAGCTGCTCCATTTCATGGTAGAGAAGCTCGAACACACCCTGGCAAGTGAGCCTATACCCAGGAATGCCTGGGGCGAAGTGTTCAATAACCCGGACCAGCTGAAGGCCGCCATCAGGAAGCTTCAGGACAAGCTCTCAGAGAGCCTATGGCACACAACCTCCACCGACCACCCGGGAGAGGGTCCCCCGCCCACCAACCCTGACTAAGGGTACCGGGCTTACCACGGTGCTTGCCATCCCTTACTTGCTCCTGCTATTATTGGCTTCATGAACAAAGAACCACCTTCCCTCGATGAGGTTTTTTCACCCCGGGGGGTCGCTGTTGTCGGGGCATCATCAACAGGCATGGGTTTCGCCACCGGTGTCCTGGTCGCTCTCAAGCAGGCAGGATTCCCTGCAATCTATCCTGTCAACCCAAAGTACAGCGAGGTGATGGGAATGCCCTGTTACCCCAATATCCGGAGCATCCCCGGTATTGTTGACCACGTCATCGTCAGTATCCCGGCAGAGTCAGCAATGGCGCTACTCGATGACTGCGCCGTCAAGGGCGTCAGGTCGGTCCACTTCTTTACAGCCGGTTTTAGTGAAAGCGGGGAGACTGAAAAGGCAGAGCTGGAACGAGCAATGCTGGAAAAGGCCAGAGAGGGTGGCTTCCGCATTATTGGTCCCAACTGCGTCGGACTGTTTATTCCCCGGACACGCCTTGTCAACACAGCACAGGCTTCGCTGGAACCGGGACCAGTCGCTTTCATCTCTCAGAGCGGCGGTCATGCCAGCAATGTTCCTGTCTACGGAAAGCCGAGAGGCCTGCGCTTCAGTAAGGTAGTTAGCTACGGCAACGGCCTTGATGTAGATGAGAGCGAACTCCTCGATTACTTAAGTCATGACCCGGAGACTGAGATTATTGCCGCCTATATCGAGGGTGTCAAGGACGGGCGACGTTTCCGTACTGCCCTGCAAAGCGCTGCCTCAACAAAGCCAGTTGTTATCTACAAGGGTGGCACTACCGAGGCCGGTCAGCGAGCTGCTCACGGTCATACCGCCAGTCTGACCAGCTCCGTGGCTGTCTTTGATGCCCTGTGCCGCCAGATGGGTACTATCCAGGTTAATGATATTGAGGAGCTAGTTGATGTACTGGTAGCACTTCGTTTCGCCAAACCCATACCGCAGGGTACCGGTGTCGCCGTAATTGGCGGTGGTGGCGGCCCCAGCGTCCTCGCCAGCGACGAAATGGAGAAGGCGGGACTGAACATGCCAAAACTCCCTGAGGAGGCGCGTGAGGAGCTGAAACAGGTTCTGAGTGTAGCCGGCAGCATCCTCGCTAACCCGATAGATGCCAGTAACCTAGCTACCCACGAGGCAATTGTGGCGACGATGCGTATTGTCAGCAAACTGCCAGATATTCATATGCTTATCTATCACCTGGGATTCCACCCCATCAGCAGTTGGGGAGGCGGACGCTTCTCCTCATCCTCTTTCCTCAAACCCACCATTGAGGGTATTAAACAGGTACATCGGATATCGGGCAAACCGGTCTTAATGGTACTGCGACCGGGGCTGAACCTGGAAGACATGAAAGAATTCCTGGCCGCCCAAGAGGCCTTCGTTAGTGCGGGGTTACCTGTCTTTCACTCATTGCACCAGGCAGCTGGAGCGATGTCGCGAGTTATTGCCTGGAACCGGAAAAGACAGGGCTAGTTACTGACTGCCCCTGAAGTGAGCAAGACTTCTATCTCCCCATCATCGTATCCCAACTCCCGAAGAATCCCCTCGGTGTGAGTGCCATTGGGAACACCCAGGCTTTTTATCTCTCCCGGGGTACCGGAGAGCTTAATCGGCAGGCCTATCTGCTTTACCCTGCCCACCTTCGGGTGGACCATCTCCACCACCATCCTGCGGTGCAGCACCTGGGGGTCAGAGAAGGTCTCATTGAGGTACTTGACCGGTCCGAAGCAGGTCTCCTTGTCTTTAAAGACCTGCCACCACTCGTCCCTGGTTTTAGTGATAAAGATACCGGCAAGCTCGTCGGTCACCCTGTCCAGTTCTGCAACTGGATAAGGTTGCCTCTGGTATTGTACCAAGTCCTCACGACCGATGGCCTTACACAAATTATCCCAGAAATGCGGCTCAATACAGGCCACCGTGATGTACTCCCCATCCTTGCACTTGTAGACGTTCGTCCAGGGGTCACGCCCGGTGAAACCCGTTTCTCCCCGTCGTGGGACCTCACCCGTGCGAAAATAATTGGGCGCTTCCAGTGCCAGCAGCGAAATCACGCTGTCGAGATAAGCAATATCAACAAGCTGTCCCCTGCCCGTTTTCTCCCGGGTGAAGAGGGCAATCAGGATACCGACCAGAGCGTGCAGAGCAGCACCGCCGATATCGGCTATAAAATTGCTCGGCAGATAAGGGGGGCCATTACGTTGCCCGATAAGACTCAGGACACCACCAAGAGATATATAATTCATATCATGCGCCGGTATTGACGCGTAGGGACCATCGGGGCCAAATCCGCTCAGTGAGCAATAGATAAGCCGGGGATTTACCTCCTTGAGGGCCTCGTAGTCAGCGTTGAGGCGGCCCATCACGCCGGGTCGGAACCCTTCGAGCAACACGTCTGCCCTCTCGACTAACTTTCTAAGCACCACCTGCCCCTCCCCATTTTTCAGGTCAATAATGATGCTTCGCTTATTACGATGAACAGTCTGATAAGCAGCCCACTCTTCCCGGTCAACGTCCTGCTCGAGAATCTGGGGGACCGGCGGGTCGACCCGAATAACATCGGCACCGAAGTCACCCAGGAACATGGTGGTGTATGCCCCCGGATAGCCACGGGCGAAATCAAGGACCACTATTCCATCAAAAGGTAACATATGATACCTCCTCAATGCTTATTCAGTAGCGACATGATACCCCGTCATTCAGCACGGCGCAACCAAGATACCTTACCAATACAGGAGACAATAAAGTAATGGGAGCTAACTGGAACTGTCTGGCTTCCAATCGTCGAGAAGAACTGTGAAGGTGTATACTGGTGAACGGGTACCAGGCACCGACGCAATAAGGAGTGAATTGAGATTTTGCCATCTTTGCCGGGTACATACTCAGAGCTAAAGCAACGCCTGAGCCGGGACGTCTTCGGGCGGTTCCCGCGTGGGGTATGGGTTATCTCAGGTACTCAGCTCTTCGCTTCAGCCGGTTTCTCTATCTGCCTTCCCTTTCTTCCCCTGTACCTGTACCAGGAACGCGGCCTGCCGATGACACTCATCGGAACACTACTACTCATCAGCGGCATATGCTCGTCCACCACCCAGATGATAGGCGGGGTGCTTGCTGACCGGTTTGGTCGTCGGCGTCTCATACTCATAGCCTCCGTCACCAGGCTGTTCATCTACTCGGGGCTGTCAGCGCTGATTGCCACCTCCGCACCGGTCTGGGCAATAATGATTACCTACATCAGTGGACAGGCCGTAGGCATGGCAATGCGCCCTGCTATCACGGCCATGATTACCGACCTGTCCCCACCCGACCGCCTCACCGAGACCTACGGCGTCTTGCGGATAGGACAGAATGTGGGATGGGCAGCCGGACCGGCACTGGGCGGCTATTTGATAACCTTCCTCCCCTACGCATGGCTATTCGCAGTAGCCGCCTTTTCCAGCGTCATTACCTTCGTCTTCGTCTTTTTCTTGCTCGGAGAGTCCTTCCACGGAACCGGAGAGCGTATACCTCTCAGCAGTATGTTCTCCGCGACCAGAGACCGTTTGTTCCTGGCATTCACCGGTCTGTGCCTCCTGGTGTTCGTTACCATGGGGCAGATGGGCAGCACCCTTTCTGTGTTCACGGTAGACCGCATTAGCTTCTCCACGACACAATATGGCTTTTTACTTACCGCTAACGGAATCATGGTAGTTCTCTTCCAGTACCCGGTGGCACGCTGGGCAGGCAAGCTACAAATAGCCAGAGGGCTGGCTCTGGGGAGCCTTCTCTATGCCCTAGGATACCTATCATGGGGCGGAGTTCACAACTTCAGCTGGGCCCTGGCTGCTATGGTCGTTGTCACCGCCGGTGAGATAGTCTTCACCCCACTGACCCTATCCGTCGTGGGGCACCTTTCGCCGCCGGACTACCGCGGACGCTACATGGGGTTCTTCGGACTAAGCCAGAGTATGAGCATGTCACTGGCCCCGTTGGTGGGTGGGGTCCTGCTCGATGCCTTTCCACAGGGCCCATTATTCGTCTGGGGAACAATCAGCATGCTGGCTTTCGTCGCCACGGCAGGACTCCTGTGGTGGGGGAGAAGCCCCCGTCTTATCACATCCAGCAATGAAAATGCGCAGCCTTAAAGCTGCGCATCGAGTAAAACCGGCAGGATACGGGAAGTGGGACGGTGTTCAACAGACTACTTGCCGGTCTTCTCGACCTTCTTAGTCTTAACTGTTATCTTCTTGGGCTTGACCTCGGCCATCTTAGGAAGGGTAATCTCGAGCATTCCATTCTCGTAATCAGCCTCAATCTTCTTGGTATCCACGTTCGAGGGGAGCCTTATCGTGCGGAGGAAGCTGCCATAGGTGCGCTCGCTCCAGTGATACTCCTCCTCTTTGACTTCGTGCTCGGTCTTCTTCTCGCCCTTGATGGTAAGCGTATCATCACTGACCGAAATGTCCACATCCTCTTCCTTCAAGCCGGGGAGCTCCGCCTTAACAACGTATTTGTCCTCTTTCTCAAAGACCTCTAATGCCGGTGACCACTCCCGCTCTTGAGCTGGCAGTCTACGCCAGATTGCGGGCCATAATGGCGCCTCAAACAGGCTGTCGAACTGCCGCCCCGTTTCCTCAAGCTCCCGGAACAATCTCCAGGGTGATCTTCTGGTCGGTTGCCATCTATCAAGTACCATACACATTCCTCCTTATACACTTCTTCAGCCAAGTCCCACTTCCCGGACTCAAATTACATTTTAAAACCAGTGGACTTACTTCGTATGTGACCTACGTTACATTCCCCCAGAATAAGAAGGCACGCTGGCCAGAGTTGCATTTAATATCTGGCTGGTGTAATCTTACGAGAACCTGCCAGACAATCTGGTAGTGCTCCTGAAAGATGGCAACCAAATTAGAGTTCCTAAAATCTATACCCTATTTCACCGGCCTGGATAACGGCGAACTTGACTCGATTAGCCAGTTCTTCTCCGAGAGGAAGGTCGAGCGAGACGAGATAATCCAGCTTGAGGGAAAGCCTGCCGAGGCGTTATTCTTCGTCGCCTCTGGCGCTGTTAAGGTTTTCAAGATTTCCTCTGAAGGCAAAGAGCAGATTTTAAGCATCGTCCGTTCAGGCGAGTCTTTTAATGACATTGCAGTTTTTGACGACGGCCCATCTCCGGCCAGTGTCCAGGCAATGACACCGGTGACACTGTACCGTATAAGCAGGGACGAACTACACACAATCCTCCGCGAGCACCCGGAGGTGGCCCTGAACACCACCAGAGTACTGGCTGACCGGACACGACAACTGGTGTCACTGGTCGAAGACCTGTCTTTCAGGCATGTCATCAACCGGGTAGCCAGGGTCCTGCTAAAGAATGCCGGCAATGGGACAAATCCGGGAACACGGCTCACCCAGCAGGAAATGGCTGCCATGGTAGGCTCTGTACGTGAGGTTGTCGCCCGCTCGCTCAAGGACCTCGAAGCGGAGGGAGTCATCAAGCTGGAGCGGCACAGCATCCGAATAATTGATAGAGAAGCCCTTGAGGCGATGGCAGAAGCGGCTACCTGAGCCAGCATTTTAAATGAGACATATGTTACAGACAGACAAAAGATGGCGGTATTAAAGTTAATTCTGGAGGCATGATAAGTTGCCTGAGATGCCAAGACTTGACGTGGAAAAATGTGATTGTTGTGGTCTCTGCGTAAGTGTTTGCCCATGTGGAGCTATCGTAATGACCAATCGTACAATTACAATTATTGATACCGAAGAGTGCGGATGGTGCACCTTGTGTGAGCTTGTCTGCCCCAGTGAGGCAATAACCTGCGCTTATGTCATAGTGTTTGACGAGGAAGCCTAGCAGACTATTCCTTCACATACGCTCTCTCTTCAACTCTTTGCCCTTACCCAACCTATTTATCCCCAAACGTTATTCAAAACCCCCAAACGAGACTTATGTCACATACAATATGCCCTGGCATGCCTAAAATAAAATAGTTACTGAAAATGTGGACCGTCAAGGTGAAAGGGATGAGGTAGATGGTAACCTGGAGACTTAAAGACTGCCCCCGCTGCGGGGGAGATACCTACATAGACAGAGATATAGACGGATGGTATCAGCAATGTCTCATGTGCGCTTATCGGCTCGAA
>CAZTBG010000072.1:0-8298 GCA_964611805.1 uncultured Dehalococcoidales bacterium | reverse complement strand
ATACGCTCGGCCTCGGGGTCGGCAGCGCTCTCGCCCTCGGCGGGGTAGGCAGCAACCATGATGGACTCCGTTTCCTGCCAGTCGGCCGGCAGGCGCTGTCTCAGGTGCTGCCAGAGTTCCTCGGTGATGAAGGGCATATAGGGATGGAGCAATCGCAATGAGGTCTCGAGGACATAGACTAGAACAGGCAATGGTGATACCGATTCGTCAGCGCCGATGCGTTCCTTGGTCAGTTCAATGTACCAGTCGCAGAATTCGCCCCAGAGGAAATCGTGTATCTGCCTCAGGGCTTCGGCAAACTGAAAGTCTTCCAGCAATTTGGCAACACTCGCGATAGTACGATTCAACCGACTAAGAATCCATCGGTCTTCTATCGGCAGTAAATCCTGCTCAATTCCAACACTCTTTTCACTATCTATGCTTCTAACAACAAAACGGGTAGCATTCCAGAGTTTGTTAGCAAAGTTGCGGCCAGCCTCAAGCTTAGCTATACTCAATTTGCTGTCAGTTCCGGCTGATGTTCCGGCTATAATGGAATATCGCAGAGCATCGGTGCCGTATTGCTCCAGGACATCTATAGGATTCAGAACATTACCTCTTACCTTGCTTATCTTATCTCCCGTATCGTCACGCACCAGGCCGTGGAGGTAAACGGTGTGGAAGGGGATATCGTTGACGTCTTCCAGACCCATCATAATCATCCTGGCTACCCAGAAGAAGATGATATCGTAGGCGGTCTCCATGACTGTAGTCGGGTAGAAGTAACGGAGGTCATCAGTATCGTCCGGCCAGCCCAGGGTGGAGTGGGTCACCAGCGCCGAACTGAACCAGGTATCTAAAACATCCGGGTCCTGCTCTATATTTGTTGAATGGCATTTGTCGCAGGCTTCAGGTTCATCAACAGCTACCGTCAGTTCACCGCAGTCCTGGCAGTACCATACTGGAATGCGGTGTCCCCACCAGAGCTGGCGGCTGATGCACCAGTCTCGGATATTCTCCATCCAGTTAAGATACACCTTGGTAAAGTGTGAGGGGATGATGGTGATACGCCCTTCGACGACGGCATCTATAGCTGGTTCAGCCAGCGGTTTAATTTTAACAAACCACTGCTTGCTGGCAAGTGGCTCGATGACCGTCTGGCAGCGCTGGCAGTGCCCCACAGCGTGACTGTAAGGCTCTATCTTCACCAGCAGCCCTTCCTTCTCCAGGTCGGCCACTATCGCCTCGCGGCAGGCAAAGCGGTCCATCCCCTGGTAGGGCCCGGCATTCTCGTTCATGGTGGCATCGTCGTTGAGGATATTGACCAGTGGCAGGCCCTGGCGCTGGGCAACCTCGAAGTCCACCGGGTCGTGGGCGGGGGTGATTTTAACCGCGCCGGTGCCGAATTCGGGGTCAACCGCCTCGTCGGCAATGATAGGTATCTCCCGGTTGACGGCTGGTAAGATGGCTTTCTTACCGACAAGACCCTTGAACCGTTTGTCATCGGGGTTGACTGCAACGGCGGTGTCACCGAGTATCGTCTCCGGTCGTGTAGTGGCCACGGTAATAAAATCGTCGCTGTCGACCAGGTGATAGCGGACATACCAAAGATGTCCGCTTACATCTTTATGCTCTGTTTCAAGGTCGGAAAGGGCGGTAGCACAACGGGGACACCAGTTAATAATCCTTTCTCCTTTGTAGATTAAACCCTTATTGCATAAATTGACAAACACGGTTCGCACTGCCCGGCTCGGACCCTCATCCAGTGTAAAGTATTCGCGACTCCAGTCACAGGAAGCACCCAGCCGGTAGTGCTGCTCGGTAATAGTCTGCCGGCATCTCTCAGCCCACTGCCACATTCTCTCCACGAACCTATCTCTGCCCAACTGATGCCTGTCCAGTCCTTCTTCAGCCAGCAGTCGTTCTACTACCACCTGAGCCGAGATGCCGGAGTGGTCAGTTCCGGGCAACCATAGCGCAGGCTCATCCTTCATTCGATGCCAGCGGGTCATTATATCCTGTAGAGTAACAAACAAGACATGCCCGATATGGAGTTCACCGGTAACATTGGGCAGGGGCATGATGATGACAAAGGGCTTCTTCTGAGGATCAACTTCAGGCGTAAAATAGCCCTTCTCCATCCAGAACTGGTACCACTTGGACTCAACCTTGTCGGCCTGATAGGCCTTGGGCATTTCAGATTCAACTTGCGGGGTCTGTGTCATGCTTGTTTCTACCTCTTGCTAGCGATTTTGTAATAGATGATTGTAATCTTGCTCATTGTTCTCTATTAGCTATAGCATTTAGGCTTATGTATGTAGGATTTTGTAACCTTGATGTAGCGTTTATGTGATTCCTCAACTTTCTCATATGCTTCAAGAATTTCTGTTGTGGTTATCAATCCATGTTTTCGAACGAGTTTTTCGTAAGCTTTGAGAGCATTGATATACTGAACGGTAACATTAATCACATCTTGCTTGTGTTTGTCATCTTAGTTTCATCCTTCAAAGTTGTCTATTCAAACCAGATTCTAACGGATAGCGCCGCAATTTGGAGTAAGATAGCCAGCAATGCGCCACAAAAACCCCATAGCCTCATGTAGAATTCTCTAGTATTCCATCTACCTTGGTTCTCTGCCATTTTAGACCTAATCTTAACTAAACAATCAGGCAACTTTACGCTTGGATTGCCCCACGATTCAGTTAGTAGTACTAAACCTACAACTGTTACAGAAGGAAATGCCAAGATTGCGGCTGCTAAAGATAGATAATTCGAAGTCATTTCTTTATGTTTTCTTCTCTTCCAGCATCGCTACCACCCTATCGAGAATTATATCGGCGACCTCCCGCTTGCTCATCAGGGGCAGGTCTTCGGTCCTGCCGTCGCGGAAGAGCAGGGTGACCTTGTTGGTATCCGTACCGAAACCGCTATCGGCGGCGGTGACGTCGTTAGCACAGATGAACTCCAGACGCTTTTCAGTCAGTTTTTTCTGGGCGTTTTCCAGCAAGTTCTCCGTCTCGGCAGCAAAGCCAATCTTGATGAAAGTATCAGGCAACTCCAACAGGAAGTCCTCGGTTTCCACCAGTTCGAGGGATACCTTGCCTCCCTGTTTCTTAATCTTTTGGTCGGCCTTCTGGGCCATCCGAAAATCCGATACGGCGGCGGACATTATCAATACGTCAGCCCGTTTAGTAGTCTCGTTGACCGCCTCTTTCATCTCAGCTACCGATTCGACGTTAATTACCTCGATACCTGCCGGGACTGGTACCGAGGTGGCGGCCGCAATCAGTACCACGGTAGCTCCCCTGTCGCGGGCGGCCTCGGCCAGGGCGAAACCCATCTTTCCCGAAGAGCGGTTGCCGATATAGCGTACCGGGTCGATTGCTTCTCGGGTACCGCCAGCGGTAACGACGATACGCCTCTGGGCAAGGTCTCCATTCCTGCCCAGCACCTGTTTAATGGTGCCGATGATGTCGCTAACCTCGGCAAGGCGCCCCATACCCATCCTCCCCGAGGCAAGCCTACCGTACTCCGGGTCAACGATGGTGATACCCCTTGCCTTGAGCTTGGCGATGTTCTCCTGTGTGATGGGGTTCTGCCACATATTGACATTCATGGCGGGTGCCACGATAACCGGTGCCTCGGTGGCGAGGACGGTGCAGGTAAGCATGTCATCGGCGATTCCTGCCGCCATTTTGGCGATGATGTTGGCGGTTGCCGGGGCGAGAACTACCACATCGGCGGCCTCTGCCAGGGCGACATGCTCGACACTGAATTCGGAGGACAACTCGAACATGCTGGTCACCACCGGGCGGTGGGTCAGGGCACGGAAAGTGAGTGGTGAGATAAACTCGGTGGCCGATTCCGTCATGACTACATTAACTTCCGCTCCAGCCTGTGTCAGTTTACTTGCCAAATCTGCCGCCTTGTAGGCGGCAATGCCTCCCGTAATCCCCAGCACTATGTTTTTATCAGTCAGCATATTGCTACCTCCCTGCAGGGTCAAGCCTGGTTCATCTCGTAGATCAGTCTCAGCCCGATTAGTGTGATATCGGGGTTGATGCTATCGAAAACCTTTGTTTCCGGGGTTATGATGTAGGCGTAGCCACCGGTAGCGACCACGGTCGCCTTTTCTTTCATTTCACGCTGGATACGCTCTATGATACCCTCGATTAGCCCCACGTAGCCAAAGATAATCCCCGCCTGCATTGCCGAGACTGTGTTCGGCCCGATAGCCTTCTTGGGGGCGACCAGCTCAATGCGTGGCAGGGCAGCGGTGCGTGAGAACAAAGCTTCAGCGGCCAGAGCAATACCGGGTGCAATGACACCTCCTATGTAATCGCCTTCGGCGGTGACGATATCAAAGGTGGTGGCCGTGCCGACATCCACCACGATTGTGGGGCCTTTGTAGAGGTGGTGGGCAGCAACGGTGTTAGCGATACGGTCCGGGCCGACCTCTCTTGGATTGTCCATACGGACGCGTACGCCCGTCCTGGTCCCCGGCCCGACCACCAGTGGTCTGGCGTTGAAATACCGCTGGAGCATTTCGGTGAATATAATCACCAGGGGTGGAACGGTACTGCACATGACCATTCCGTTAATATCGGCAGGCTTCAGACCTTTGTGGTTAAATGCGTTGAGGAGAAAAAAGGCGTACTCATCGGGCATCTTGTTGACGACAGTCGCCATCCTCCAGGTATTCCGCAGCTTCTCTTTGTCAAAAACTCCCAGAGTAACATTGGTATTACCGATATCAATTGTCAGCAGCATTTTCTTCCTCTTCAAAGTAGCTACTTTCAAGCTCATCTTTCAGGTCCTGGATAACCATGGGCAGTACCGGCAATAAATCGCTGGCTATCATACCGGCATCCCCTATATCTGCCCGGACCACCTCTCCGGCCTCGGCGTGAAGATAGACACCACAGGCAGCTGCTTCGGCGGCGGCCATCCCCTGCGCCCGCAGCCCGGCAATAGCTCCGGCAAGGACATCACCGGTACCGGCTGACGCCAGACCCGGGTTGGCCATCGGGCTGATGCGACACTCCCCCTCCGGCGTGGCGATGACAGAGTAGGCCCCCTTGAGGACAACCGTTTTCCCCCACTCCCCCGCCATACTCCGGGCGGTACCTGTGCGGTCGGCCTGGACTTCCTCGATAGAGACCCCCGCCAGCCGTGACATTTCCCCGGGGTGGGGTGTCAGTATCGCATCGTCGTATAGCTTTTGCCACCAGTTTGGGATTGCCGCCAGGATATTGAGGGCGTCGGCGTCTATCACCAGGGGTAGCTGTGCCCGCTTGGGGCCGAGCAGGACGTCTTTCACGAAGGCTGCCATCTCTTTACTCTGCCCCACCCCGCACCCTATTTGCAGGACGTCGTAGTTGCTGAGTTCCTGTTGAATCAGTTTTGCGGCCGCGGGGGAGACAACGCCGGTCCTTGCTTCCGTCAGGGGCAGGTAAGTCGTTTCGGTGAGCTTGGCTGCCAGAATGGGCTTGAGACTGGCTGCTGTGGCCAGGGTCACCAGCCCCGCCCCCACCCGCATCGCCCCCATGCAGGCCAGGTAGGCGGCCCCGATGTAGCGCTCTGAGCCAGCGACCACGAGGACACGGCCGAAGGTGCCCTTGTTGGCCAGGAACGGCCGTTCGGGGAGGACCGACGCCACCCAGTCGTCGGTAATAAGCTCTACCGTTACCTGCTCCGCCAGGTAGGAGGGGATGCCGATATCCGCCACCGTTATCTGTCCTGCCTTGGCCGCGCCGGGGGCGTTGAACAGGCCCAGCTTGGGGAATCCCAGTGTGATGGTGTCATCCGCGGAAAGGCACGCCGGGTCGGCCCGGCCGGTGTCGGCATCGAGGCCGGAGGGCATATCCAGGGCGAAGGTGTGCAGCTCCGGGCGGTTGCTCTGGGTGTTGCGTACTGTCAGCAGCGCCTGCTGAAAGACCCCACCAATCGGGCGGTCCCGGCCGGTTCCGGTGCCGAATATCGCGTCAATCACGGTGCTGCATGATGACAGCAGCTCGGAGAGCTGGGTAAGGGTCCCGTTCTGGACTGCCTCGACACAGTCAATATCACGCTCCCGGACCAGCTTCAGGTTCGGGTCCTCGTCCGGTCTCTGGCTGAGGAGGTAGACGCTGACCTTAGCACCCCAGTCATGAAGGTAGCGGGCTGCCACCAGCCCATCCCCCCCGTTATTCCCCGGCCCCACCAGCACGAGGACGTGTTGCTTTTCGATGGCACCCAGTCTGAGCCTGACCTGCTCCGCTACCGCCTTGCCGGCGTTTTCCATGAGGATACTGGAAGGTAGGCCAATCTTGGCGCAGACCTCCTCTATCTGGCCCATCTCCTCAACGGTCACGACTTTCATAGCAGAACAAACCCGCACTTTTCGCAGACTCTTGCTTCGAAGTGGAGAATCTTGTGTAATGTACAAGGGCTAGTTATGGGTGGCGGATTTTGGTATAATGTACTTAGATTGACTTCTTGGGATGGAAGGAGTCGTCCTTAAGTACATTCAGACCACATATCCACCCTTTCACTATACCTAATTCTTCACCTTCCGCAAGACTCTCCTCATCATATCACGTAACATAATCTCGTGACTACCATCTGTGAGTATAATATATTCGATAAACACCTCACGAATCAATCTCAAATCCTCAGTCTTTAACAACGGCCTTACCGATACCCCGTCTTTCACAACAGGAAACATCTCCTCGTACATCTCTCTATCGTTGCCGACCAACTCACATTCACCAACGACAGCATCCACACCATCATTATTTATATACCCGTCATTGTCTGTCGGGTCATCACGACCCAATGTCAATTGTTTTGGCTCATTATACACTTCTCTGAAGCCTTCACCAACAACTTTTTCTCCTACTAAAGCTAATGGTGAAATGCGCTGCTGTATCACATCTTCAACATCATGTATGTATCCCATGCTCGTGTGGATATCGTCATGTTGTAATAAGGCTTTAACGGCCAGAGCTGAACCTGTTTCTTGTGCCACCAACGAGGCACCACTATGCCTCAGAGTGTGTGGCCCTAACTTTTTCCCGGTAATCCCCGCTTCCTTGATTACCCTCCTCACTCTGTACTTGAGTGATTGAACGGTTGCTGGCCCGCCAGACGCTCCTCTAAATATAACTCCATTCTTATCTGCTGCCTCTTTCAATTTTCGACACATGTATGGTTCGAGTCTATAACGTCTCTGACCAGTCTTGCCCTCCACATTTATCCAGGACTCTCCCACGTCGCCAGCCCTTAGACCTGCAATCTCACCTATCCTGGCGGCAGAATCTATAAGCGTTAGAATCAGCAACGTATCTTGCTCAAACCTACAATTCTTTATAATCCTAGCTAACTCTTCGGGATTAAAATACCGCCTTCGCTTCTTAGCAACCTTTGGTCTTATGGCTTTCTCGCAAGGATTCTCCAGGTCATACATGCTTTTCATATACTTACCCGCAGCATTCACAAAGGCGAACCAGGTTCTAATCGTAGTGTCAGCATATCCTTCTAGACCTCAATCCATTCATTTATGGCTGCACCATTAGACGGCCAATCCTCACTATATTCAGCCAAAGAACCTAACGCTTCCCTGTAGTGCCGCTGTGTGGCTGGCTTTATCCTTTTACCCTTTAGCACCTTCTCCATCACTTCCATCGTCTTCATTTCTTTCCTCCTGACTCGACGGGAGCGCCTGCTTCCATCCCAAGGAGGCGTTGCAGGGACTGGATTACGAGCTAGGAGGTGATTGTTATGGTGCTGTTGATAGATGAGTGACTGTACTGAGAATAGAGGTAAGCCTGTCAATGGTGGTGGTTTACAGGTAAATAGCGAAGCGGTTTGAGCGGTCATGCCGATGGAATTGACAGGCGACGGAGACGAGAAGGCGAAAATACTAAACGGGTGATAAGCGTGCGAGTCACCCTTATGAGGAAAAACATGATAAGTGAAAGGGATAAGAGGAAGCTGTTAATACCTGGTTATGGCGGTAGTCTTACTAAAGAGGAGTTAGCGTATATTAAGGCTTCTCTGCTTGCTTCAAAGCCTTTAAGAAGGATATGGCACATGACTTTAAGGAAGCGAGGCAGTAGGATTACCGAAGCCAGGATTAGAAAGATAGCTATGGATGGTTTGCCTGATACCTCTGAGAAGCATTGAAGTTGAATTTGCAGGCACGTGAGAGGAACACATTTTTGTAAAATAGTATTTAGGGTATGGGTAAATAGATAACGAATGGTTTACGTGCGTGGAAAAAAGAAATGAATTGCTTATAGATTTTCACCCTGATTAAGAGATACAAGAGGTCTATCC
>CAZTBG010000071.1:0-8525 GCA_964611805.1 uncultured Dehalococcoidales bacterium | reverse complement strand
CAAACGACCTCACCCAGCTCACACTGGGCATCGACCGGGACAGTGAGAAACTGGCCGAAACATTCGATGAGCGGGATGAAGCCGTGATGCTCTCCCTGGAGAGGGCCATCAAGGTGTCCAACAGCATGGGGATTACCTCCTCCATCTGCGGTCAGGCACCGTCAGTCTATCCGGAGCTCACCGAGAAGCTGGTCGAGTGGGGCATTACCTCTGTTTCCGTCAGCCCGGATATGATTGACCGCACGCGGGAGATAATTGCGCAGGTCGAAGAGCGTTTGAAGTCGAAAAAGTAGTGAGTGGTCGGCACGCTAGCGCAGAAGCAAAACTGGGCATAAAGTAACCTCCGACATTAGAAACGGGGGCAGCAGTGACCGATTTTAAACGGATTACCACTCCCTGGAGTTATTCGCTGGCAGTTGAGGCTGGAGACTTCGTTTTTCTCGGACTACACCGCGGCTTCGGCAATGATTTTACCATTCAGTTCCATGATGCGTTTTCACATCTGAAAAAGACCTTGAAGGAGTTTAATCTGACCCTGGCAGACCTGATAAAAGTGGATGTCTGGTTGAAGAATATCGAAGACGTAAGGGTATACGAAAAGCTTTTCAGAGACTACTTTGAAAAAGATAAGTATCCGGCAAGAATGGGTGCCACCACCGAGTTTGTCGATGACGATTGCCTTTTCATGATTAGCGGCGTAGCCTACCAAAAGGACAAATAAACTAAAGCGACCAGACCGAGTAGTAAGTGATTGAAAAACTAAATATCCGGCAGCTGACTGAAGAAAGGGAAGAAAGCCTCTCTCCCTTTGCCCAGAGAAGCAGGCTGTCTCGAGGCAGGCGCGAATACGAAGAACCCTGCCCTATCCGGACAGACTTCCAGCGTGACCGGGACCGTATCCTCTACTCAAAGGCCTTCCGCCGGCTTAAGCACAAGACGCAGGTCTTCATCGCCCCGCTTGGTGACCATTACGTGACCCGCCTCACCCATACCCTCGAAGTCTCTCAGGTAGCGCGAACAATTGCGCGCGCCCTCAACCTCAATGAGGACCTGGCAGAGGCAATCAGCCTGGGGCACGACCTGGGACATACCCCTTTTGGACACATTGGTGAAGCCGTTCTTAATGAGCTCTCCCCTCACGGGTTCCGCCACAATGAGCAGTCACTGCGCATCGTCGACCACCTGGAGCGCAATGGCCGCGGCCTCAATCTCACCTGGGAAGTCAGGGACGGTATCCTCAGCCATTCCAAGACAAACTCCAGTATCCTGCCTGAGGTTGATGAGAGGGCGGATACCCTCGAAGGTGAAGTCTGCCGGCTGGCCGATGTCGTTGCTTATGTCAATCACGACACCGAGGATGCCATCCGGGCTGGTGCCATCACTGAAGGTGACCTGCCGCTATCGGCGGTTACCGTGCTCGGCCTGTCCAACTCGGCACGCATCAATATCATGGTCAGCGACATTATCGAACACTCGTGGGCAGCTACCGGCACAGTGACACCGGATGCCACGTCTGGAATCCATATCACCATGTCCCCTGAAGTCCTTAAAGCAACCGATACCCTCCGGGAATTCCTTTTTGACCGGGTATACGATGTCCGCTCAGCCCAGCATGAATCGGAACAGGCCAGAGAAGTCGTCCGCCTGCTGTACAGGTATTTCACTTCTCATGAGAACAAGCTACCACCGGAGTACCGCCTTGGCGACGATGACCGGGAACGGAGGGTGGTTGATTATATTGCCGGTATGACTGACCGCTATGCCTTGAGAACCGCCGAGGAGATGTCCCTGCTCGACACCAGAATTAAGCAGCCGCCCCTTTTCATTGACTGACCCCGAAATTTGTTATACTATGCTATATCCCCCCACATGGTATTTATAAGCCGATTGGACATTAGATGAGCGTCATCGACGAAGTAAAGCAGAAACTGGATATTGTCGAGGTCGTCAGCCAGTACGTTCCGCTGACCAAGGCCGGACGCAATTTCAAGGCACGCTGTCCCTTCCACGAAGAGAGGACCCCCTCATTCTTTGTCTTCCCGGAGCGGCAGAGCTGGCACTGTTTCGGTGCCTGCGGCACCGGCGGCGATGTCTTCTCGTTTGTCATGAAGCAGCAGGGGATGGACTTCGGCGAGGCGCTGCGTCTCCTCGCCCAGCAGGCGGGGGTTACTGTCCCTTCCCGCCTCGAACGTGACACCAGAAAAGACGAAAGGGAACGGCTTTACCAGGTCAACGAAGCCGCCGCCAAGTTCTTCCACGACCAGCTACTCCATTCCCCAGCCGCTACCAGAGCACGGGACTACTTGAGCGGCCGGGCCTTTACCGCAGACACGGTAACCGCCTTCCAGCTTGGATACAGCCCCGATAGCTACGATGCCCTGAAAAGTCACCTCCAAGAAAGAGGGTTCACCGAGAAGGAACTCGTTGACGCCGGTCTGCTCGTAGAAACAGACGATGGCAGGACCCGCGACCGCTTCCGCAACCGTCTGACGTTTCCCATTCACGATGCCAGAGGACACACCACTGGTTTCGGAGCAAGGGTGCTGGATGACTCTCTGCCCAAGTACACCAATTCACCGCAGACGCTTGTCTTTGATAAGAGCGGTACCCTCTACGCCATTGACCTGGCCACCAGCGCCATCCGGAAACAGGACCAGGTTATAATCGTAGAAGGCTACATGGACACCATCACCGCCCACCAGAATGGTTTCAATAATGTGGTTGCCTCTATGGGGACCGCCATCACGGAACGACAGGTCACAACACTCAAAAGACTCACCAGAAATATTGCCCTGGCACTTGACGCTGATGCCGCCGGTGAAGAAGCTATGCTCCGCTGTGTCGACTACGAGAACATCCTTGATGCTGAAATACAGGTCATCATCCTCACCGGCGGGAAAGACCCGGACGATGTCATCCGGCAAGACGCCCAGAAGTGGCAAGAACTGGTCAAGAGTGCTGTGCCGGTTGTCGACTTCACCTTCAGTACCAAGACCGCCAGGTTAGATATGACCACGGCCAGAGACCAGTCGCGGGCAGTGCATGAACTCGCACCCATCATTGCCCGGATGAAGGATGCTGTACGCCGCGACCACTACATACGAAGACTGGAAACCCTGACCAAAACGAGGTATAATGTAATTGAAGGTATCGTCAAGGAATTTATGGTACCTTCAAAGCAGAGTAAGCCGAAAAGAGAACCGACTAGCCGGACCGCGCAATTACTTTTATCTAACCCCCTTGAGGAATACTGTCTGAGGCTGTTATTGCATCACCCCGAATTGATTAGTATGAGTGAGGGTCTCCTGCCAGAATACTTTCAGGATAGCCAGAACCGCGAGATTTTTATTACATGGCAACAGGTCAAGGACCTGCCATCACTCAAGGACAACCTCGACCCTGCCCTCTGGGAGCAGGTGGAGTCGCTGGTGTCAGTTGATGTAATTGAGAACCAAATCGAGAGGAAACTGGATAACGTTATCCTTCGCCTTCGAGAGCAATACCTGAGAGACCAAAAGGAGGAGAGAGCCACTGCTTTCGCTGCGGTGGCTGCGGAAGAAGGGGCAGGTGCTGACCTCGCCAAACTTGATAACGAAGATATTAATGAGAATACCCAATTGCAGCAAGTATTTGAGCAAGAAGGCAGAAGCAACAGGAGCAGGAAGGGATGGACATAGAAGGCTTTTCGAAACCACCGCAGTTCACTGAGAACGATAAGGATGATGAAGAGCTTGCCGACGAAGTAAGCGTTAAGTCCCAATCGGAGGTTGAGCTGGAATCAGAAGCCCAGTTGGAAGGGCTGGAAGACCAGGAGGTGGGTGATGACCCGGTGCGCCTCTACCTCCATGAAATCGGTAAGGTACACCTGCTCACCGGCGACGACGAGAAATACCTGGCGCGGAAGATTGAGGAAGGTAAGCGGATTGATGATATCAAGCAGAAATTATACGAGTCCGGCAGACCGTCGTCGGCAACCGATATTGTACTTGCCATGGCCAGGGAAATAGGGACGGCGGCTGACCTGATACACCTGCTTCAGGAAGAACTCGGCCTGCCCATCACCGACAGCTTTACCGAGAGTGCTTCCGCCGCCGTGCTCCGCAGCAATATCGACGGCGTAATCGACCAGCAGCTGGTCCAGAACATCGCCCTGCGCCTGGACAAGTCACTACCGGAAACGGAGCAGGCGGTTATCAACCTCTCAATTGACTGTGCCCTGCTGCCGGATGAGGTGCTGGAAGCAATTGATGCCAGCGTTTCCCTGACCGATATCAAGGAACTCACGAATGACCCCTCATTCATCAACAAAATCGTTGAACACGAGCAACAAATCAATGCTAGGTTAACCACCATCGAGGAAGAGGCAGAGAAGGCCAAGAACCACCTCATTGAGGCCAACCTGCGTCTGGTAGTCAGTGTCGCCAAGAAGCACATCGGCCACGGCATGTCACTTCTCGACCTTATTCAGGAGGGCAATATCGGGCTTATCCGGGCTGTGGAAAAGTTCGACCCCCATAAGGGCTATAAGTTCAGCACCTACGCCACCTGGTGGATTCGCCAGGCGATTACGCGTGCTATTGCTGACCAGGCCCGCACTATCCGTGTGCCCGTCCACATGATTGAGACAATCAATAAGCTGCTCCGGCTCAGCCGGCGACTTGCCCAGGAATACGGTCGAGAGCCCACCTCAAGAGAAATCGGCCTCAAGATGGGACTGGCCCCGGAGAAGGTGAGGGAGATTGTAAAGGTGGCCCAGTTGCCGATATCGCTAGAGCTACCGATGGGCGAAGAAGAGGACAGCCATCTGGGCGATTTTATCGAGGACCGTAATGCCCTGCCTCCCGTCGACGCTGCCTCCAAGCAGTTGCTCAAAGAGCAGATTGACGAGGTTTTGAGTAGTCTAACCCACCGTGAGCAGCGTGTCCTCCAGCTCAGGTTCGGCCTTGAAGACGGCCGCAGCCGGACACTTGAGGAGGTCGGCCAGGAGTTCAAGGTTACCAGGGAGCGTATCCGCCAGATTGAGGCCAAGGCCCTGCGCAAGCTCCGCCACCCCTCCCGCAGCCGCAAGCTCAAGGACTACCTGGAATAAGAATTGGTTTAAGTTTAGAGAGGGAGCTAAAGCTCCCTCTCGACCTTATCCCCTACAACCCGTACTTCTTCGCAACGTAGGCGGCCAGTCCACGCCGCGTAAACTCCTCAGGGAATCGCCAACCGGAGTCGACCAGTTGCACCATCTGCCGGCCAAGCTCCCAGGCCATCTTCATCTCCCGTTTCTTCTCTTTGATGGCGCCACGTTCACTGGCATAGGCACCGATGTAGCTCGCCGGTGCCATGTGGTTGATAGCAATGTAGAAGTACCAGTCCTTAATGGCATCCATCAGCCCGACGCCACCGGCCACGGCAATAATCCCACCAGCCTTATTACTCAACTGTGCCCCGCGCAGGCAGATTGAATAGGTCCGGTCCATGATAGCCTTGGCTTGAGCGGTCATCCCGTAGAAGTATATCGGCGTGCCGAAGATAATACCGTCGGCTTCGAGCATTCCCTTCAAGACTTCCTGCACATCATCATCGATATGACACTCGCCTGTTTTCAGGCATGCCTGGCAGCCGTCACAGCCCCTGATATCCTTACCGGCCACGCTGAAGAGCTCAATCTCAGCGCCATCGCTGCGGGCACCAGCGAGCGCCTCTGCCACAAGAGTCTCAGTGTTGCCCCCCTTTCTCGGACTGCATGAAATGCCCAGAATCTTCACTTTTAGCATCCTCCTAGCTCATTAACTAAATGCCATTATATCATCGCCAGCTTCACACTGATAGTAAATGGTATTCTATTGACATCGAACGGAGCAGGCTAACGTGGTTTGCATTTCAGATGGTCTCTAGTCTCTTCAAAGATATCCCAGCACCCTGAATCGAGTATCTTCTTTCTCGCGACACTTCGGGGATGGTGACCCTGGTCGATTACCAGAACACCATCACTTTTGGTTATTCTCTTCAGTTCCGCCAGGAACTCGGTCGGATTCTTGATGCTGAAGAACATGTCAATGGCACAAACTACGTCGGCGACATTGTCAGGCAAGCCGCTATTATACCCGTCTACAAGCACCGGCTCGATGTTTCTCAGGTTGTGCTTTTCTATCTCTTTCTTCACCGCTTCTATCGCCAGCTCGTGGATATCGGCTGCATAAACCTTCCCACTTTCACCTACCAGCTCAGCAAAGACAGTCGTATACCTGCCCGGCCCACAGCCGTAGTCAACCACGGTCATTCCCGATTCGATACCGAATCCTCTTACACGCTTCTTGATGTATGGGAAGATAAGATCGATAAACCTCATTAATAAGGCCATCATCTTGAATGATCTGTCCGACATCCTCTCCGTTTCACGTTTCTCCGCTCTCTTTCTGATAGTAGCCATTTTCACCCTCGCCTGGAAAAGATTTTATCCCATTATACCCTGAAAGACGACAATGCCTACAACACCCTTCCATATTACAACCTGTTCGGGTAGAATAAGCGCATGGATAAAGCAGGCCCCACCCCGATTCGAAGGCAATACCTCAAAATAAAACGTCAGTACCCCCAGGCCATTGTCCTCTTTAGGCTGGGCGACTTCTACGAGACCTTTGACGAAGACGCCCGCTTGGTGGCTAACGAGCTCGAAATTGTCCTCACCTCGCGCGAGATGGGTAAGGGGAACAAGGTTCCGATGGCCGGTATCCCCTACCACGCCCTCGACAACTACCTCGCCCGGCTTATCAACAACGGCCATAAGGTGGCCATCTGCGAGCAGATGACCCGCCCCGGCGAGACCCGGGGCATCGTCGAGCGTGAGGTCGTCCGGGTCGTTACTCCCGGCACGGTAGTCGAGCCCGGCCTGCTCGACAGCAAGGTTAACAACTACTTGGTCAGCCTAGTTCTCGGCGATGAGGAAGCGGGCATCGCCTACGTCGATATCACCACCAGCGAGTTCGCCACCACCCGGCTACCCCGCCAGCGGGCCATTGCCGAACTGGAGCGCCTACGCCCCTCAGAGATTATCACAAATGCCCCCACCGAGCTGTCCCACCTGAAACCCGACGCCCCTGTAACGCCGGTTGACGAGTACTGGTTCAGCCAGGAGACAGCCCAGCGGACATTGCTCGACCACTTCGGTACGAGTACCCTCGACGGCTTCGGCCTGACCAACCTGCCACTAGCAATCAGGGCCGCCGGCGCCATTATTCGCTATCTTCAGGAGACCCAGAAAGGTGCCCTGGGACAGCTGACACGGCTCTCCAGCTACTCCACCGATATCTTTATGGCGCTCGATGTCCAGACACAGAAGAACCTGGAGCTTTTCCGCAGCGCCACCGGCAGCACCGAAGGCTCGCTGCTCTCTGTGATTGACATGACAAAAACGTCGATGGGCAGTCGGCTCCTGAAGCGGTGGTTGGGACAGCCTTTGCTCGATATCGAGGAACTCAAGAAGAGACAGGATGCCATCGAGTGGTTCCAGGCCAACGCCCTGCCGCGCAACCAGGTTGCCTCCCTTCTGGGGAAAGTATCCGACCTCGAGCGGCTGATTAACCGGGTGGGCAGCGGCATTGCCCACCCCCACGAGCTCGTCGCCCTCCGCCGCAGCCTGGAGGTGATTCCCGAGCTTAAGACAGCCATCGAAGGTGGCCATGATACCAGTACAATAGACTGGCTCAAGGACAAGCTAAAGCCGCGAGACGATGTTGTCGCCCTGCTTGGTGAGGCCATCGTTGATGAGCCTTCAGGCAGTCTTGGTGAAGGCGGTGTCATCAAGCCCGGCTTCTCTGAGGAACTGGATAATCTGAGGCAGGTCGCCAGCAACGCCCGGCAGTACCTGGCCAACATGGAGCGCCACGAGCAGGAGAGCACCGGTATCAAGTCATTGAAGATAGGCTACAACCGCGTCTTCGGTTACTATATCGAGGTCTCAAATGCCAACCTCTCCCAGGTGCCGGACAGCTATATCCGAAAGCAGACCCTGGTCAACGGCGAGCGCTTCTTCACGCCGGAGCTTAAAGAGTATGAGTCGATGATTCTCAATGCCCGCGACCGTATCGGGGAGCTTGAGACAAGCATCTTTCAGCGGGTCTGCCGCCAGGTATCCACCGTCAGCGAGCAGGTCCTGGCCGTAGCCCGGACAATTGCCAACATCGACGTCTTCGCCGGTCTGGCTGAGGTCGCCGTCCGCTACGGCTATACCAGGCCCAGCCTGACAGATGACAACACCATCACCATCACTCAGGGACGGCACCCGGTGGTGGAGCGGATGCTTACCGAGAGCGGTTTCGTCCCCAACGACACCTACCTCTCTAACGATGACGCCCAGCTTATCGTCCTCACCGGCCCCAATATGGCAGGCAAGTCTACCTACCTGAGACAGGTAGCGCTGATTGTGCTCCTGGCGCAAATCGGCAGCTTCGTCCCGGCTGATTCGGCCACCATCGGGCTGGTCGACCGCATCTTTACGCGCATCGGGGCGCGGGATGACCTTGCCGCCGGACAGT
>CAZTBG010000070.1:0-9294 GCA_964611805.1 uncultured Dehalococcoidales bacterium | reverse complement strand
GCTGCTGTTGCGGTATATTCCAGAGCAGTGCCAAGACGAAAGCACAATTGAACCAATTGACGCTGGCCAAGAGTCGTTTTATTGCTGCCGTTGACCCGGAGAAGTGCCGTGGATGCAAAATCTGTGTTTCGAGATGTCCGGTTGATGCAGCGCAAATGAAGCATTACCCCGAGTTTGGCGGAGAACGGGCCTATATCGATGCGGAAGAATGTATTGGTTGCGGCCTCTGTGTGCTCACCTGCCCGGCTGAAGCTCGCGAAATGAAACTGGTGCGACCTCCTGAGCATATCCCAGCACCCGGTGGCCTGCCATACGCGACTGGCTAGAGATAGTGGCTACCTGCTCGACTTCCTGATGCCTGTTAAAGATAACATGGAGGCAGAAACTCAAGTCATGACATTCGCCGACCGAATATCCTTGAACGTTCTGGTGTAATGATATATAGTTACGATTAACAGACAAGTGAAGATTCCTATTGATCTCATAAGCTAGGAATAATATGGCAAGGCAGAGACATCTAAATAGTGCCCCTATAGTAGAAGCCATTATTGATCTTAGAGTTGGTCTCCCATCAGCATTTAATCCTCAAGAGTTTTTAAGTTTGTCGAATATTTTAGCTGATAGATATCCTACTAACGAACCTCGTAAAATGTTTGCGGGTGCTTTTGGATTGGAAGAAGGAAAGCCTTTTATTCAACCTCCTGAAGATAAAGGAATTCAAGGATATGTATACAAATCCAAAGACGAAAAAAATGTTGTACAGTTCAGAATAGACGGATTTACTTTTAGTCGTTTATATCCTTATACGGAATGGGAAGATGTGTTGTTGGAAGCCAAGGGACTTTGGAAACTATATTCGTCTATATCTGTGCCAGAGTTAATCACAAGAGTTGCCCTACGCTATATAAATAGGCTAGACATTCCATTACCGATTGATGACCTGCAAGAGTATTTTACAGCGCCTCCTAAAATCCCTGATTCACTGCCGCAAGAAATGAGACACTTCTTTATAAAAATAGTCATTCAAGAGTCAGATATATCGGCAAACATCGTGCAGGCACTTCAGGGTAGTTCTAAGCCGGAGCATGTGGGGATAATTTTTGACATTGACGTTTTCAAGCGACAGGAGTCTGGTTTCGATGAGGATACTATCTGGCAGACATTTGAGCAGCTACGGGATTTGAAGAATCGTATCTTTTTTGAGAGCATTACTGAAAAAACTGCGAGGATGTACGAATGAGTCAAATAAGTTGTACTATTCGTGATACCAATCCTGTCATATTCCCACTCAGTTGGGGTATGAGTGAAAGTGCAAGGGAACTTGAGAGAGAGACTGAAGAGTTGCGAGAGTATTTCGCACGTACCATTACTTTCGGGGAGCGTTTATCGAAAATGATTGAGGAACTCCAGCAAGTCAAAGAGGAAAGCTCAGGTAATAATTGGGATGGTTATGGTGCACGAGCAATTGATGAGCAGGCCTATCAGAACGCCATTTTATTTATACTCTCTCTACCGTCTGGTATTCCCAAACCAGAGATAAGCGTTGACCCTGATGGAGAGATATCTTTTGAATGGTATAAGGACAGACGTCAATTATTTTCTGTAAGCATAGGGAGTAGGAAACAGTTGGCATATGCTGGGCTTTATGGTCTTAATAAGACTTGGGGTGTCGAATTATTTTACGATGATATGCCTAATATCATCTTAGACAATATCAGTCGTCTGTATCCGAGGGGAACCTAACTTGGTATTATCCAATACGCTTGACCCCTCCGAGTCATTGGGGCGCTACTTAACCGACAGGAGTTATTTTTCTCGCGTTAATAACGCCGTGAAGCCAAAAGCTTTTATGCCACCACCGAACCTGCGCTTGTCAGTATTCAGAATTGATGGGCTCACATTAGATGAGATTTGGGCTATAGGTCAAAGGGAAGTAATAGATCTTACACCCCGAGTTAAACAGCTACATGGACTAGGTGAAATCAAAGTATCGGAATGCCAAAAAACAGGTTTGGCAGTAGACTGTGATAACAATCCACCGCGACACGCCAATATAATTGGATGGCCCGCAGAGAAGGAAAAGCAGAAATTATTGGCAGCCGAACTGGCAGCAGAAGCTAATTTGGTACTTAGGTAAGCTATCCTGTGCCCCACTTTTTCAGAAATCGCTCAGGCCTTCGATAATCTCAGAAATCAGCTCCGGGTTCCCGGTGGTGAAGTAACGGGGCTTGCCATCTTGGAGAGAGCTGATTAACAGATAATACCTCAATCCTGTGTGACCTATATCATATTCGCCTTCTGGCCTGTGTGGTAACCTCAGTTAATAGATGGGTTCTATCCTCATATATCCGGAAAAGGAGGCGGACGATGTGGTACGTTCATCAGGGAATGGGCTGGTGGATGGTCTTCGGTGGCATCTTGATGGTTCTCTTCTGGGGAGGCTTGATTGCCCTTATTGTCTGGGGGGTTAACCGGCTCAGCCGGCGGAGCGATTCCTCACGTAAGCAGGACCCCCTGGATTTGGCCAAGGAGCGGTACGCGAAGGGCGAGATATCCCGCGAAGAGTTCGAGAGGATAAAAAAAGACCTGACCTAGCTGCCAGTTTGTTCCTGGCTGTGTATACGCTGCTGGGTAGTATAAGCTAGAGGAATAGTACAGGTACTGTCTGGCAGGAATTAAATGAGCGAGGCGGCCGGTGACCACGAAAACCGGAGAGAAAAATAAAAAAGAAAAGGCGGTCATCCCGGTTACGGGAATGACATGTGCCAACTGTGCGGCTACTATCGAGAAGGGTCTGTCAGAAACGCCAGGGGTGGAGTCGGCCAGGGTAAATTTCGCCTCGGAGAAGGCCTCAATCGAATACGACCCTTCTCAGGTAGACCTTGGTAAGATTAAGGACACCATATCAGAACTGGGCTACGGGGCTGCCACGAAGAAATCAATCTTCCCGGTGGCCGGAATGACCTGTGCCTCCTGCGTGGCGCGCGTCGAAGAAGCTCTTTCCAGCGTCCCAGGGGTTGTTTCTGCCAATGTCAACCTGGCTTCGGAAAAAGCCACTGTTGAATACCTTGAGGGGACGGACATGGCCGACCTCAAGCGGGCGGTGTCTGAAGCCGGCTATACACTGGGTGCCGAGGCAGAGACGCTTGAAGACGTTACCACCGCTGTCCAGCGTGAAATCCGGCATGTACGGAATCGGCTCATCGTGGCCGCTGTCCTCGCCGTAATAATCTTAGCCCTGGGGTGGGCACCAGATTTTACCGGCAAGCTCTATTTGCTCTGGGGACTGGCCACGCCAGTGCAGTTCTGGGCAGGCTGGCGCTACTACAAAGGGATGTGGGGCGCCCTTCGCCACAAGACCGCCGACATGAACACCCTGATTGTCGTTGGCACATCGGCGGCTTATTTTTACAGCGTTGTAGCGGTCCTCTTCCCCGGAATCTTTGCTGCCCAAGCACTGGAGCGCCACGTTTACTTCGATACCTCCGCCATGATTATTACCCTGATTACACTGGGTAAGTTCCTCGAGGCCAGGGCCAAGGGACAGACCTCGTCGGCGATAAAGACGCTCATCGGCTTGCAGCCGAAGACGGCGCTCGTCATCCGTGATGGTCAGGAAACGGAGATACCCATCGAGGATGTCCAGGTATGTGACATAATCCTGGTAAGGCCGGGTGAGCGTGTCCCCGTGGATGGAATCGTCCGGCAGGGGTATTCCAGTATTGATGAATCAATGGTCACCGGTGAAAGCCTGCCGGTGGAGAAGAACGTGGGCGATGGTGTCATCGGGGCCACCATTAACAGGACCGGTAGCTTCCAGTTCGAGGCTACCAGGGTGGGTAAGGATACCGCCCTGGCCCAGATTATCAGGATGGTGGAGGAGGCCCAGGGGAGCAAGGCTCCGATTCAACGATTGGCTGATGTTATCGCCAGCTATTTTGTGCCGATAGTTATCGGTATCGCCCTGGTTACGTTTGTGGTCTGGTTCTTCGTGGGGCCGACTCCAGCGCTCACCTTCGCCCTGCTCAACTTTGTAGCCGTTCTTATCATAGCCTGTCCCTGCGCCCTCGGCCTGGCGACCCCGACCGCTATCATGGTGGGCACCGGCAAGGGTGCGGAGAACGGCGTGCTAATCCGGAGCGCCGAGGCACTGGAGCGCGCCCACAAGATAAACACCGTACTGCTCGATAAGACGGGCACACTGACCGAGGGAAAACCCAGGGTAACAGACGTTATTGCCGCTCTACCTTCTTCCCGTGGAGAGGTCCTTCGTCTGGCCGCTTCTGCCGAGCATGGCTCAGAGCACCCCCTCGGTGAGGCAGTTGTTTATGCGGCCTCGGAAATGGGGCTGGAGATGTCACCGGTAGCCGATTTTGATGCCATTCCGGGGCATGGGGTGGAAGCATCGGTCGAAGGGAAGAAACTCCTCCTCGGTAACCTCAGGCTGTTTGAAGACAGGAATATCTCACTTGACGGTATGGGAGAAGAGGCGGCACGACTACGCGAGGAGGGTAAGACGGTCATGTTCCTCGGCAGCGATAGTCATGTAATCGGTATCATCGCTGTTGCTGATACCCTCAAGCCGAACGCCGTCAAGGCACTGGCTAGGCTAAAGCAGATGGGAATTGAGACGGCGATGATTACCGGCGACAACCGGCGTACCGCTGAGGCCATCGCCCGAGAGGTGGGAATCAGCCGGGTTCTTGCTGAGGTACTGCCGGAGCACAAGGCCGAGGAGGTAAAGAAGCTCCAGGCAGAGGGTAAGGTGGTGGCTATGGTGGGTGACGGCATTAACGATGCCCCGGCACTGGCCCAGGCGGATGTCGGCATCGCCATCGGCACGGGCACCGATGTCGCTATGGAGACCGGAGATATCACACTGATTCGGGGCGACCTCAGCGGCATCGTCACCGCGATATCGCTGAGCCGGAGCACCGTGAGAACGATAAAGCAGAACCTCTTCTGGGCGTTTGCCTACAATACCCTTCTTATCCCGGTGGCTGCCGGGGTGCTCTATCTCGTTTTCGGGCAGAGCGGTGTACCTTCCGGTGCCCATTTCATCCTCGGTGACTATGGTTTCCTGAATCCTATCCTGGCAGCGGCGGCGATGGCAGCCAGCTCATTAACAGTGGTATCTAACTCGTTGCGGTTGCGAAGATTCAAGCCGGTACGTTTTGAGATAACTGAACCAGAAATAAATAAAGGAGGCACAACGATGGCTATTGACCCGGTATGCCACATGGAAGTGGAGGAGAGTAAGGCGGCAGCCACCTCCGAGTATAAGGGAAAGACCTATTATTTCTGCGCCGTTGGCTGCAAGAGGGCGTTTGACCGGGACCCCGAAAGGTATCTGGCAACGGTGAAGAAGTAGCCCCACCACTTTCTCAGAGATTTACATTATGAGATAGTCAGCTGGCCAGTAATTCGTCTATTTTCACTTGGTTGAACCCTATAACGACGTTGTCGTCAATGACGATTACGGGTACACCCATCTGGCCCGATTTTTCGACCATCTCCTTGATCTTGTCCCGGTCTTTGGAGAGGTCATAGTTGGTGTAGGCGATGCCTTTCTGCGAAAGATACTCTTTCACCCGGTGGCAGTAGGGTCAGGTGGGGGTACTGTAAATCACCACATTCTTTTCCGCCATTCTGGTTCCTCACTTCCGTACTCACGCCCTTAATCGTCTTTAAGTTAGCGAAATATTAAACATGCCCACTCGCGTGTCATTACCTAATTGTAGCATGCCTGTTATTGCGATGCAGTATGATTTATATCACACTTATCGGCGCAAGATGATAGAAACTGTGACTCAAATAGATTGTGATATAATGCAGCCACAATTAAGCAGTTGCTGGTGGAGGGGATTTGAGTTGTCTGAAAGTAAAGTCCGGGTTCTGGGCCGCTCGCCTATCTTCTCCGGTCTTAGCGACGACGAACTCAATGCTCTGGCCGGGTTTGCCGTAGAGCGCAGTTTTAAGGAGGGTGAGTTTATCTTCTGGGACGGGGATGCGCCGGAGTGGTTTTACATTGTCATTGAGGGAAACGTGAAGGTGGTCAAGCATTCCTCTCAGGGTAAAGAGTTCATCATTGCGTTCTTCGGCCCCGGGGAAATGTTCGGCGAGGTGGCCGTCTTTGAGAACAGGCCCTACCCTGCTTCCGCCCAGGCCGCAACCGATACGGAGGTGCTGGGGATTAAAGGTATCGACCTTCTCACCTTTCTGGCAGCCCGGCCCAAAGTAGCGCTGCGGATAATCAATGTCCTCGGTGGCCGCCTCCGGGATGCCCAGACCCGTCTCCGTGACCTGGCCGGGGAGAGGGTCGAGCAGCGCCTTGCCAGCGTTCTGGTGATGCTTTCTGCGAAACTCGGTCCAACTTTGCCCTTTACCCGCCAGGAGATTGCCGATATGGCGGGAACGACTACCGAGACGGCTATCCGCATCATGAGCCAGTTCAGGAGCCGGGGAATCATTGGCTCTGTCCGTGGCAGGGTGACCATCCTTGATGAGCAGAAGCTGCGTCTGCTGAGTGAAGGTTATCCCCGGGTGTAGCCGCTAACCCTGCAGTGCCACATTGACAGGATTCTTTACCTATATGATTTGTATCATAGTGCCATGCGTGGTAAGGCTGTTATCATTAACATAGAGCTTGGAAATCTGACGGTCTCCGTTTGAGGAGGTGAGAGTGATGACAATGAAGTGTCCCGGCCAAGACATGAGAAATCTGAGAGTTTCGCTGCATAAGTGCCTTAACTGCGGCACCGAGGTTGAAATCTTCTCCGATGAGCTGAAGGTGAAATGCCACAAGTGTGGTGAGAAGGTCTACAGGGACAAGGTGCCTTCCTGCATCGACTGGTGCGCTTACGCCCGACAATGCCTCGGAGAAGAGAGATGGAAGGAGCTGCGGGGCGAGGACTAGGGAAGAGAGGAATCGCCCATAATGCGGATGGGGAGGAGGTGTGGAATGAAGGCAAAGACAGTAAGGAAGATAGTACATATTGATGAAGAGAAGTGCAACGGGTGCGGTTTATGCATCCCGTCCTGCGCTGAAGGCGCTCTACAGATTGTGGACGGCAAGGCCAAGCTTGTCAGTGAGAAGTTCTGTGATGGCCTCGGTGCCTGTCTCGGAGAGTGTCCCCAGGGAGCGCCATCGAGGAACGGGTCGCTGAGGAGTTTGATGAGGAACTGGCGAAGGAGCATCTGGCTACCACGCAACCGAATGAGACCTTGCCTGTGGTTGCCCTTCATCAACCGTCGAACAGCTTGACCAGCAGGGGTCGTTCGCACCTTAGAGGGTGCCACGCTATTCTATCAAGAGCCCGGGTGGTGATTGCAAGTAGAGAGTCCAAGAGAGGCGAAGCCTCTGTGGCGAATTCTTAGCACAGTTATATGGGCGTTAAAGAGGGGCGCCAGCCCCTCTTATATAATAGTCCCCTTCCCCTCTCGGAAGGGGACACAGGGGATGGGGCACCACTACCAAACAGGGCATAGGAGGTGAATAACACAATATCAGGGTGTCACTAATCATACGAGCGAGTACAGAGGCTTGACAGCCTGAAATTATTGGTTTACCATTTTGAACACCTGTCGGGAGCATAACCTGAGTAAGCAAAAGAGACCTGTACTTAGTTCCTAAGGAAGCTCCACTAACTCAAACGATTTGCGAGGGGGTTTTGTATGGCGTACGTTTCGATTGGAGAGGCAGACCAGATGGCTGATGGCACGATGAAGGAAGTGACGGTCAACGGGCATGAAGTCCTCATTGCCAGAGTAGGTGACACTTTTTATGCGGCGGACGGCATTTGCCCTCATATGGGGGGCAGGCTCGCTCAAGGCAGACTGGAGGGCACCGTCGTTACCTGCCCGCGTCACGGCTCCCGGTTCGACCTGACGAATGGTAATGTCGTCCGCTGGCTTCAGGGGTCCGGCTTGTTTTCCCGTGTTGGATCTGCTCTGAAGTCACCACGCCCGCTGATGACGTATAGTGTGAAGGTTGAGCGTGGAGAAATAATGGTAGAGGTTTAGACAATTACTATATTGGCAAGGAGGTTGGGATGGAGACATTTCGTGGTAAAGCTCACCTGCCCGGTACCGATGGAGAATGGGACCTGCAATTGGAGATAGACTGGAATGATAAAGAGGTGAATGTCCATATCGACCAGGCTCCGGGTGGCATCACTGATTGGCCCGGCCTGGCGGTACAGACATTCGGCCCATTGGATGAGATAGTCTTCCGAACAAAGGGGATACCGCGCCTTTTTACCCACTGGTGGCACTTCGTCCGCGGCGGTAGCGGCAACCTCTGGGGGATGGTCCTGGGGCTGCCTGATGCCGAGGGTATCTGGAGGACCTGCCCGGTCTCAATGGAGCGGGTCAGGGACTAGGTGTCCCGGTTATAAGTGCAAAGTCTGGTACTGGCCTCTGGCTGGCCGGATTGATTGTGTTAGGAGAGCAAGACTATGATTCCAATTGGTCCGCTGATGAGGGAACACCGATTAATTGAGCAGATGGTAGGCCTGATTGAGCAGGAGCTGGACAGAATCAGCCAGGAAAATCAGCCGAATGCGGCTTTTATTGATGCGGCTGCTGATTTCTTCAGGACGTACGCTGACCGCACTCATCATGGTAAAGAAGAGGATATACTCTTCCGCGACCTTGCCAATAAGGAACTTTCTCAGGAACACCGGAAAATCATGCAGGAGCTACTCGATGAGCATGCCCTGGCGAGGAAGACTGTGGGCAGGCTGGTTACTGCCAAAGAGGACTATATTCAGGGGAACATCAGTGCCCTGAAAGAAATTGTCGCTAATATGAGGGAACTGGTCAGGCTTTACCCGGCGCATATCGAAAAAGAGGACAAGCACTTTTTCTACCCTTGCATGGAGTACTTCAGCAGACAGGAGCAGGATGACATGCTTCAGGAGTTCTGGGAATTCGACCAGAAAATGATACATGAGAAATATCAAAAGGTAGTGGACGAATTGAAGGGGGGTTGAAGCTAACCCCCCTTTATTTTCTCTGGGGTTTATGGTAAATTGGTGCTTGAAGGAGTGTAGCTCAGTTTGGTAGAGCAGCGGTCTCCAAAACCGCCGGTCGGGGGTTCGAATCCTCCCACTCCTGCCAAATTTTATATCACTCGGACTTCAGTGCCGAGGTGGTGGAATAGGTAGACACGCCATCTTGAGGGGGTGGTGGGCGTAAGCCCGTAGGAGTTCAAATCTCCTCCTCGGCACCAATATATCGGCGGAAGTAGTTCAGTGGCTAGAACGCCTCCTTGCCAAGGAGGAGGTCGCGAGT
>CAZTBG010000069.1:0-9417 GCA_964611805.1 uncultured Dehalococcoidales bacterium | reverse complement strand
CGATTAATTTTACATCCAGAATCAAGAATAGTAAAATTAACTAAAGGAGATATTTTCAATAATCTGGAGGAGTGGTGACGAGGTAATGGTTAAGACAAAAGATGTAAGGACTATCGGCAAGCTCAGAGCTTCCGGCTACAAACCGGTCTCAATCAAAGAGGAATTGAGACGCAACCTGATAGACGCTCTGAGGCAAAAAAAGAATATTTTCCCCGGAATAATTGGCTACGAAGACACCGTGATTCCCCAGATTGAGAACGCCATTATCTCCGGACAGGATATTATCTTCCTGGGTGAGCGTGGACAGGCTAAGTCGAGACTGATGAGGCAACTGGTCTCACTCCTTGACGAGGAGACTCCGGTTATCCAGGGGTGCGAGATAAATGACGACCCACTGAGGCCAATTTGCCGTTATTGTCGGGACAGGGTGGCCAGTGAAGGTGACGACACGCCAGTTGAATGGCTGCCGCGAGAGGAACGCTACGGCGAGAAACTGGCCACGCCGGATATTTCGATTGCCGATTTGATTGGTGATGTCGACCCTATTAAGATTGCCGAGGGACGGTACCTTTCCGATGAGCTGGCGATACACTACGGCCTGATACCCCGTACTAACCGGGGTATATTCTGCATCAACGAGCTGCCGGACCTGGCCGAGCGCCTGCAGGTCGGACTTTTTAATCTGATGGAGGAAAGGGATATCCAGATACGGGGTTACCGCATCAGGCTCCCACTTGATATTTTCCTCGTGGCCAGTGCCAACCCGGAGGACTATACAAACCGGGGGCGGATAATTACCCCGCTAAAGGACAGGTTCGGCGCCCAGGCAAGGACCCACTACCCGACCACCATAGGGCAGGAAATTACCATCATGGACATGGAGCGAAGGCAGTTTAACAACGGTCAGATTGAGAGCTATATACCCGATTTCATGAAGGAGATTATCGCCGAGATAACCCATCTCGGCAGGAAGAGCCCGGACATTAACCAGCGCTCCGGGGTAAGCGTCCGAATATCAATCGCCAATTACGAGACAATCCTCAGTAACGCCATCCGGCGAGCGGTGATACTCGGTGAGAAGCTGGCAGTGCCCCGGATTACGGACCTCCCCCATATCCACTCGTCGACCGCCTCGAAGATAGAGCTGGAGGGATTTGAAGAGGCCAGGGAAGACAAGATTATTAACGACCTGACAAGAAAAGCTACCCTCAATGTTTTCAACCGGCATTACCGGGTACACGACCTGGAGGCACTGGTTGCCCAGTTCACCGAAGGGTTCAGCGTGGAGGTCTTCGACATGATGCCCGCCAAGGCCTATGTCCGCAACACCAAGGAAATCATTGGCCTGCTGGAAGCTGTTAAAAAGGTCTGCGATTCCGAACGACCGGAGATGATAGCCTCGGCAACGGAGTTTGTCCTCGAAGGCCTGCACGTAAACAAGCGGCTGAATAAGGCAAAACAGGAAGGAAAGACCATCTACCGGAGCTAACATGAGCATATATCGCTACTCGGAATGGGACGGCACCCAGGAGCTGTTCGACCTCGACAAAGACGAGCTGATGGACGAGCTCGCCCGTAACCTCATGTACGACGGGAACATGTCATACTCGCTCTGGAAGATGCAGCGCCAGGGTATGAGGGACAGTCTGGGAAGGCGGTTGCCGGGCCTCCAGGACTTGCTTCAGCGGCTGCGCCAGAGAAGGCAGGGCCAGCTAGATAAATATAATCTTAGCTCGGTGATGGATGAGATACGGAAAAAGCTGGAAGACATCGTGAAAACCGAGCGTGAGGGAATCCAGAAGAGATTAGAAGAAGCCGGGCAAAAAGCCGAAGAAGCCCGTCAGAAGACCGGAGAGGGTACCGAAGGTCTGGACAGTGAAACACAGGACAGACTGCTCAAGAGAATTGAAGACATGGCCGCACAGAACCTGGAGAGGCTGGACAGTCTCCCTAAGGATATCGGCGGGCAGGTAAAGGAGCTAACCAACTACGACTTCATGGATGCGGATGCGCAGCAGAAGTTCCAGGAACTGCTGGAGATGCTGAAGCAGCAGGCTATGCAATCTTACGCCCGGGACCTGACCGAGCAAATAAAGGACATGAGCCCCGAGTCACTGGCAGCTATGCGGCACCTGGTTGAGGCCATAAACCAGATGCTGGAGCAGCGCATGAGGGGTGAGGAGCCAGACTTCGAGAAGTTCATGGAGCAGTTTGGCGGTTTCTTTGGCCCAGAGCCACCGCAGAGCCTGGACGAGCTGATAGAGCGTCTCCAACAGCAGATGGCCCAGGCACAGTCCCTGCTTGACAGCCTCTCACCGAAAGACCGGGAATCACTGGACAATATGCTGCGGTCGATGCTGGACGAGGCTACCCAGTACGAGCTGGCCAAGCTAAGCGCCAATCTGGAGACACTGTTCCCCAGTGACCATCTGAGACGGCGCTACAACTTCACCGGTGAGGAGTCCCTATCCTACAACGAAGCACTGAAGCTGATGGAAATGCTCCAGCAGATGGACGGCCTGGAGTCGCAGCTCAGGGAGTCGCAGTTCAGCCGCTCGCTGGACGACATCGACGAGAACCAGGTCAGGGAGATACTGGGCGAGGATGCGGCGGAGGACCTGGAGAGACTGCGCAATATCACCCGTACCCTTGAGGAGGCCGGATACATCCAGCGTAAGGGCAGGGGCTACGAACTAACACCGCGCGGCATGCGAAAGATTGGGCAGAAGGCGCTGAAGGATGTCTTCTCCCAACTGAAGAAAGACCACCTCGGACTGCACCAGTTGAACCGCACTGGCATGGGTACCGAACTGGTTGAGGAGACCAAGCCGTACGAGTTTGGCGACCCGTTTCATCTGCACCTGCAAAAGACCATCATGAACGCCATGTACCGTGAGCAGCAGACTCCACCGGTGAAGCTAACTACAGACGACTTCGAAGTATTCCAGTCTGAGGAGATGACACGGTCAGCGACAGTACTGATGCTGGACCTGAGCCTGTCGATGCCGATGCGCGGCAACTTCCAGGCAGCCAAGCAGATGGCCATCGCTCTTGACGGGCTAATCCGTACGCAGTACCCGAGGGATACACTGCACATCATTGGATTTTCCAGCTACGCCCGAATGCTGAAGAAAGAGGAGCTGCCCTACATGGGCTGGGATGAGTTTGACCCGTACACCAACATCCAGCAGGGCCTCCAGATGGCGAGGAAGTTACTGTCCAAAGACAGGTGCAATAACAAACAGATTCTGCTGGTATCGGACGGCGAGCCCACCGCGCACATCGAGAACGGGCAAATCTACTTCCAGTACCCGCCCAGCCTCCGTACCATGCAGCTGACTTTGAGGGAGGTGAAGTATTGCACCCAGCAGGACATAGTAATTAACACCTTCATGCTTGGAGAGGACCAGTTCCTCAATGCCTTTATTACCCAGGTGGCAAGGCTGAACAAGGGGCGGGTCTTCTTCACCAGCGCTGACACACTGGGTGAGTACATCCTGGTGGACTACATGGCTAACAAGAGCAGCCGGCTGCACTAGAGGCACGATTACCAGTTTTATCTGGTGCGGGCATCTTTGTAAGTGTAATAGTCGAGTACCTTACGCGCTGCGCTCGCGGCACGGTCGATGGTTGGATAGAAGGGAATTCCGGCAGCAATCAGATTAGTCCTCGCCTCGCTAATGAGCTTACCACTCCAGTTACCATACTCATCACTCCCCGAGCAATCGTCACCAATCACCGCCAGTAGTGGTTTGTGCGTTTCCTCTTTCAACCGACGATAGCCCTCGACAGTCGTTTCCATCCGCATAACCATCCCGTCTTGCTGCGACAGCGTCATCATCACGTTTTCGTTAATAAGACCAATCAGCAGGTCAAAATTCTCATTGAGGGCCATCATCCGCAGCATGTCCAGAACATCGACCCCAAAACCACCGATGATAGAGGCATCCACCGGGTTACCAATCCAGTCCCATATCTCGACTCCCCTGTTCTTCAGTTGCTGGCGGATTTCTGCCGGCAGCGCAACAACCTCAAGACCGGCTTCCTCACATTCATCGGCGGAAAGGACGCTGGGGCCCCCACCGCCGCCAGCAATACCCACCCTCGCTCCTTTGAATGGTGGAAGGAGGCAGAAGGATATTGCCAGGTCAGCCATCTCATCAAGATTGGCTGCTGGAATTGCTCCTGTCTGCCTGACTAATGCTTCCCAGGCACTCATCGAGCCAGCCAGAGAAGCCGTGTGTGAGGCGGTTACCCTTGTCCCGGCCTCTCCCCGACCGCCTTTGATGATAATTACCGGCTTCTTTAATGCCACCCGGCGTAGCATATCAAAGAACTTCTGACCATCCCTCGGTCCTTCGATGTATATTGCAATAACGCTGGTTTCCGGGTCCCAGTCGAAGTACTCCAGATAATCGCACTCATTAAGGTCGAGGGCATTGCCATAGCTGATAACCTTGCTGAAGCGAATACCACGTCTGGCCGCCTGCCTCACGAAACCCGAAGCGCCCCCGCCGGTCTGGGACAGCATCCCCACCGGTCCCGGTTCCTTGGCCAGGTCATAGCCGAAAGAGAGCCCGTGTTTCGGATAGTAGACACCCATGCAGTTCGGACCGATGAGTCGAATACCTGCTTTCCTTGCCTGCTCCAGTATTGCCTGCTCCAGCTCGGCCGCATCTTTTCGCCCGGTCTCGCTGAAGCGGGCGGTATAGAGGTGGACCGCCTTCACACTCTTCTGAGCACATTCAGCAAGCATGGTGGGAACGTCGCCAGCCGGAATGCAGGAAATCACATAGTCGACGGTGCCAGGAATATCTCTCAGGCTAGAGTATGCTTTAATGCCCAGTATCTCCGCATGGTTGGGGTTCACGGGGTAGATTTTACCGCGGAAGCCGTACTCTTTCAGGTGGTGGGTGTAGCTGTATCCCCACGAACGAGTATTAGCCGAGGCACCAACAACGGCAACAGACTGTGGATGCAGGATTTCGTCCAGGGCTTCAACTGACATCCGAAAACCTATCGAACCATCATACCAGCCAGAACAGAGTGTCGAAGAAGACGGCTATCCCCTCTTCTGATAGTAGCCAATCATCCTGCTAACGGCCGAGGCTGCCCGCTTAATGTTCGGATACATTGGATAGCCGTCAGTAATGAATTTATCCTTCATCTGCTCGACAATCTTGTCGAACTCGGCCATGTCGTCACTCTCTGTAGGATATCGGGGGTTATCCTGGAACACCATCACTACCGGTTTGTTTTTTATGTCATCTAGCGAATACCGTTTAAGGTGCTTTTCCAGAGAAAAAGATTCCGGGTCACGACGCCAGGGTCCGCTCACGAAGGTAATAAGGAAGTCGAAGCTGGGATGGCGAGCTATCAACCTGGTAACCGCCTCGGCGCTGGACTCGTCACCCATAGAAATCGAGAAATCGGCAGGGTTTCCAATCCAGTCCCAGATGGCATTACCCTGCCTCTTCAGCTCCTGCCGGATTTCATCGGGCAAAGGGATAACGCTAAGGCCAGCTTCCTCACAGAGGTCAGCCGCCATGACACTGCTGCCGCCACTCCCACCAACAACACCGACATTGGCCCGACGTATCTCCGGTAAGAAATAGAAGGCGGTGGCAATGTCTATCATCTCGTCAATATCGACAACATTGATAACGCCCGCCTGGTTAACAACCGCATTCCATATTTCCCTGGAACCAGCCAGTGAGGCGGTGTGCGAGGCAGTTGCCCTCGTACCTGCCTCCCCACGACCCCCCTTAAGAACGATGACCGGCTTAGCTGATGCAGCAGCCCGTAGTGTCTGGAGAAACCGGGGGCCGTCCCTGACCCCCTCGATATACAGGAGGATTAGCTTTGTTTCCGGGTCCTGCGTGAAATATTCCAGATAGTCGCACTCGTTGAAATCAAGGGCATTACCGTAGCTAATGGCTTTACTGAAGCGCAAGCCTCTCTGTGCCGCATTTCCGGTAATCTCACCTACCGCCTGACCGCTCTGCGATGCCAGACCCACAGGCCCCGATTCTTTGGGCATACCTTCATTAAAAGAAATATGCTCGGCGGGATAGTAAACACCCATACAGTTCGGCCCGATGAGACGAATGCCTGCATTTTTTGCCTGCCTCAAAATCTCCTGTTCCAGTTCGGCGGCATCCTTACGCCCGGTCTCGCTGAACCGCGCTGTGAAAAGGTGGACCAGCTTCACTCCCTTTTCGGCACAGTCCGCCAGCATTTGCAAAACCCCGGCGGCCGGTATGGAAGATATAACAAAGTCGACCGGGCCGGGAATGTCCCTTACCCTGGCATAGGCTTTCAGCCCCAGGACTTCCTTATACTTGGGGTTCACCGGGTAGATGGCCCCCTTAAAGCCCTGCTCCAGCAAAGGGTTAACAAACCCGCCACCGCGGCCGGAAGTAGATGCTCCGACAACAGCAATCGACCTTGGATGCAGGAGTTCCTCTAACGGGTGAGTTGACATTTAACAAACCTCCTAGAACATGACAGCCTGCTGCTGGCAAGGGATGCTATTGGACATGCTACATGAGCAATATACACTACCTGGAGCCTGCTGGCAGCTTGATGTGAAACAGGTTATTACCGCACCCTTGATACCAACAACCGCTGCTAGACTGATTCCATCTATAAAAATATAATACATGACTTAGCTACCGCCTGACAAATGTGGTAGAATGTAGCAGCAACACGTTAAGGGAGACTATCATGGTTAGACCTAGGGTCAGACGCCGAAAGGGTAAAAAAGCAGAGGTTGCGGTAGCGGAGCCAAAGCTGAACGTGGAGACGTTGACCTGGGAGGATATGACCTGGGTCAATATCGAAGGACCGACTACAAGGGAGACGGAATACCTCGCTGAGAACTACCAGTTCCACCCCCTCGACCTGGATGACTGCCTGAGCCGGATTCAACGACCCAAGATAGACGAATACCCGGACTATCTGTTCATGGTCTTTCACTTCCCGGTGTTCAACCAGCAGGCACGGGTTACCACCCCCAGCCAGGTATCGGTATTTATCGGCAAGGATTACCTGATAACGCTGCACAACGGAGACCTCAAACCGCTGGTAAAGCTGTTCCGCGAGTGCCAGCTCGAAGAAGAAGCGAGACAGGAGAACATGAGTGGTGGCACCGGCTATCTCCTGTACATCATTATCGACCGGCTGGTCGACTACTGCCTGCCGATACTGAGCAAAATCGGTGACAACATCGAGCAGGTCGACGAGGAAATCTTCGCGCGCAGCATGCCCCGGGCCATCAGGGACATCTCGATACTGCGCCGTGACGTTATCGCCTTCCGACGCATCATCTGGCCGTTGCGGGCGGTGACCGCCAGCCTGAAAAATAAGGTAAGCCGCTTTACCAAGGCAGAAATGGGGCCGTATTTCGATGACATGGTTGACCATCTCGACAGGATATGGGACGGCCTCGACGAATACAAGGAGATAATCGAGGGGCTGAACGATACCCACGACTCACTGGCAACCAACCGGACGAATGATATCGTCCGCATGTTGACTGTTATCGCCACCATCATGCTGCCGATTACAGTGGTGGCCAGTATCTTCGGGATGAATATCCCTCTCGGGCCATTCGGTAATTCCCCCCTCTCCGCCCTCTACATTTCGCTCATCTGCCTGGCCATCATCGTTGGTATGCTCTACTTCTTCCGCCTCAAGCGCTGGATTTAGCAATGAGTGGCTCCAACCGGTTTGTCGTTATTGCCGTCGTTTTCGTTACGTGCCTAATCACCGCCAACACCATCGCCGTCAAGGTAATCAGCCTCGGGCCTTTTAACCTCCCGGCGGCAATATTTGTTTTCCCCTTGAGCTACATCTTCGGGGACGTCCTCACCGAGGTCTACGGCTATAAACAGGCAAGAAAGATTATCTGGATTGGTTTTGCCTGCAACCTGGTCTTCGTTTTCTTCGCCTGGGTGGGACAGATTCTGCCACCGGCTTCCTTCTGGACAGACAAGCAGGCAGCCTACGAGAGCATCCTGGGATATACACCCAGAATACTGGTTGCCTCCTTCCTTGGCTACCTGGTCGGTGAGTTCGCCAACTCCTTCATAATGGCCAGGATGAAGATGATGACGAGGGGACGCTGGCTCTGGTCGAGGACAATCGGCTCCACGATAGTGGGACAGGGACTGGATACGGTGATATTCATTGTCATCGGGTTCGCGGGGCCGGACTTCGACCCGATGATGATACTGAACCACTGGTGGTTCAAGATAGCCATCGAGGCCGCCGCCACCCCCCTCACCTACCGGGTAGTGAACTACCTCAAGAAAAAGGAGGCAATCGATACCTACGACTACGACACCGACTTCAACCCGTTCCTGCTGCGGGAGCGAAAAAGGAAGGCCATCGAGCAGTGAATATCAGCTTTCTGGGGGCACACAATGTCGAATCGCGCGATACGGGTTATACCTGTCTGGTAATCGACGGCATCATCGCCATCGACAGCGGCGGGCTTACCGCCAGCCTGTCATTACAGGCGCAGCGCAGCCTCAGGGCGATACTGCTCACCCATTATCACTATGACCACATCAGGGATATACCCGGCCTCGCCATGAACCTCTATGCGTCCGGCGACACTATAAATTTATACGGCACCGGAGATGTCTACGGCACACTCACTACCCACCTCCTCGACGGTGAAATTTACCCAAACTTCCTGAAACGGCCACCGGAGAGTCCCACCCTGCGGTTTGTTGAGATCGTGCCTTACCAGAGCATGAAGATTGAGGGCTATGTTGTCCTGCCCGTGCCGGTGGAACACGCCGTGCCGACGGTCGGCTACCAGATTACGTCGCCCGAGGGTAAATCGGTGTTCTACACGGGCGATACCGGGCCCGGCCTCGAGGAGTGCTGGCAGCACGTTGCCCCCCAGCTGCTGATTATCGAGGTGACCCTGCCCAATGAGCGGGAAGAGAGGGCACTGGAGGCGGGCCACCTGACACCGGCCCTACTCAAGCAGGAGATGCTGGCTTTTCAGAAGAGCCAGGGCTACCTGCCCCGGATTGTTACAGTCCACATGAACCCGACACTGGAGGGGGAGATAAGGGCCGAGCTGGAAGATGTGGCCGCGTCCCTCAACCACCCCATTACCCCCGGCTACGAGTGGATGCAGCTCAGACTATAAGGCTGTTATTGCTAACAGGCTGTTATTACTAACAGGCCGGTATTGCTGGAGGGTTGTGTATTAGTAATTGTCATTCCCGTGAAAACGGGAATCCACTCAGGCACGATTTCTGGATTCCCACCTGCGTGGGAATGACAAAAAAGGCACTTATGACACAGGCCCCGCTGGAGGTGAGCGATAGAAGTCCCCAGGTTCATTGTCGATATCAATGCCGGGAAGCTGGCCCGCTGGCTGCGCATGATGGGCTA
>CAZTBG010000068.1:0-9535 GCA_964611805.1 uncultured Dehalococcoidales bacterium | reverse complement strand
ATTCGAGGAGGCTGTGGGTGAGGTACTCATTCCGGCAGTAGCCCGGTTAAAGGAGCTTCTGGCCTCGTGAAATGGCTTTAGGTGTCCTTGACAGGTGACGGGATGGTCGCTTAGAGTGTCTCTTAAGCAAGCGCGTATCATTTTCAGCAGCGGGTAATAGCCTGGTTCAGACTGGACTGCAGAAGACTGAAAGGAATAAGAAGCATGGTTGAGCAAAGAGGCTCAGGTAGACCAGACTCGCATAGAGATTCTGTCGTGGTTATCAAAGAGACTTTGGCCGGCGGCAAAGGCCACCTGACGAATCTCGTGTTTCGCTACGGGGGTAACGTGTATATCCTGACCTACCAGAGGGATGGACTGACGAGACATACTTTTATCGACGCCGGTGATTCCCGCCATAGTGGTGAAATGCTCAGTATATTAGCTGAGAACGGCGTAAACCCTGCTGGTATCGAGAGAATAATCATAACTCATCGACACCCCGACCACTTTGGATTGGCGTATTTACTGGCCGGGGAGTCCGGGGCAAAAATTGTGGCCCATCGCAGCTTCAGGGACCTGGTTGAAGGTGAGGTGGCTCAGATGGAGCGGAGGTGGCTGGATAATTCGGACCTGTCCCGGTTGAAGGAATGCGATATCGAGTATCTCCATGAGTCCGGTACAGGAAAAACAGTCAAGCTCAGCGGCGTTGATTTTCCGATTCTGGCGGAAGCAGTGGACATAGGGGAAGGAGGGAGACTCGATATCCTCGGCTGTCCGCAAAGTGAGATTACCCACAGCCCTGACCAGATAGTGGTGCTTTGCTCACCCCGCGATGACCCCCATCCTCACGAACAGTTAAGCGGGGGTTTCCGGCCTACGGATGATATCATCTTTTCCGGTGACCTCTGGTTGATGAGGGGCCCCTTGTTCAGTCCTGATATGACAGACATCACGTGGCGATTTAGAGCTGGTCTGCGTCAGATGAGGAATCTGATGACGGGGGGAGGTATGGTAAGACGAGACCCCCGGGTACAGGACGCGGAAGCGAAAGATGCCTTGAAGAAAGGCTTTTGCCTGATAAGGGTAAAGCCTGGCCACGGCAGTGAGTTCCTGGGGGCCAGAATAATCCCTCGCAGCCTGTTGGCAGACCGTGACCTGCTAGTTGAGTTCGGCTACCCGTTTGACGCGAGTCTATCGTTGCTGAAGTCAGCGGAGCTGGCTCCCAGAGTAGCCGCCCGCCGTGAACAGGCGTACGTTAGCTTTATCAATGAACTGGTTTTATGGACGGAGCTCGGCTATACGCCGGACGAGATAAGCAGACTCCTCGTGCGCATCTACCGGGAGCAGGTCGGGGGAGGCCCTCTGGTTGAGAAGGACCGACAGGAGAGGAGAGAAAGGCTCAAGGGCTTGCTTGCCAGATTGCGGGCAGACGAAGCGCAGCCTGAATTAATCCGTCGATTGGCCGAGTCCACCCAGTCGTGGCTAACTGCCGGTGCTTGAATCGGTTGACTATCTTGGTTACTGCTGATTAGGTATTTGTTGTTGATACACGCCCATCAGGAGGTCTGATATGAGCTTTCCGAAAGATTTTACCTGGGGTGCTGCCACCGCAAGCTATCAGATTGAGGGTGGTGCCTACGAAGATGGCAAAGGGCTATCGGTCTGGGACGTGTTCTGCCAGCAGCCGGGGAAGATTTGGGGAGGCAACACTGGCGATGTGGCATGTGACCATTATCATCGCTATCAGGAAGATGCCCGGCTGATGAAGGAGCTAGGGCTAAAGGCCTACCGTTTTTCGGTCTCCTGGCCGCGAGTGCTGCCGGATGGTATCGGGGCGGTTAATAAGAAAGGGCTCGACTTCTATGACCGTTTGGTTGATGCGTTACTGGAGAATGGCGTCGAGCCGTGGCTAACGCTCTTTCACTGGGACTACCCCCAGTCCCTTTTCAATCGGGACGGCTGGCTCAACCGTGATAGCTCTGACTGGTTCGCCGAATATACCGGCGTTATTGTCGATAGGCTCTCCGACCGCATCTCCCACTGGATGACACTGAATGAGCCACAGGTTTTCACTACAATCGGGCATCAGAGCGGTTATCACGCGCCAGGACTCAGCCTCGACTTCCCGGAAGTCCTGGTAACCGCCCATAATTCCCTTCTGGCACACGGCAAGGCGGTACAGGTAATACGCGCGCGTGCCAAGACCAGGCCGACTATCGGTGCGGTACATGCGGCCAGTATATATTTCCCCGATACGGAGAGACATGATGACGTTGAAGCAGCCCGCAACCGGATGTTTTCCGTGCTGGAAAAGAATTGCTGGAACAACCCCTGGTTCGCTGACCCCATGATACTGGGCAGGTATCCGGAGGATGGCGTACGGCTCTTTAAGAGTGACTTGCCTGAGATTCATGACGGAGACATGGAGACTATCTGCCAGCCGCTTGACTTCTACGGACTGAATAACTATGAGGGGCGGGCTATTCGTGCTGCTCGTGACGGTAGCCCCGAAGTTGTTCGGAGTCCCGACGGCCCATCACTAACGACCATGGAGTGGCAGGTAACGCCGGCAGGCTATTACTGGGGCCCTCGCCTCCTCTTTGAGCGGTACAAACTACCCATCGTTGTTACCGAGAATGGGATGGCTAATTGTGATTGGGTTCACCGTGACGGCAAGGTCCATGACCCTCAGCGTATCGACTACCTGGCTCGCTACCTCAGCGAACTGAAACGGGCTATTGAAGAGGGCGTCGTTGTCAAGGGCTATTTCGTATGGAGCCTGATGGACAATTTTGAGTGGGCGTTCGGCTACCGGCAGCGGTTCGGAATAGTACATGTCGACTATGCCACACAGAAACGCACCCCCAAAGACTCGGCGTATTGGTATAAAGAAGTGATAGCCTCCAATGGCGATATCCTATAGATGCAGGGTGACGGGATTACTGAGCTAGCCACAAGGGTAATCAGTTCGTTCCAGCAGACCTGGTTCAGGGCACCCGATGCAGTAAGCATCGCACCGGGGAGGGTCAACCTCATCGGCGAACACACCGACTATACTGGTGGTTTCGTCCTGCCGGTAGCCATTGACCGGCACATTGTTTTCGCTGCTGCGAGAACAGGCAATTCTGAGATTGCTGGTCATTCCATTGATTTTGACGAAGAAGCACGGTGCCTGAGGGAAAGTTATGACCCTGGGCATCCCGAAGTCTGGTTCCGTTACATTATCGGGGTATTGTTTGAGCTTGAACGGGCTGGCTATCCCGTGCCTGGCTTTTGCTTTTCGGTTGGTGGCGATATTACCATCGGTGCTGGGCTTGCTTCTTCGGCGGCGCTCGAAATGGCGGTGCTGACCGCAGTGGAAGGACTGCTGGGGTTTAGGATGGGAGATAAAGAGGCAGCCCTTCTCTGTCAGAGGGCGGAGAACGATTTTGTCGGCATGAGATGTGGAATCATGGACCAGTTTGTTTCGAGGATGGGGCGCCGTGACTATGCACTTTTAATCGATTGTACTGACCTGTCGTCGGAACCGGTGACCGCTAGTCTACCTGGATACTCGTGGCTGGTAATTGATTCAGGCAAAAGACGGGGACTGGTGGATTCAGAATACAACCGGAGGCGTCAGGAATGCGAGGAAGCAATTCGCCTGGCCAGGGCGATATTCCCTGTCAGAGTAATCAGGAATCTGAGAGACGTATCTGTGGCTGACTTCCCTAAGTTAAAGCAGGTATGTAGTGATACAGTCTATAAGAGGTTGCGGCATGTGGTTACGGAAAATGGGCGTGTCCTTGCAACAGTAGCTGCTCTTCGCAAGGGTGGTGCGGTCAGGGTAGGCCAACTCCTCCAAGAATCACACCAGAGTCTCAGAGACGATTATGAAGTGTCCTGTGTGGAGGTTGACAGCCTGGTCGAGGCCTTGTCTGGCATGACGGGTGTCGCAGGAGCACGGCTCACCGGTGCAGGTTTTGGGGGGTCAATCATCACTCTTGTTAAAACAGATGCAGTCTCAAGCATAGAGAAGGACATTGCGAGGTATAGCCACACTGCGGGTGCTGTCAAAGAGCCGGACTTGCGGGTATTTCCTGTCCAGATAGTCGACGGCGCCCGGCTTCTGGAGGTGAACGGGCAGAATCAGGGAAGTGCTGGTTAGGGGAAAAAGCTATAGTGAAAGATGTGCGGTTTGCTAGAATTTGGCAGCAACACATATGGGGACATATCATCCCGTCCTTGCCAAAGGGAGGCAGAATAATTATCATAGTTGTCGTGTCACTGGATGATTCTGGGGGAGCTCTATGAATGTGCTGGTCACCGGGGCGGCGGGATATGTTGGCAGTGTTGTTACTGAGCGGTTAATATCCGAGGGTCACCGGGTTATTGCCCTGGATAATCTCGGGCAGGGTCACCGGGAAGCCCTGACTTCAGGAGCCCAGTTTGGCCAGGCTGATTTAAGGGACCCCGTTGCTTTGGATGACGTTTTCTCTCAGCACAACATCGACGCCGTCATGCATCTGGCGGCGCTGAGTATAATACCCCGCTCAGTTAAAGACCCTCAGGAATACTTCCAGACTAATGTCGTGGGGGGCCTCAATCTACTAAAAAGCATGCTTAAACACAATGTAAACGGACTCGTCTTTTCGTCCAGTGCAGGCATCTACGGTAGGCCGGAAAAAGTACCTGTTACCGAGGATACCCCACAGACTCCTATTCATCCTTACGGCGAGTGTAAGGTGATGTTTGAAAGAATCCTCAAGTGGTATGGGGAAGCCTATGGACTTGACTCGATTTCGCTGCGGTATTTCAACGCTGCCGGCGCAACAAAGCTTCACGGGGAGCACCATCAACCGGAGACGCACCTGATTCCCAATGTGCTTAAGGTACCGTTGGGGAAAGTAGACCAAGTGACCATATTTGGCAACGACTACGAAACCGAGGACGGTACCTGCATTCGCGACTACGTTCATGTGATTGATATTGCCGACGCCCACCTGCAGGCTCTGGTTAATATTGATGGTGCCGGGACAAGGGCCTACAACCTGGGTAGTGGCACAGGCTACTCGAATCTCCAGGTGGTGAAGATGGTTGAGGAAGTAACCGGCGTTAGCATCCCGATTGTTTTCGAATCACGGAGGGCTGGCGACCCGCCGGTGCTGGTAGCCAGTCCCAGCTTGGCCAGACAAGAGCTCGGCTGGCTTCCCCGTCTCTCCGGGCTGCGAGATATTGTGAAAAGTGCCTGGCAGTGGCAGAGCCGCTTCCCGGATGGTTATTCCGGTTGACAGCTATCACAAACCCGGTACTGGTTAGGAGGTACTATGAAAAGCCTGGTATTGAGCAGTGGTTTTGGCACAAGACTTTATCCGCTGACCCTTACCGTAGCCAAGGGCCTGCTCGAATACCGCGGTCGTCCCCTGATAGACTACGTGATAGACCAGATTCCTCAGGATGTGGATATTCTGGTAAACGTTAACAAGAGGTTTGAGGATGATTTCCGTCGGTGGCGGGAGGGCATCCCACGGCAGATTAAGATATGTGTTGAACCGGTATATAACGAAGAACAGAGCCTGGGGGCGATTGGCTCACTTACCTACTGGATAAAGAACGAAAACATCACCGAAGACCTTTTGGTCATCGCCAGTGACAACTACTTTGAGTTCAAACTCACCGATTTTCTCGCTAGGTATAACGGCCGGGATCTGCTGGTAGCCGTCCGGGAAATCGGTGATATAAACCTGGCACGCCAGTACGGCGTTGTCGAGACCGAAGGCGACCGCATTGTAAGTTTCGAAGAGAAACCCCCCGAGCCGAAATCGAACTTGGTTGCCACAGTTTGCTACGTATATCCATCGAGGATTTTCCCTATCCTCTTTGATTATGCCGGAACCGGCAAGCGGGACAATATAGGTAGCTTTGTCACCTACCTCATCGACGAAGCCAAGGAGCCTGCTTATGCCTTTCCCTTTACCGAGCGCTGGCTGGATATCGGCAGCATTGAGGTATATGAGTCGCTTCAGCGGGAGGGTGACGCCGGCTGACTTCGGAAAAGTCGCCGCTATCAGGGGCTACAAAATTTCGAAAAGTAGTGGTAGCAGGCTCACTATACCCAGAACAATGCAGAATTTCCAGAAGCGTATCCTGGCGGCCAGCTTTATCATGGCGCCGATGGTCAGTATCCCGAAGATGAAGGCAGCCATCAGTCCGACGATAGCAGAGACATCGAAGCTAATTCCATCAATCAGGCCCAGCCCTACCTCCGCGGCCAGCACCACCGGGATGCTCATCAGGAAGCTTATCCGAATGGCATGCTGTGCGTCGTATCCCCGGAAGAGGAGGGTTGATATTGTGAGACCGGACCGGCTCAGTCCGGGGAAGGCAGCGAATGCCTGTACTACTCCGACAATAACGGCGTCCTTGACGCTGGTCGTCTCTCTCGTGCCGGAGAATCTGGGTGCGTACCTCTGCACTAGGCCGGTGATTATCAGGAAGCCTCCGATAACGGCCATGACGATACCACCGGGGACGTCTTCCTGTTTCAGGCCAATCAGCAGGAGGGGAGCACCGATAGCACCAGTCAGCACCGTTGAGATGATGAGGAAAGTAATCAGTTTACTCTGCTCCGTTGCCTGGCGGTTTCGCAGTTCTCTTGTATATTGAGGCAGATGAAGTAGCAGGGCTGCGATGTCCTTTCTGAAATAGAGTATGGCAGCGATGAGCGTACCGGCGTGCAACCATATTGAGATTTGGATGGCTTCAGAAAGCGGTTTTTCAAAGAAGTGCAGCTGGATAAGGGTATTGATGCCCTCGCTACTGACGGGCAGCCACTCAGTTACGCCCTGGACTATCCCCAGGACAAGACTTTGGACGAACGATTCCATTATCCCCGGCCACCGTCGCGTCTATCGTCATCTCTTCGTCTTTCCCCTAGCCTTTTTAGTTGGGTTATGAAGACGCCAATGGCAAACAGAATTATCAGTATTGCCGCGGTAACCTCTAGCCACCGGACAAGTGGATTCCTCTCGATGAAATAGACCGAGCCATTCACGGCGATGATAATCATGAAGATGAGCCAGGCGATGGCCAGGGCTATCAGCAGCAGCTGGCTGATAACGACAACGACAGCGAATCTCAACCGCCGGCGCAAAGGTGAGCCGGTACCCATGCCGAGGAACCGCCCCAGGTAGGAATTCCGCAGCCTCTCCCCAATCCCTGGCGTGACAGACTCTTGTCGTTCGGGTAGTGACGGTTTGCTGTCAGTACCCACAACCTATCCTTAATAGAGACTTTTACTCGGAGGGATTATGCTCTAAGCATATCACGATTGCGGTACAATATGAAGAGCATTGCGAACAGGGCGATAATTAGTACCCCCCCGATTATCTCACCGAGGGTCGCCCAGCTGGCCACACCGGCTGCGGCTGCGGCTGTTATTACCAGTTCCTCTGCGGGTGAGGTCTCAACAACACCGTCACCAGTGCGTAGCTCCGCCTGGAAGGTGTAGATACCGGCCTTCCATCCCTCAGCAGGAACATAATTCAGTCCATCAATGCTCATGGTCGGCTCCGACTGTTCTGGGGAGATGAGGATGACCTCTTCCAGGGGCTCGTCGTCCAGACCTACCTTGAGGACAAGCTCAGCGCCGAGTTGTGAGAACAACATTGAATGGTAAGCCTCGTTTATCTGGCAATCTATCCTGATGAAGGTAATCACACCCGTATCGGCTTCGTAGATGGGGCGGATTTTGAAGAGCGTGATTGTCGACTCAAGCAAGTCTGCTTCTCCGACCACGAGCGAACCCGTAGTGCCGTTTACACTCACGGTGTACACGCCCGCAGTCTCTTTGGTAACGGCAAAGGCTACTTCCTGGCTTGCCCCGCTGGCCAAGTCGACCACTTGCTCGGTGGCTTCCACCGCGCCATTGATGCTCAGTGTTACGTCGTAGCTCCCGGTGACGTCACCCGTGTTAGTAACGAGGACACTGATAGTCACTTCTTCGCCGATGTCGGCCTCAGCGGGGCTAATGGACAGCCATCTCACCGCCAAAGTAGCCGGGTTTCCCGGCGTGGTGAAGGAATATTCCGGTGATGTTGACAGGTTACCTGCCTCATCTTGAGATAAGGTTCGATAGTGATAATTTGTATCCGGGGTAAGGTTGGTCAGGCGAACCACGTGCTCCGTAACCAGCGTTTCGTCCAGAGGTGAGAACTGACTCGGGCTAGCCCAGTATTCTACCTGACTAGTGCTTGGTTCGGTCGTTGTCCAGCGGATTTCGACGCTATCTGTAGTGGGTACGGAGGCTGCTACCCCCTGAATAACAGGCGGGGCCTCGTCTGGTTCACCGTCAGAAGGTTCGGGACCACCGCCGACACCGCCACCGCCACCACCGCCAGCGTCGGCACCACCGGTACCACCACCCCCGCCGCCGTCGGGTGGGGTGGGGATGTTGACGGTGATAGTGATATCCTCGTAGTCGGTCAGTTCGCCGTCAGATACTGTAAAGTGGACGTTAGGGTAGGTACCAGCCTGGCCAGAAGTGGGAGTCCAGTAGAATGTACGGGTTTCAGGTTCGAAGCTGGCCCCCGTTGGCAGGTTATCGGCGGAGAAGGTCAACGGGTCATCATCGGGGTCGGTGGCTGATATGGTAAATTCAAGGAGTTCGGTCTCGTTGACAGACTTATTGCCAATAGGACTGAGCACTGGCGCATTATTGCCGAGACTAAGTACCGTAATGGTTATGCTCTCGGAATCAGTCAGTTCGCCGTCAGAGACCTCGAAGCGGACGTTACCGTAGGTACCTGCCGTGCCAGGTCCAGGTGTCCAGGAGAAGGTCCTCGTCTCTGGGTTAAAGTTGGCACCTTGTGGCAGTCCGGAGGCTGAGAAGGTCAGCGGGTCATCATCGGGGTCGGTGGCGGAGACAGTGAACATGAGCAGCTGACCCTCGTTGACTGACTTATCACCAATAGGATTGAGCACCGGGGGTTGATTAGTCGTGTCTTGGCTGTTAATTATGACTTGACCGCTAATGACGTTTACCGGCACAGACTGGCCATCGGAGTCTCCCACAACAACACCTGAGAGAATGAGGGGACAGGTTCCCCCGGTTGTACCGGCAGTCAGGGTGATTGTGGTGAATGTCCCTGGCGTGGATACTGTCTGACCTGGGGTGATGATTGCTCCGGCTACTCTGCTGATAGTCCCGGTAGTGTTGGATATGACACCTGTATTGAAATAAGTAGCGGCCCCGTTCTGGGACAGCAGGTTACCTTCGGCAACACTATCGGCCGTAACCAGGGACTGGTCAAAGGACAGGTCAAACTGTGCACCAGCGATTGCGGTTCCAGGCTCTACTGCTATGCTTATGGTGAACTGTTCCCCTGCGTCAACCTCGCTCGGCGCGGAAACACTGACAATAGTCGTCTCCTCAGCAGACACCATGCTGGCAGGGAATAATCCCAAAATGAGTATTATTACGAAAGTCAGTACCTTTGCCAGGTTGAATAAATTATTATGCTTCATTATATTTGCCCTATCCGGTCCAATTCTGGCCGATGATAATCATATCGAG
>CAZTBG010000067.1:0-10402 GCA_964611805.1 uncultured Dehalococcoidales bacterium | reverse complement strand
GGTATAATAATAGCACAATTTTCATCGTCTCCGGCATTTGTATTGGCAGTGTTGACAGAACACCTCACCAACCCTAGTATTGGGAGGTAAGACCTATCATGCCTGCTGAAGTTGATGTAGCCATTATTGGGGCCGGTGTTGTCGGCCTGGCGATTGTCGCCGAGCTGTCACGGCGGCAAAAGGGTGTCTTCGTTATCGAAAAGAACCGTGCCTTCGGACTGGAGACGAGCAGCCGAAATAGCGAGGTCATCCACGCCGGTATCTACTACCCCGAAGGCTCTCTCAAGGCAAAGCTTTGCCTCGAAGGGAACCGGCTGCTCTACGAGTTCTGCCAGAAATATGAAATCAGCCACCGGAAGCTGGGGAAAATTATTGTTGCCACTGATGAAGGCGAGGTCACTAGACTTGAAGAGCTTTACCGGCAGGGCTTGAGAAACGGCGTCAACGATTTGAGGCTTCTCTCACGGAAAGAGGTGAAGGAACTCGAACCAAATGTCGAGGCTACCGCCGGGATGCTGTCCCCCTCCACCGGCATTATCGATAGCCATTCCCTGATGAGGGCCTTGCATGGGCTGTCCAGGGAACAGGGTACCGATTTCGTCTTTGATACCGAGGTGGTCGGCATCGAAAAGACCGGGGACAAATATCGTGTGGAGATACAGGACCGGGAGGGCACCTCATCCTTCACCACTGATGTCCTGATAAACTCGGCCGGTCTTAATTCCGACACAATAGCCCGCCTCGCCGGAATTGACATCGACCGGGCCGGGTACAGGCTTCATTACTGTAAGGGTGAATACTTCAGCCTGAATTCACGGGACGGGGCACCGGTGAGCCGGCTGGTCTATCCCCTTCCTGAACTGGCCGGCAAGGGAATCCACGTTACCCTGAACCTGGACGGTCAGGTGAGACTCGGTCCCAATACACAATACATTGACGAGCCTGACTACAAGGTGGACGAGGCCCAGAGAGAGGCCTTCTACCAGTCCGTAAAAAAGTTCCTCCCCCGGCTCCGACTCGAAGACCTTGAGCCTGACTTTGCTGGTGTCCGGCCCAAGCTCCAGGGGCCGGAGGATACTTTTCGGGACTTTGTCATTACCGACGAATCGGCCAGGGGACTCCCCGGACTGATAAACCTCATCGGGATTGAGTCTCCGGGGCTGACCGCCGCGCCTGCCATCGGGCAACACGTGGCCAAAATAGTAAAAGGGCTTCGCTAATAAGGCTACTCTGGTCGCCAGCGAAGCCCCCCGTTTCTAAACTTTGTTGCAAGTCAGAGATAACCGCTCTCTCAGGTCTTTTTTTCGCTATCGCCACCCCTCAGACTCTCCCCCAGTCCCAAGACGTTAATCAACCTCGACTGGTCGGAGATGACGAGCTTGGAGTTGTCCTGCAACGATGCCTGGGTGACCTCAAGCTGCTTCAATAGCTGGGCATTACCGATAAAGAAGGTATTGGCTGCCGTCGATACCGTTTCAATTGCCTTGGCCTCGCCCTCAGCCCGAAGTATCGCCCCCTGTCTCTCACCTTCGGCAGTGAGTATCTCCCGCTGTCTGTTGCCCTCGGCCACCAGGATGGCGTTCTGCTTATCGCCCTCGGCCTCAAGAATCTGTTTCTGTCGATAGGCTTCCGCCTCAAGGATGACGGCCCGCTTTTCTCGCTCGGCCTTCATCTGCTTGCTCATGGCATCGGCGATGTCCCGAGGCGGCTCGATTTCCTTGACCTCCACCCTGGTCACCTTGACCCCCCACTTATCGGTGGCCTCGTCCAGGGTCTGCCGCAGGGCAGCATTGATGCGCTCCCTCGAAGTCAACGTCTCATCGAGGCTCATTTCACCGATGACATTCCTGATATTGGTCTGCGCCAGCTTACTTACGGCGAGATTGAAGTTCTGAACCTCGTAGGTGACAGCCTTGGCATCGGTCACATAGGAGTAGATGACGGCATCTACCGTCACCGTGACGTTATCCATGGTAATTACCGGCTGGGGCTCGATGTCAAGCACCATCTCCCGCATATCAACCCTACCAGCCAGGCGGTCGATAAACGGGATAAGAAAATGGAGCCCCGGCTCTAACGTCTCCTTATACCGGCCCAGCCGCTCGACAAGACCCCTCTGGTACTGTCTTACGACGACCATAGCCCTGACCAAGAAGACGACAGCCAGGACAAGGACTATTATCAGGACGATATAACCTGGATTCATTTTCTATCTACCTCCATCAGCTTTAGTTACAATCAAAGTAGCGCCGCGAACGGCGGTAACAACAACCTCGGCACCTTCGTCGAAGTCCTCCTCGGCACTGGCAAGCCACTCCTCATTGCCCACCCTGACCCGGCCGGGGTTATTCTTAGCAATACCGTTAATAACGACGCCCTCTCGGCCGATGATGGCGTCGACATTGGTCCTGGCCTCCCTGGGCTGGACCCACCGCTTGATATACCGCCTGCCGATGGCCACGTAGGCAATGCAGAGCAGGCTGGTGACCAGTACTGCTACCAGCCACCACTCCAACGGCCACCCTGCCAGACCTCCGATGATAAAAGCAGAACCCACCGCCACCAGGTCCAGTTCGGTGTTAACACCGCCAAACAGCTCCAGGAGAGCCAGCATAAGACCCACCCCCACGAATATCAACCACAACCACTGGTCAACAAATCCTTCCATTATGCCCGTCCTTCCAGAATAATTTCGGTACCTCGTGTGGCACTGGGTGGACTTGAGTTTAATCCCCCACCAGCGGCTTTGTCAATCCCGTACTCACCACCGAAAACTGCAAGAAAGAAGGCCAGATACTCGCCAGTGGTATTGCTCGTGTTTGAAATCGTATGATATACTTGGTATTGGCTTAGGAAGGGAGGCACTTTGTCAGAACCTGTTTCAATTAAAGAGCTCTTAGAATCCGGGGCGCACTTTGGGCACCAGACAAGCCGCTGGCATCCCCGTATGAAACCCTATATCTTCGCCAAAAGAGACGGCATACATATTATCGACCTCCAGCAGACAGCCGCCATGCTCGAAAAGGCCTGTGAATTTGTCCGGCAGCTAGCAGCCGATGGCGGTAATATCCTGTTTGTAGGAACTAAAAAACAGGCCCATGATGCCGTACAGGAGGAAGCCGAACGGTGCGGGATGTATTACGTCAACCAACGCTGGATAGGTGGTACTCTGACCAACTTCGAGACTATCCAGGCACGCATTGACTATCTGGTGCACCTCGAAGACCAGCAGGCTAGGGGAGGCTTCAGTAACCTTCCCAAGAAGGAAGCCATGAAGATTGAGGAGGAAATTGTCCGCCTCAATCAGCAAATGGGTGGGTTTAAGGAGATGACCACTCCACCGGCTGCCCTGTTCATTGTTGATACTACCAAAGAGAATATTGCCATTGCCGAGGCCAAGCGAGTAGGAATACCGATTATCGCTATAGTAGACTCCAATTCCGACCCCACCGACATCGACTACCCGATTCCGGCCAACGATGATGCTATCCGGGCAATCAGGCTGATATGCAGCAAAATTGCCGACTCAGTGGTCGAGGGTAAGGCCGAGGCAGCAATGGCCATCGCCGAGGAAGGAGAGGGAGAAGGCCCTGAGGAAGAGGGAATCAATATAACCAATGAACCTCTAGTCTTCACCCCAGATGATAATTAGCAAGATGGACATTTCAACGGAGAGAGTCAAGGAACTCAGAGAGCTGTCTGGTGCCGGTATTATGGACTGCCGAAATGCCCTTTTGCAGACAAAAGGGGATAAGGAGAAAGCACTGCAGATTCTTAAAGAGCAGAATCTTGTCCGTGTAGAGAAGAAGAGCACCCGTGCCGCTTCCCAGGGACTGATTGAGACCTACGTCCACACCGGAGGCCGCATCGGGGCGATGGTTGAGCTTAACTGCGAGACCGACTTCGTAGCCCGCACCGCAGAATTTCAGGAACTGGCACATAACCTGGCAATGCAAATAGCCGCCCAGGAACCCATATGTATCGGCAAGGACCAAATCCCAGAGGACAATGATACCGACCCTGAAATAGCTTGCCTGCTACTTCAACCCTTCATCAAGGACCCACAAAAGACAATCCTGGACCTCATTACCGAGACTGCTGCCAGGGTCAGGGAGAACATCCGAGTAAGCAGATTTGCCAGATTCGAACTGGGGCAGGCAGAAGCCAGAATAGCTGAACTTGAGAAAGGGAACACGGCCAGCATAGAGGGCTAGCCGTGCCCCGAGCAAGTTATGAAGAGGGCACATGACTGCTCACAAGTATAAACGTATCCTGCTCAAGCTAAGTGGTGAGGCTTTCAGCGGTGGTGCGGACTTTGGAATTGACCCTTCGGTCTCGACCAAGATAGCCAAGCAAATCAAAAGGGTCGCCGATATGGGTGTGGGAATTGCTGTGGTTGTTGGTGGTGGCAATATCTGGCGCGGGGCCGAAGCGGCGAAAGCAGGAATGGACAGGGCCACTGCCGATTACGCTGGGATGCTGGCCACGATAATAAATGCGCTCTCCCTTCAGGATGCTTTGGAAAGAGAAGGCGTAGTCACGCGAACCCAGTCGGCCATAAACGTTCAGCAGGTAGCCGAACCATACATCAGACGGCGGGCCATCCGCCACCTGGAGAAAGGCAGAGTTGTCATCTTCGCCGGTGGTACCGGCAACCCCTACATGACCACCGATACAGCTGCTGCTCTGCGGGCAATAGAGATTGAAGCCGAAGCACTCCTGATGACGAAGAATAATGTTGATGGTGTTTACGACGCCGACCCACGCAAGGAACCGAGCGCCAAAAAGTTCGACTCACTTAATTACCTCGATGCTCTGAATATGCGCCTTCAAGTCATGGATGCTACCGCGCTGTCACTCTGCCTGGAGAACAAACTACCCATAATCGTTTTTGACCTCATGGAGCAAAAAAGTATCGAACGGGCTGTTATGGGCGAACCCATCGGAACGCTGGTATCCGACGAGAAGACACGATGAGTGAACAGCCTCTCCACGATATCGAAGAGAGGATGCACAAGTCGGTGGAGGTGCTGCAGAAAGAGCTGGCCAGCATCCGTACCGGGCGTGCCTCACCTGGCCTGATAGAGCACCTCAAGGTAGAATATGCCGGCAGCACCCTGCCACTCAACCAGCTCGCCGGAATTTCTGTGCCCGGTCCAAACCTCCTCGTCATCCAACCGTGGGACAGGGGAGGCATAATGAGCATAGAGAAAGCGATTCTAACATCCGACCTCGGGCTGAACCCGACGAACGACGGCCATGTTATCCGGGTTAATATCCCGCCCCTTACAGAGGAACGCCGGCAGGAGCTCATCAAGGTGGTCCGGCGAAGAGTCGAAGAAGGCAAGGTAGCAATACGCAACCTTAGGCGTGAGGTCATGGATGAGCTAAAAGTCCAAGAGAAGAACAAGGAAATCTCACAGGACGAGCACAAACGCGCCCAGGGTCAGCTGCAAAAGGTGACCGACAGCTTCATTGCTGAGATTGAACGAGTCGGACAGGATAAAGAAAAGGAAGTGATGGAGGTCTAACCGGCTCATGGGCATGGGAGAGGGGGCGGTAAGGATGGCTGAGAAAGCATCGCCCAAGAATTTTAATCATCTTCCGAATCATGTGGCTATTGTGCCGGACGGCAATGGCCGCTGGGCGGAGAAGCGGGGTTTGCCCAGGGTCCGGGGGCTCTGGGTGGGAGCCGACAACATGTACCGCATGGTGCAATACATCAACGAGTACCCGATAAAGTACCTGACGCTTTATGGTTTCTCCACGGAGAACTGGAGTCGACCGGAAGCAGAGGTATCCGGACTCTTTGAGCTGGTACTGTTCTTTGCCGAAGAACACCTCGAGGAGATGCACAAAAAGAATGTCCAGATTCGTCACATCGGCCGTCTGCAGCAGCTCCCACAGGAGTTGCAGGAGGCAATCAACAGGGCAGTAACACTCACCAGAAACAACACCCGGCTAATCCTTAACATTGCCTTCAACTACGGGGGGCGTCCCGAGATTGTGGATGCGACGCGGCGGCTGGTCGCCGAAGGTGTCAAGCCCGAAGATATCACCGAAGAGACGTTCACAAATTACCTCTACACCAATGGAATACCCGATGTTGACCTTTTAATTCGCACCGGAGGAGAGAATCGCCTGAGCAATTTTCTGCTATGGCAGACCGCTTACAGCGAATACCACTTCACCAAGGTCCTCTGGCCCGACTTTCGCAAGAAAGACCTGGACAGGGCCTTGCTTTCTTATAGTCGGAGAGAGAGACGCTTTGGCGGCCTATAGTAAAAACCGGCATGCTCAAACAAAGAGTCATCACGGCATTACTTCTCATCCCGCTCCCGGTGGCCGCTATATGGTTTGGCGAGCCATGGTTTACCACTCTGGTAGCCATTTTCGGAGTGCTGGCCGCCTTCGAGTTCTACCGTCTCGGCAGCGCGGCCAAGGTTTCACCAGTCACCTATCTCGGTCTCGTTTTCACGCTACTCTTTGTTATCAGCCGTAATCCAGACCTGCTATCACGCCTTGAAACAAGTGTCGACCCAGCCCTGATTATCCCTATTCTCCTGGCCTCATCAATGGTAGTCACCCTTGCCGGCGTATTGATGCGCCGTAGGAAAGACGGAGCGATTGCTGGCTGGGCGTGGACTATGGCCGGGATTTTATATATAGGCTGGCTCTTCGGGCATGTGGTGGCACTTCGAGGTCTGGCCGACGGCCGTAACTGGGTGTTCTTCGTCCTGCTAGCTACCGTCGCCTCGGACACAATGGCCTTCTTTATCGGAAGTGCCATCGGCAGGCACAGGCTCGCCCCACAAATCAGCCCCAAGAAGACCTGGGAAGGGGCAATTGGCGGGGTTGCCGGGGCAGTTATCTTCAGTCTGCTGTTTGTACCGACAAAGCTGTTCGGGTTGAACAATGCCATCCATATCCATGGGTTCAGCTACGGTGAGGCGATACTCCTCGGGATACTTGTCAGCATCTTTGGTCAGCTCGGTGACCTGGCGGAGTCCCTGCTTAAGCGTAATGCCAGGGTCAAGGACTCAGGTACACTTTTACCGGGACACGGTGGTGTCCTCGACCGGCTCGACAGTATCATCTTTGCTGGTGTCGTGGTATACTATTTCGCTGTTCTGTACAAGGGTATATAGCTGAAGCCAGCCCCAGCAAACAGCGTGCTATTGACAGACTCAGGTATAGGAATATACTATGACTGCAACCAATCTGAATGCAGGAGGAGGTTTTTAGATGAGTGCACTTAGAATTATGACCATAATTAGTGCCTGGATTCTCTTCGTCCTTGGGCTGGCGGCCATTGCCTGGGGTGTGTATGACCTCTCCTACTTAACTGGAGACTGGCAGCTTACCACACTGGCCGCTATATCATGCGGCATTGGCATGGCAAGCCTGGCACTAGCAGGAGTCGTGGCCTGGCTCAGTCACAAGATGGAATCGGAAACATAACCAGCATTGGCATTTAAACTTATAACAGGCGTTACCTCCGGCAGGTGCTCTTCTACCTGTACGCGCACTGATACCTATTTATGCCTTTCTCAATCCAATGACCTCACCTCCACGTTTATTGTATGATAGTAGGTAGTATGGACAATACAGTAACACGACTCGCCATTCTCGGCTCCACCGGCTCCATAGGAAGACAAACCCTCGATGTCGTTCGTAGCCTGTCACCCCGTTTCAGTGTGGTCGCACTGGCGGCCGGACAGAACCTTGACCTACTGAAGCAGCAAATCGAGGAGTTCAGGCCGAGGTACGTCCACTGCGAAGCGGAACCGACGCCAACCGATGTCAGCACCAGCTATGAGACCCTCTCGCTGGAGGAAATCGCCGGCCACGAAGAGATAGACACCATCGTTATCGCTACCTCGGGAAAATCAGGGCTTCTGGCGACACTGGCAGCGGTACGGACAGGCAAGAATGTTGCCCTGGCCAATAAGGAATCCCTGGTCATGGCCGGTGAAATCATCACCCGTGAGGCAAGAGCGAGCGGCGCCAACATCCTGCCCGTCGACAGTGAGCACAGCGCCATCTGGCAGTGCCTCCAGGGCGAAGCGCAGTCAGCCACCGGGCTCATTCTGACCGCCTCCGGAGGGCCATTCCGCAGCTACTCGGCGGAGCAGCTTGAGCAGGTCACCGCTGAACAAGCTTTGAAACACCCTTCGTGGCAGATGGGGCCGAAGATCACCATCGACTCGGCCACCCTGATGAACAAGGGCCTGGAGATAATCGAAGCTCACTGGCTGTTTGACATGCCCTTTGAAAACATCCGGGTTATCATCCACCCACAGAGCATCATCCACTCGATGGTCGAGTTTGCCGATGGCTCGGTGAAGGCCCAGCTCAGTTATCCCGATATGCGCCTGCCGATTCAGTATGCCCTAACCTACCCCGAACGCCTGCCCAACCCGGCGCTGCCACGAATCGACTGGGACAAAATAACTGAGTTGACCTTCGAGCAGCCGGACCTTAATAAATTCCCCTGCCTGAAGCTTGCCATGGAAGTCGGCAGGACAGGGGGGACCAATCCGTCCGTCCTCTGCGCTGCCGACGAGGTGGCAGTTGACCTTTTCCTATCCGAAGCCATCGGGTTCACGGATATCGCCCGGCTGGTACAGCAGGTACTCGCCGAGCACAAGACCACCGCCCATCCGACTCTGGAAGACATCCTCACCGCCGATGCCTGGGCCAGACAGCTGGTCAGTAAGCTGGCCGGGGGGGGTATTCCATGCTGATTACGATACTCTCTTTCCTCGGTGTCATCATTGTCATTATCCTTGCCCACGAAATCGGGCATTTCACCACCGCCAAGCTTACCGGAGTGAAAGTAGAGGAGTTCGGCCTGTTTTACCCGCCCCGGCTTTTTTCGATAAAACGTGGCGACACTATCTACTCGATAAATGCTCTGCCACTCGGCGGGTTCGTTAAGATGTCCGGCGAGGAAGACCCAGATGCGCCCGGAAGCCTGGCGGCCAAGAGCATACCTGTCAGATTGCTCGTGCTTAGTGCAGGCTCGCTGATGAACCTGCTGCTGCCCTTCCTGCTGCTGTCAATCGCTTTTATGGTCCCCCATGATGTTGTAACCGGAGAGGTAAAGGTCAACGATGTGTCACCAGATTCCCCGGCAGCTACGGCCGGAATCATGCCCGGTGACATCATTATCAGTGTAAATAACCGCGAAGTGCAGAGTATAAATGACCTCAGAATGTACTTCGCCCTCTACCTGGGCAGTGATATCCCCGTAGTGGTCCAGCACGCCGATTCATCGATAGAAGAAGTGACGCTAGCTCCTCGCTGGCAGTATCCAGCGGGACAGGGGCCCGTCGGCATCTCGGTAGTAAGCTGGGTAGTAGTAGACAGTATCCCTCCCGATTCTCCGGCAGCCGAAGCCGGGCTCAAGAAGGGAGATGCCATTCTGAGCATAGACGGGGAAGACTTAATGGAAAGTATTGATTGGGAAGAAATCACTACCGATGAGGAATTTCAGCTTTATGTCAACTCTCGTATCAGCGACGCCACTGTTATCACCGTGCAGCACGCTGATTTAACGATAGAAGAGATACAACTGACGCATCAGGACCAGTCCAACGGCCAGACCGATACCAACGCTATTGAGTTTCTAGTTACTTCTGGCCCAATCATGCAGGAGCATCTTCCCTTCTGGGAGGCAATACCGAGTGGGGCCGACCAGTGTGTCCAGCTCATGGTGCTGTTCAAAAACGGCATCGTCGGCATGCTTAGCGGTGCCCTGCCGGTCGACCTGCGGGGGCCGGTGGGTATCGCCGAGATGAGCGGGGAGTACGCTCGGGCGGGAGTCAGCTCTTTTCTTGAATTCGCCTCTATGATAAGCATCAATCTGGGTATCATCAACCTGTTCCCTCTCCCCGCCCTCGACGGAGGCCGTCTCGCCTTTGTCCTGCTGGAGTTCGTCCGCCGTGGCAAGCGAATATCCCCCCGAAAGGAGTGGATAATTCATACTGTTGGTTTCTTCCTGCTGATAGCCGTCTTTCTTGCTGTCACCTACAATGATATTGTAAGAATCGTTACCGGCGACTAAGGTGTGGTAATATCTTGAGGATAGTATAAGAGAGAAACATCTCATCAATTCCTTCCTATCCCTGATTGAGGAGAGTAGGAATCAAGGGGGACACCCCCTTGTACCCCCGTTCCAAAGGGGTTCCACCCCTCTGGACTCCCCAAAACGGTGAGGGGGCAGACTTCTGGCAGGGGTCATTTGCACCTTAGAGAATACCACATCACTTCAGCAAGAGCCGGAGAGTAACTATAAGAGGAGAGTCCAAGAGAGGCGAAGCCCTCGAACACCATTAAAAGAGGAGTTTTAGAGGGCACAGCCCTCTTACATTAAAATTCCCCTTCCCCAGAGGGGAAG
>CAZTBG010000066.1:0-10529 GCA_964611805.1 uncultured Dehalococcoidales bacterium | reverse complement strand
AGTATGCTTGAAATCTGCAAATCCCTGTTTTCTCCAGAATGAAGAGGCAACCTGATTTTGTGCGAGAACATCGAGCTCGACTCGATGAATGTCATTCAAACGAAACCACTTCATAATTTCAGAGACCATCCTATCGCCGATCCCCTTCCTACGATGTGTTGCGGTAATGAATAAATCATGAATGCAGCCATACCTCGCTCGGTCTTCAAGATTCGAAGTCCCATTTATCAGTGAGTAAGAATAACCTGCGGTCTTCTCCTCGTCCAGAGCTACTAACACGAGGCTATTCTCTGCTTCCATAGCCGGACGAAGATATTCTCTTATAAACACTGGAATTGCTTCATCTTGAGGTGTGAAAACGGGATCGACCCCCTGTGTGTAACGCATGAATTCCATCCACAGATTACCCAAATCTGTAACGTGTTCTTCTTTTGCTCTAACAATCTGAATCGTCATGCTGGCTATTGTACTATTCTATAATTATTGCTTCAACAATTGGGCAGAATGTAAATCGTGGTAACATTTTAGTATAATGGAGAATCTGTGAAATGAATATCATCGTCTGTCTCAAGCAGGTGCCCGGCACCACCGATGTCAAGATTGACCCCGAGACCAACACCCTCAGGCGGGAAGGCATCAAGAACGTGGTCAATCCGTTTGATACCTATGCCCTGGAGGAGGGCGTCCGTCTCAGGGAGCGGTACAGTGGTAAGGTCACAGCGCTCAGCATGGGGCCGCTCCAGGCAGAGGAAATGCTCAGGGAAGCCATCAGTTGCGGGGCTGATGAGGCTATCCTTATCAGCGACCGTGCCTTTGCCGGTAGCGATACCCTGGCCACCTCATATACCCTCTCCTGCGCGGTCAAAAAATTGCAGGACTACGACTTGATAATCTGCGGGCGGCAGACAATCGATGGCGACACCGGACAGGTGGGGCCGGAGCTCTCCGAGATGCTGGGACTGCCCTTTGTCGCCTATGTCAGCAAGGTTGAAGAAGTGGCTGACGGGCGCATGAAAGTGGAGCGGATGGTCGAGGACGGCCATGAGGTCATTGAGGCACCTCTGCCGGCGGTAATTACCGTGGTCAAAGAGATAAACGTTCCTCGTTTGCCTTCGTTACGGGGGATTACAAAAGCAAAGAAGGCGGAGATACCGGTCTGGACAGCCAGTGACTTGGAGGTCGATCAAAAAAGGGTCGGTCTGGCCGGTTCGGCAACGTGGGTGGTCAAGGTCTTCTTTCCGCAGCGGGTCAAACAGGGCGAGATACTGGAAGGCGACCCGGAGAACCAGGTGGACGCTCTGATTGAGAAGCTAAGAGAGCTAAAGATAACGTAGTGATGAGGTTGAGGTGAGTATCAGGATTGAAAGTGAGAAGTGTACTGGATGCGGCAGCTGTGTTGATGTCTGTCCCCTCGGCATTATTGAGCTCGTCGATGACATCGCGCAGATTGGGGAAGGTTGCAATCTGTGCGGGGCCTGCCGGGATGCCTGCACATTTGAAGCCATAATCATTGAGATGCCGGTTGAAACAGCCCCGGCGGACGAGTCTTACCGCGGGGTCTGGGTCTTTGCCGAGCAGCAGGACGGTCACCTCAAAGGGGTTGCCTATGAGCTGGTGTCGAAAGGACGTGAGCTGGCGGATACTCTCGGTACCGAGCTGTGTGCCGTCTGCTTCGGCCATAACGTTAATGATGTAAGTCGCCTGGCTGCTCATGGGGCCGATAAAGTCTATTTAATTAATGACCCTGCCCTGGCCAGCCAGCAGGAAGACCTCTACGCCGCCGAGCTTGTCAGGCTTATCCGGGAGTATAAACCGGAGATAGTGCTTGCCGGGGCAACGTCTTTCGGGCGGGCCTTCTTCCCCCGTGTGGCCGCTGTCCTGCAGACGGGCCTTACCGCCGATTGCACCGGACTGGAGATTGACGCGGAGACGGGATTATTAAGGCAGACGCGTCCTACCTTTGGGGGGAGTATCATGGCGACCATCCTCTGCCGGACAAGACGGCCCCAGATGTCTACCGTCCGCCCCCGTGTCTTCAAGCGGAACACCCCCGATGATACCCGGCAGGGAGAGATTATCCGGGTCGACTTCGATAAAGAACATGTCACCGCACGTACCAGGCTGCTCAGCTTTGTAAAAGACCTGACGGAAAAGGTCAAGCTGGAGGACGCCGATATTATCGTCTCCGGGGGACGGGGACTGGGTAAGCCGGAGAATTTCGACATTATCCGCGCACTGGCGGATGCATTGGGGGCGGCGGTTGGTTCCTCACGACCTCCGGTGGACGAGGGCTGGATTCCCTACGCTCACCAGGTGGGGCAGACGGGTAAGACCGTCTGCCCGAAGCTCTACATCGCCTGCGGCATCTCCGGGGCGGTGCAGCACCTCGCCGGGATGCAGACCGCCGACGTCATCGTGGCCATAAATAACGATCCTGATGCCCCCATCTTCGAGGTAGCTACCTACGGCCTGGTTGGCGACCTTTTCAAGATTGTGCCGCTGCTGACAGAGAGGTTGAGGGAGGGGTAAGGTAGTACAATGCCCATCTACTCAGACTACGACCCGTTTGCCCGGGTCTATAACCAGCACTGGGGTAACGAGTTCACCCCGCGCGTCTTTCCATTGATAGAGCAGCTGATTTTGCGCCAGCTTCATGCCGGGGCCAGTATCCTCGACCTCTGCTGCGGCACCGGGCAGATGGCGCAGACGCTGACGGCGCTCGGCTACCGGGTGACCGGGCTGGACGGTTCGTCGGAGATGCTCCGCTTTGCCCGTGAGAATGCCCCGGAGGCCGAGTTCATCCACGCCGACGCCCGTTCCTTTACGCTGCCGCAGACCTGTGACGCTGTCATCTGTGTTTTCGACAGCCTCAATCACGTCATGACCCTGGAGGAACTGACCGCCGTCTTCCAGAATGTCTACGCTGTCCTGAAAGATGGTGGGCCGTTCTTCTTCGACCTCAATATGGAGGCCGGGTACGGTTTGACCTGGAATGATAACTTCGGCATCGTTGAGGATGACCTTCTCTGTATCGTTCGCACGAGCTACAGTCCCGAGGAGCGGACGGCCCGGTTCGATGCCACCGTTATGCTGCTGGAGAACGGCTGGCAACGGACTGACTTTGTCCTCCTTCAAAAGTGCTACTCGGTGTCGGAGGTGCTTTCCGCTCTGGGAACGGCCGGTTTCAGCGGGGTTGAGAGCTACTGTCTGGACCACCGTGAAGGCCTTATCGGGCTGACTGAGGAAGCAGACCGGGCCTACTTTCTTTGCCGGAAGCTAGCAAAGGGCTCAACAGATTAGGCTGTTTGCCCTCTGTGGCTCCATCGGAGTAAAATATCTAAAAGAAAGGGCATCAATCGTGATGCCCCATGTTACAACATAGTTCCCCCTCAAGATTGCGGATAGTTAGGGTATTGGATGAGAAAGAACCCAGGGGAATTTCCCGATTCGGATTATGGTGATATAAAGCCGGGGAGAGCGGGCGGCATAAAAGGCCGGTACTCCCAGTTAATAAATCTGCGTACCTTTTCCTCGCTGAAGAACCCGACATTCCGTCTCTTCTGGGCGGCGCTGCTCTGCCAGATGACGGCCATGAACATGCAAATGATGGCCCGCTCGCTGCTCATCTACCGGCTCACCGGCTCAACAGCAATCCTCGGTATTATGACCCTGTTTAACGCCGTGCCGATGTTGCTACTCTCGCTCTTCGGCGGTGTCCTTGCCGACCGGTTACCCAAAAAATGGGTCATGATTTTCGGGCAGTCCGGCTCGGCGGTGGTAGCCCTGGGTATTGCTATTTCCCTGCAGATGGGCTTTCTCGACCGGGAGGGGTCGTGGTGGATACTGGGGGTGGCTGCTTTCTTCCAGGGGACGATAATGGGCCTGATGATGCCCTCGCGCCAGGCGATGATTCCCGAGATTGTTGGCGGCGAGCAGCTACTCAACGCCGTTTCCCTGAGCAACATGGGTACCAGCGTCATGCGATTCCTGGCACCGGCGGTAACCGGTTATCTCATTGGTGAAAATTATAATTTTCACGTCGTCTATTTCACCATGACGGGTATGTACCTGTTGTCTGTGGTTTTCCTCAGTTTCCTACACGTGAAAGGCCGTGCTCCGGTGCGGGCCAGCGGTGCCCTGGCCGATATCGGGGAGGGGATTGGCTATCTGCGACGCCAGACGATTGTTCTCTTTGTCTTGGCCTTCAGTCTGTTCGCCGTGCTGCTCTCGATGCCTTACGCGATGCTGCTGCCCGTTTTCACCGAGGACATCCTCAAGGTGGGTGCTCAGGGACTGGGACTGCTCATGAGCGTCTCCGGGATAGGGGCAATCGCCGGTTCACTGGTCCTGGCCTCCCTCCCCAATAAGAAACGGGGACTGATGCTGATTGTCGGTACGCTTGTCATGGCCCTGGCCTTGATTGTATTCGCCTTCTCAAAATCAATGACCCTGTCACTGGTGGTTATCGTATTTGTCGGTGTGGGACAGACGAGCCGGATGGCCTTGGGTAATACTCTCATCCAGTATTATACCGAACCCGAATACCGCGGCCGTGTTATGAGTATCTACATGATGCAGTTCGGCCTGACGAGCTTTAGTTCTTTTGCAGCCGGGCTCATAGCCGAGGCGGTCGACATCCAATGGGTTGTCGGCGGATTTGCCATGTTGCTTGTGGTGATAGCCCTGCTTACACTCGGGTTCGCGAGGCGGCTCCGCCATCTGGACTAGCTGGTATCAACTTGTTGTCTGGATACAGCTTGCCTCACCGATGGCGATTTTGCCGCCGTCCTGGTTATCCATCCAGACGTCGAGTATCAGTCTGTTACCGTCTTCTTCTGGTTCCACCGCCGAGACCTGCCCGTGTGCCGTTACAACATCACCATTGATAGCCCCACCGCCAATGAATGATACCTTTATCTTTCCGTGATAGAGCCAGTTTTCACCAAAATAGTTGTACAGCATTTCCAATATATAGCTAAGCAGGGTGGAGCCCCCGATTAATGCTCCCCTCATGCCAAAATCCTGGGCGTAATCGTCAGTGTGGATGACATTACGGGTATTCGGGTCAATGGGCATGTAGGCGGTCTTGGTCAGGCTCGGTATCTCTTCGCCGATATTTATCTGTTTTATGGCTCTCTCCATGGTATGCCTCCTGCCTATTCCACGTATATAGCGGTCTCGCGGCTCCGTAGAAGAACCTCACCAGCCTCGTCAACCGTTTCCAGGTCTGTAACCATGTAGTTACGACCGCGCTTGACGTATTTATCGACAATCCTGCCACGGATGAATATCTTACTGCCGAGCTTCATCGGCTTGAGGAACTCCTGTTCGCTCTTTGCCCAGATAGATACCCTCATTTCTGGCAGAGCGGCGAACTTCATTCGGGCATGGTGGGAGATGGTGATTCCAGGTGGGGCGAAGCCCTTTTCTGCCAGTCCTTTAGCCTGCCAGTGCACAAGTTCTATCCGGTTCTTGACCGTTTCCTCATCAAGGGTCATCTCGAATGTTCCCAGGTCCATTCCGATGGGTATTGCTTCGTAGTTTTCCTGACTTCCCAAGATACCTCACCTCCCTTGGTATAGATAATAGGTGAGAAAAGATTGATGTAATTATAACACCCTTCCTTGGAAAGACACTACTCGCTGCAAATGGTTTTATTTGCATTTGGTTGGTTCAACTGTCATTACGAGGAGCGTAGCGACGAAGTAATCTCGTCGGGTGTGGAAACGAGATTGCCGCGGGGGCTAAAGCCCCCTCGCAATGACACACACTACTGTTCTCTACTTGGTAGCAACCAAAACCAGACAGAACCCTGCAAATTGACGGCACCTGTCCGCTATTGTAATATGCAAATGAATGCTGAAACGGCTAAATCTTTACCACGATTGGATTATATGACCGGAAAACCGCGCTATCCGCTCATTGAAGAGGTCGGCCATAAACTGTCACCGCTCGATACCTTCGAACATTTCCGCGATGAACCTTTCGCTTTCTTTCTTGATAGCGGCATGGACCACCACAAGCTGGGGCGCTATTCCTTTGTTGGTAGTAGTCCCTTTCTGGTATTGAGCAGTCGGGGTAGTGAGTGCAGCATTATTCGCGATTCTGAGAAGAACTGCCTGAGCGGTAACCCGTTCGATATCCTTGGTCAATTTCTGGAGCTTTACCGTCTGGACTCGTCTGCTCTTCCTGTCCCGTTTGCCGGTGGCGCCGTCGGTTATTTGAGCTACGACCTCTGCCATTTTATCGAACGACTGCCGACCACGGCAGTGGATGACCTCGAATTACCAGAGTGCTACTTCGGTTTCTATGATGTGGTGCTGGCCTTTGACAACCTTCAGGGTAAAGCTTACATTGTTTCAACTGGTTTCCCTGAGCTGGAAGAGACCGCAAGGCTGGAGCGGGCCAGAGAGCGACTAAGTGAAGTCAAGGCCAGGCTGGTAAATGGTGTCGCCCGGCCAGGACCGGCGGTGCTGGCCTGCGCTGCGGCGGGTGCCCTTCGCGGCGGCTTCAGCCATGAGGAATATGTCGCCGCCGTCGAGAAAGCACGACAGTACATCATCGCTGGAGATATCTTTGAAGTGAACCTGTCGCAGCGGTTCGAGACTGAGCTTGCCCTCAGTCCCTACGAGTTGTACCGTCGTCTCAGGAAAATAAACCCGGCTCCCTTTGCATGCTATCTCGGCTTTGATGAGGCTACGATAGTCAGCGCCTCGCCGGAGCGGTTTCTTCGGGTCCGGGGCGACTGGGTGGAGACTCGCCCAATTAAGGGCACACGGGCGCGTGGCAGGACACCGGAAGAGGACCAGCTACTCGCCCGCGAATTGCTCAACAGCACTAAGGACCGGGCGGAGAATATCATGATTGTTGACCTGGAGCGGAATGACCTCGGCAGGGTCTGTCGCTATGGCACCGTCAAGGTGACCGAGCTGGCCATTCTGGAGGTCTTCCCCACTGTATTCCACCTTACCTCGACCATAGAAGGCCACCTACGGAAGGGTAAGAATGGCATCGACCTGCTCAAAGCTACCTTCCCCGGTGGCTCGATAACCGGAGCGCCCAAAGTACGCGCCATGGAGATTATCGATGAACTGGAACCTACCAGAAGGAGCGTTTACACCGGCAATATCGGCTACCTGGGGTTTGATGGCAACCTTGACCTGAACATCGTTATCCGTACCTTTATTGTTAAGGATGGCAGGGCTTATTTTCAGGTGGGTGGGGCGGTTGTCTATGATTCCGACCCTGAGGCCGAATACCAGGAAACGCTGGACAAGGGCCGGGCTTTGATTAGTGCCCTGAATATTGCAGGACCGGGTGAGAGCTAAACGTGGTTATTGTTATCGATAATTACGATTCATTCGTCTATAACCTCGCTCAGTACCTCGGGGAGCTGGGCTGGAGGCCGGTGGTGCATCGCAACGATGAGGTTACCCTGGCGGAAATCGAGAGGTCTCGCCCCTCCCACATAATCATCTCCCCAGGCCCGTGTACCCCACTTGAGGCGGGCATATCCAATGATGTCGTCCGTCATTTTGCCGGGAAGGTGCCCATTCTCGGTGTCTGCCTGGGGCACCAGTGTATTGGCTACGTCTTTGGTGGTGAGGTTGTTCAGGCAACAGTGCCCACACACGGTAAAAGCTCACTTGTCTACCATGATGGACGGACAATATACGCCGGCCTGCCGAATCCATTTGAGGGGGGCCGCTATCATTCCCTGGTGGTGGGGGAGCATAACTGGCCGCCGGCGCTGGAGAAAGCGGCCACTACCAGCGATGGCGTTATCATGGGTATCCGGCACCGCGACTACGTGGTTGAAGGGGTGCAGTTTCATCCTGAGTCAATCATGACGGATGTCGGTCATGCCGTGCTGAGGAACTTTTTACGGTATCGGCAGCCGGTATGGCCACGGGAGCAGGTCAGTGTCTAAAATGGTCTACCTGAACGGTTCTTTAGTCCCTCGTGAGGATGCCCGGCTATCTGTAATGGACTACGGCTTTCTCTACGGCTATGGCCTTTTTGAGACGATGCGTGCCTACGGAGGAAAGGTGTTCCGGCTGGAGCGCCACCTTGAGCGGCTTACAGGTTCGGCGGAGAAGCTGGGAATATCTGTTGACAGGCCAGTACTGGCGAGTGCCGTGATGGATACTATCAAGGCCAATGGACTGAGTGATGCCCGTATCCGGCTGACCGTCTCCATTGGCGGGGGTGGGGTGGTGCCTGACCCTGCCTCGTGTGGTTCACCAACTGTGCTGGTGGTGGTCAGTGAATACCGGCCTTTGCCGGAAGAGGTCTACGAGAAGGGCTTCCGGGCAATCGTCTCGTCAGTCCGGCGAAACAGCCAGTCAATTGTCTCCGTGGTGAAATCGCTCAGCTACCTGGAGAGTATGCTCGCCCGCCAGGAGGCAAGAACTGCCGGGGTCGATGAGGCAGTCTGCCTCAATGAAAGGGGGATGCTCGCCGAGGCCAGCATGAGTAACATCTTTTTAGTGGCTGGTGGTATTTTGAAGACACCGGGGATTGCCAGCAGTATTCTGCCCGGTATCACGCGGGAGGCTGTGCTGGAGCTGGCCGGGGAACTGGGCATAACCGCTGCTGAAGGTGACATAACGTTCAAGGAATTGATACAAGCTGATGAGGCCTTTCTGACCAACTCCGTTATGGAAATCATGCCCCTGACAGAGGTAGATGGTAAATCAATCGGCTCAGGTAAACCGGGAGCGGTCACACGTAGGCTGATGGCGGATTATAAAGGGATGGTGAAGAGAGAGTCAGGATAGTTAAACTGTTATTGTCCCCTCAAGATAGAGCACCGCTCTCCCGGCGATGGTGACACGCCCACCACGGTCTTCGCAGAATAGCTCCCCGCCCCTTTTCGAGACCTGCCTGGCGTGCAGCTTTTTCTTGCCCAGCCTCTGTGACCAGTAGGGCACCAGCACGCAGTGCGCCGACCCTGTAACCGGGTCCTCAGGAATGCCGACATTTGGGGCGAAATGCCTTGATACGAAGTCGCATCGGTCACCCGGTGCCGTTACGATAGTCCCCAACTTATACTGAACCAGCAGACCGAAGTCCGGCTTCAGCTCTCTGACAGTACGCTCGTCGGCAAAGACCGCCAGCAGCTGTCTTTCTACGCCGAGGACTTCCAGCGGCGGGTGTCCCAGGGCGTCGGCCAGTCCCTCAGGGGTCTCTCGGGGGGTGGGCGTCATCGCCGGGAAGTCCATCTCCAGAAGGCCCTCCTTCTGCGTGACCGTGAGCACGCCCCTCTGCTGACTTTGGAAATGCACGATAGCCTCTGGCCAGTCCAGACAGTTGAAAACGACAAAGGCGCTGGCCAGTGTAGCGTGCCCGCAGAGCGACACCTCGGTTAAAGGCGTGAACCACCTGATTTCGAATCCCTCTTCATTTTTCAACAGGAAAGCTGTTTCTGAGAGGTTGTTCTCGGCGGCGATTGCCTGTAAACGGACATCGTCGAGCCACCTGTCCAGCAGGCAAACGGCAGCAGGATTACCTTTGAAGACCTCGGAAGTGAAGGCATCTACCTGATAGAGTGGGATTTTCATGTTTCTCCTTTTCAGGTAAGTTAGTCAGCCCCGCACTATAGCGTCGGTCATACGGCAGACCCTGACCATCTGCCGTATGTCATGCACCCGCACGATGTCAGCCCCGTTGGCGATGCCGATAGCGACGGTGGCGGCGGTGCCCTCGACACGCTCCGAGGCAGGGAGGTTGAGTACCATCTTTATCAGGGACTTACGGGATGTCCCCAGCAGGATGGGCTGCCCCAGTTCTTTCAGCTCGGCGAGGCGGCGCACCAGCTCGATGTCCTGCTGCCAGGTCTTGCCGAAGCCGATACCGGGGTCGACGATGATATTCTCCCGGGGCACACTGGCACTCGTGGCCGTCTCGATACTCCACCTGAGCGATTTGATAACCTCGGCCATAACGTCTTCATATAAAGCAGTGTCGCGCTGGGCTTGCGCATCATAGTCGCCCTTATCACGCTGGTTGCTCATCAGGATAATGGGTACATTCCTCTCGGCGGACAGCTCCGCCAGACGTGGGTCGTGTTTCAGTCCCCACTGGTCGTTGAGCATAGCCGCACCGGCATCCAGTGCCCGGACGGCCACCTCTAATTTGTAGGTATCGACGCTCAGTGGTACGGGTACTTTACCAGCCAGTCGCTCGATGACGGGAATCACGCGTCTCATTTCTTCATCAATGCTGATTGGTGACGAACCGGGGCGGGTGGACTCCCCACCGATGTCGAGGATATCGGCGCCTTCGCTGATGAACCGCTCGGCTTGATTTAGAACCCCTGCGGGGTCGGAGAGACCATCACCGGAGAATGATTCCGGCGACACGTTGATGATGCCCATCACATAGGTCCGCTCTCCCCAGCGGAACTCGGTATTACCACACCTGGTCACATTCATTTCGTTCATAACTCATACTCTGACAGAAAATGACACTCGTTATCTCATCTCTTAAGACTTACTTTAGCTGACGTCACGATGTCAGTCAATGAT
>CAZTBG010000065.1:0-10678 GCA_964611805.1 uncultured Dehalococcoidales bacterium | reverse complement strand
GACTATGGCAGGCGGGTCCCTCGTAATGACAGTTTAACCAACTAAATGCAAATAAAACCTTTTGATTGCGGTGATTGACTCTTTGGGTCTCACTTGTTCCACGTTTAGTACACTGCCGGACTATATCTCTGGTTTGTCCTTCAGCCTGAAGCTGTGGTAGCATGGATTTAAGGTTCTGGAAGGAGACTTGAATTATGCCTGAGCTACATGAGCTTGACACCATGTTCTATCCAAAGTCGGTAGCCATTGTTGGTGCCTCAGCGAACCCGGCGTCATGGGGTGGGACAAGTTTTCTGTCCCGTCTGCAAAAGCTTGGGTTTCCTGGCAAGCTCTATCCGGTCAACCCCAAGGATACTGAGATTCTGGGCCTAAGGGCCTATCCCAGCGTGAGGTCTATTCCCAACCCCCCGGACCTGGCCATCATCGCTGTTCCGGCGTCAGTGGTGCCACAGGTGCTTGAAGACTGTATCGCCACCGGAGTAAAGAACGTGCACATTTTTTCCTCCGGCTTTGCCGAGACCGGAATGGAAGAGGGATGCCGGCTTGACGACGAGATTACAGAGATTATTCGGCGGGGTGATTTGCGGGTTGTCGGGCCGAACTGCATGGGTCTGTATATTCCCAAGAGCAAGCTGGCCTACTGGGGAGCAGAGCCAACCGGGAGCGGCCATGTAGCCTTTCTCTCACAGAGTGGTGGCCATGCTGAGATGCTCAGTGAATATGCTCAGGACCTCGGTGTTTATTTCAGCAAGATAATCAGCTTTGGTAATGCATGTGGTCTTCAGGCAATCGATTTTCTAGAATACCTTGCCCAGGACCCGGACACCAGTATAATTACGATGTACCTTGAAGGAATCAAGGATGGGAATCGGTTCGTCCAGCTCATCAAATCAATAAATCGCACGAAGCCGGTTATCATCTGGAAGGGTGGGCTGACCGAATCTGGCTCCAGGGCGGCCGCTTCTCATACTGGTTCACTCGCTGGCGAGGAAAGGGTCTGGGACGCCTTTTTTACTCAGACCGGGGCAGTGAGAGCAAATTCACTGCAGGAGATAGTAGATGTAGTTATGGCATTTTTATACCTGCAACCACCACAAGGATGGCGTGTCCTCCTGATTGGCGGTGGCGGTGGCAACTCAGTAGCCATGGCTGATATCTGCAGTCGGGAGGGGTTGGAGGTGCCTCACCTTGCTGAAGAAACAAGGCAGAAGCTTAATGCTTTTATCAGCCTGGCTGGTAACAGTGCCCGAAATCCGGTAGATGCCTGGATGCTTCAGAACGATGTTAAGCTGTTTCAGCGTGCTCTGGAGCTGGCTGTCGCTGACCCGGTTATCGACCTGGTGATACTGGACCAGTACACCTGGAATGCAGATGATGATGAGGAAAACCCCGGAAACAGTCAGGAAGCCGAGAAAGTGGGCGACTTTATAATTGATTTTGCCAGGAATAACCGGTTTGGCAAGCCGGTTGTCCTGGCCCTGAACGGGCGTTTCAACGATGCCGCTTCCGCTACCTCAACAGCCAGGTTGTGGCGGAAATTTGCCCTGGCTGGAGTCCCAACCTATGTATCTCAGCAGAGCGCCTCAAGGGCCCTCTCACGCTTTATCGGGTACCACCAGTTTCAGCAGCGATACGCCGATGTGGCGTAATCTCTGTCCGAACGTGACAGAGTCCTCCTGCTTCAGGCCTCTATCTCGTCTTCGTGTAGAATAACCGTCCTGCGGCCTGTGCTACCGATACGTACCGTGTAGAGATAGAAGGATTCGGTCGCGCTCGGGCTGATTGAGTAATAGTCGGTGACCTCGCCAGTCTGGCCGGTATACGGCTCAATACTGGAATCTCGCAGGGAGACACTCTGCTCGCGGGGCGGCTTCACTACAACTTTCTGTCCTATCTGGAACTTCGGCGCCATCTTATCCTTCCTGGCCTTTCGTCTGCGCATGATAACCCGTTACGCAACTGTTTGTCAATAGTGCCTGATAATAAGGCACACCACTATTTCGAACTACCCCTTCAGCACTATATCGACAAGAAAACATTGCCAGGCATGGTTTTTGGTTGGATTGTAGAAGGGTGATTATGAGGTTTGCTGGTGTTACCCGGAATATTTAGAGCAGGAACACGGCAGAGTTCCAGGTCACGACGGCAACGTAAAAGGCCACAAAGATGGATGTGGAAAAAAAGGCTAACCGGGGGTGTCGCCGATGAATGTCCCAAAGAATAAATGTGCAGACAAGCGCCCCGATTACTTTGAGGATGATGAAGCTGGGCTCACCGACCAGCTCGAACAGGAAGGGATTGCCCTCACTCCCGAGGCCAAGCGTGATGACGAAGTGGGTGACTAAGCCGTCGGCGATATTGAGTAGAATCAGTAAGCTCAGAAGGTACTTCATTGGCTATATTACGCAAAGACCCCCTGTGAAAATATATACCGAGAATAATGGTGTTTCAAGCTAAATACGGTTAGAACTCGGTTAGACTTTGGGTTTATTTTGTGTCTGGTAGTCTGGCAGGAGGTGTCTCCAGTGACTGTTCCGGTGGGGAAATTGACGGCTACAAGCAATAAGTATAGGATATGACTGATGTTGTGGGGCAAACCGCCACGGCTAACATCATGCCTGGTTCACAGGAGGCAAGCAAACAGGTTGAGCCGCCCAATCAATATCGCTAAGGCAATTTCGAGGGTAACAAATCCCTGCTTTCTCAGTGTCGTAATTCTAGCGCTGATGGCATGCACCAATTCTTCTGAATTAGGGTCCACAGTTAGCCATATTGCCGTTATTGCCCTGGGTCTGGTTCTGCTGCCAATCGCATATGTCCTTATCAGGATGGCGAAAGGAGGCACCCGGGCTGAACGGCTTGGAGACCTGGTGGACTTCCTCAAGGAACACCCTAGGGATGTCGGTGCTCTGGGCATGGTCTTCGGGCTGCCGTGCACTGTGTTGCTGGTTTACCTTGAGGCACCGTCGTTCCTGGTGGCGACACTTACTTCCTTACTAGTTTGTTCATTATTAATCGCCCTGGTTCGTGGATTGTACAGGGTGAGCTATCACCTTGCTGGTGTTACCTGCCTTATTATCATGTCGGCTGCGCTATGGGGGCCGGTACTTTTTACCGCAGTGATTATTATCCCATTAATAGTCTGGGCCAGATATCTGCTTCGAGAGCATACCTTTAACCAGATGATGACCGGTTCGGTTCTGGGGGTCGTTGTTTGTGTCGTTGCCCTGTATAGCTTCGGGTTGATGTGAACCTTCTTGCCCCGGACCTATCACATTTCTGTAACCTTTTGTAACATTATTGTAACCCCCTGGGGCGAATTGTAATCTCAATGTAACTTCGAGTCGTTAGACTGTCTTAACTGACATAAGGATAAGTGTGGGCATTTTAATACTCCACAAATAACTGGTTCTTGACCTTTTTGGTGGGGGAGGGGTGAAAATGACTACCTGGAAACTCAAAAACTGCCCGCGATGTGGCGGCGACATGTTTGTCGAGAGAGACGTCGACGGCTGGATTGAGCGCTGTCTTCTTTGCGGCTACTCTCGTGACACATCCGTAGAGAAGAGGGTAGTAAGCACTGCTTCTGGAGCTAAGGGACAGTCGGCTGCCCGGCTTTAGCGTTTCTTAAGCGATAATACTTCACTTCCTATTTTACCCACGTTGAAAAGTTTCTCCTGTGTGTTTAATGTCAGATAGTTCACCTCCGCCGTACGAGAGTACGCCTGTTCTCTGTTCTATTCTCCCTGTCGTTGCCCACCGGCTTCTTGCAGCCAAACCGACGTACCGTGGAAATTTCTTATGAAATTTTAACGAAATCTTTATGGTATCTTTATCTTTTTTATGCCTGTATCTCCACTGTTGTGCTAACTTTTTAATAGGCGATTATCAGCGGATTAGCTGACAGAGCCTGAGCGCGCAATTCTTAGGGGGTCATTATGGAGCGACGGGAAGAGAAGGAAAGGGAGATGGTCCCGGCCCGCCGGCGCAAGCCTGCCACCAAGAAAGAGCCTCTGAAGGAAATCCCGGAATCACCTGCGGTCAAGGTGCCGGATATGCCGCGCAGGTGGTACCTTTTTTAGGCAATGTTATAACCGTACAGTCCTTCACCCAGGTGAGTGGCTGAAGGATTTGTCCTACCCTCTCTGGTTTCAGCCAGTTTTGTGCCGTTTGCCCGAGTTTTGCACCGTCCTTGTACTGCTGTGCCATAGATTCACGGCACGCGGTTTTTTCTCCTGCTTTAAGGCACCCTCTCATGTCGTATGGGCCGCTGTTTGGAAGCGGATAGCCTGTGTGATAGAATTAAACAGCCTGAATAGCGGAAGTGAGAGAGGGGAACGGGAGTACTTGAAAGCAAGTGCCATCATCCTGGCTGGTGGGCGAAGCCGGCGCCTGGGGAATAATAAGGTCATGAAGACGCTCGGCAGCAGGAGTCTGCTGGAGCAGGTGTTGTCCTGCGTCGCTTCCCTCACTGATAAAATTATCATTGTGACGGCTGAGGAGCGGTTGGTGTCCGGTGTTACCGGTTACTCGAATTTGAGGGTAGTAACGGACATCTATCCAGGCAAGGGGCCGTTGGGTGGCATCTACACCGGTATGAAGGTCTCTGCCACTTTTCTTAACCTTGTTGTTGCCGCTGACATGCCCTTCCTGAACCGGGCATTACTGAGCTACATGCTTGGGCTGGCCAATGATGTTGACCTGGTAGCACCAAGGGTGGGGGGTCAGGTTGAGCCGCTTCACGCTGTTTATGCCCGGAGCTGTCTTGCCCAGATAGAACAGATGTTGAAAGAAGGCGAGCTCGGTGTCCATAAGCTATTTTCACGGGTCAATGTTAGATATGTCGATGAGGACGAAATCAAGCGGTTCGACCCGGAACAACGTAGCTTTTTTAATGTCAACACTGAGGGCGATTTGCGGATAGCGAGGGAGATAGCCAACAGGAGTAGAGACAGTGATTAGTGTTGAAGAGGCACTAGAGAAGCTTCTCAGTAACGTGGAGGTCCTGGCAAAAGAAGAGGTTGCCGTACTCGACTCTCTGGGGCAGGTTCTGGTCGAGGACGTCTATTCTGACATTGATGTTCCTCCGCTGGACAACTCTGCTATGGACGGCTATGCCGTACGGTCGAGCGATACCCTGGGCGCCGGACCCCAGTCCCCGCGACTGTTTCGTGTAATCGATACCGTAGCGGCTGGCTCTATCTCGGAGAGTGAAGTAACGGCAGGCACGGCAGTCCGCATTATGACCGGGGCACCCGTGCCAAATGGTGCCGACGCCGTGGTCAGATTCGAGGATACTGACGAGGTCAGTCGGCAGGAAATCTCTGGTGGGAAGCCCATTACAGAGGTAGGTATTCTCTGTGAGGCTGGGGTTGGTTTGAACATCCGGCAGGCTGGGGAGGATATCCGGCGGGGCTTCAGGATACTGGCGGAAGGGACTGTCATCAGGCCTGCCGAGGTGGGTGTACTTGCCTCACTGGGCAGGAATAAGGCCACGGTTATTTCACGTCCGGTGGTGGCCATTCTGTCGACCGGTAATGAACTGGTGGAGGTTGGCCAGCCTTTACCGACGGGGAAGATTTACAACAGCAATTCATACAGCGTGGCTGCCCTGGTAAGGCGCTACGGTGGTATTCCTAGAATGCTGGGGATAGCGTTGGACAGCGAGGATTCTCTGGTGGAGGCGCTCCGTCGGGGACTGGATGCCGACATGCTGATAACCAGCGGTGGCGTCTCGGTCGGGGACTACGATGTTGTCAAGGATGTTCTTGCCAAAGAGGGTGAAATAGGTTTCTGGACCGTCCGGATGAAACCGGGAAAGCCGCTTGCCTTTGGTACTATCAGGGGTGTTGACAAGCAGGGAGCCCCCAGGAGAATACCCCATCTCGGGCTACCCGGCAATCCGGTCAGCTCCATGGTTACTTTTGAGATGTTTGCTCGGCCGGCCATCTTCAAGATGATGGGTAAGAAGAATTGGGCTAAACCTACAGTAGAGGCGGTACTTGAAGACGGCATCGTCAACACCGACGGGCGCCGTGTCTTTACCCGCGCCATTATCGAGAAGCGTGAGGGGCGCTATTTTGCCCGGCTGACTGGTCCCCAGGGCTCCGGGGTGTTGACCTCGATGAGCCAGGCTAACGGGCTGGCAATTGTGCCCGAAGACTGGGCTGAGGCGAGGCCGGGAGACATTGTCCGTGTACTGATGCTGGACTGGAACGAGGAAGTTATCTAAGCGCTTTTTGGCGTTTTCTGCGAGCAATTATGATGGCGGCCAGCAGGACGATGATAATACCTGTGGCGATACTGCCGCCAACTAGCCACCAGTTGAGTGTCGCCGTTGGTGGTGTGGGGGTGGGTGTCTCCGGGATAGACAACGGCATATCCTCGACAGTGAAGACCCCGGAAGGCCCTGTGACTTCTACCGTATAGACCGCTGTAGTTTCCTTCAGTACCGTGAAGATTATTGCCTGACTGGTATCGCTGGCCAAAGATACCTCTTTGGTCTCTACCCGGATGTTATCTTTCTTCAGTGATGCCCGGCATGTATCCTGTATGTCGCTGGTGTTGGTTATCAGGACACGCATGGCAATACTCTCCCCATCAGCAATCTCGACGGGTGTCACATCTACTATGAGTGTCACCGGTGCCACTGCGGGCGTGGTATCGTCTGTGTCCGGTATTGATGGTAGTTCGCCTATCTCGATGGTAAATATCCCGGAGAGACCGGCGATGTTGACGATATAGGTCCCGGGTGTATTCCAGTAGACGGGGAAGGACTCTGTCACGCTGTCACCACCGGCGAGGCGTGCGCTCCTGACGAAATACACCTCCCCGTTGACCTTCAATTGGAGCTGGTAAACCCCGGTCAGGTCGCCGGCGTTACTGACCAGGACACTGATATCAATCCTTGCGTCGGCCGCTGCTTCAGCGGGAGTAATCGAGAGGTCGCTGACGGTAAAGTCGGCCGGCCGGGTGTGAGCTATGATTGAGTACAGAGTGAAGTGGTTTACCTCTGCCGTAATGATGTTATTTACCGGGTCGACGGTGGTGTCGAGCAGGTGCCACTCCTCGAACTGACTATCCCAGACAGCAACAACCAGATGCTCCTCGTTGACACCTTCAGGTAGCTCAGCATCGTCATAGGTTAGCCTGATGGTCACTGCCCGGTTGAAGCTTGCCCCCTCGGGGCCGAAGTCATATACCGGCCCGGCGAATTCGGTGTCTGGAGAGGGAGGCGGCGGGTCTCCCTTTTCCGTGACGGTTATCTCGCTCAGTGGTGTACCCTGCTGGCTGAGGCCTGTGGTGCCGGACTGGATGGTGACGGCTGCTTTGCCGTCAGGCGATTTCGCCGTATACTTCATCAGGAACTCACCGGTGTCGCTGACGTATCTGGTAAAGCAGGTAACGCTGCCCAGTACCTGGGAGGATGGCAGGTAACCGGTGACGTCCAGCCAGAAAGCCAGGACATGGACCTTGGCTTCCACAATCTCGCCGGTGATGGTATAGGTACCAGACGGGCTGTCGCCGGGAAATGCCAGGGGCACAACCACAGTTTCCTGTATGGAATCTCCCGGGTTGGTGGGGAATGTGTCAATGGCTACCGTGTAGGCGGAGTTCAGTACTACCTCATAGCCAGTCGCATCATGCCGTGCAGTGATGCGGGAAGTGACTGAGGCTGCATTGGGGGTTATACCAAAAGGTAAGGTCTTCTTGCAGACTGCCTGCCCGCTTACTGTGGCGGAGAATACCTCATCGCGGTATACCTCGGTCCGGTCGAGCTTAATCGAGTAGGAATAAGAAAAGTAGTCATCAATGCTCAGGGCATACGCCGGTGCCGGGTTGGCTAGAATCAGACCAGACACCAGACCCGCAATGCAGAGTAGCCGCCACACACTTCTGAGTAAGTATCTTCGTTTGTTTATGATTGCCGCTACCACTCTGGCCATGTCTCCTTGGGAGTCGTCTTTCGGGAGGCTTACCCTGATTTTGCAGAGAGGGGAGGGGCTAGCCTCTTCCCTTCTCATCACTGTCCCTCCAGCCCGGTTATCTTGGCGACTTCACCGTCGAGCCATACGACGCATCAGGAGGAAGATAGCGGTGATTGCCGTGATGACTGCACAGCCGACAATTATCCCACCGATAAGCAACCAGTTCAACTCAGAGGGTTCTTCCGGCCTCTCGGACTTCTGTAGTACCGCGAAGATTGTAGAAAGGTCATCGACATCAACGGTGTGAATGCCTGTAGTTTCCGCGGTGGTGGTGAAGGTCACCGTTTGTTCTGTGTTTCCGGCAAGGGTAACTGTCCTGGACTCTATTACCTTTCCATCTATGACCAGTGTCACCTCGTAGCTGCCCTCACCATCGCCTTGATTGATGACTAAGACGTTTATGGTGACCGTCTCTCCGACTCTAACCGTTGGCGTTACCGTAAGTCTGCTTGGGACAATATCTGCTACCGGTTCAGGTTCAGGCTCGGGCTCAGGCTCAATCACTTCTTCCTCAACAAGGAAGGTGCCGGAAAGACCGTCAATGCTCACCGTGTAACTGCCGGCTATAGATTTGATTACTTCGAAAGATACCGTCGTGCTTTCGCCGCCACCCATTGTAACTTCATGGACATCTTCTACCTCGTTGTTAATGAGCAGCTCCACCTGATAGGTTCCGGAGATAGAGCCGCTGTTGCTTACGGTCACAGTGATGGTCACTGGCTGGTTGACATAGACCTGCCCGGGGGTGATGGATATATTGAGAACCGAGAAGGAGGCCGGGGTATAGGGTGCCAGGATAGCATAGCTGCTGAAGCCGCTTATCTGGACGGAGACCTTGTTGTTTTCAGCGTCAACCACCGAGGTCAGCTTGACCCATGTGCCCGTGTCTTCGTCCCACACGGCTATAATAAGGTCATCTTCATTAACACCGTCCGGTATTAATGACGGGTCGTAGGTGATGGTGAGGGTGACCGGCGGGTCGAAGGTAGCCCCCTCCGGTCCGAAGTCATACACCAGGCCTATTATCGAGTGGTCGGGGGGTGGGTCAGGTGGTTCTTCCATTTCGACGATGGTAATGTAGGTCAGGGGATTACCGGAGGCATTTAGTCCCCGGATACCATCGGGTATGATAATCCGGGCAAGGCTGTCTACAGACGTAGCGACGACTCTTTCCAGGAAGTAGCCTTCTGTGTCCACTTTGTCATAGAAGAAGGTCATGCCCGGCGGTGCTCCACCGCCGCCGCCACCCCCACCTCCACCACCACCGCCACCCGGAGGCGAGTAATTTGCCTGTCCAATAGGTGAGGCATCACCGGTCCATAGCAGAAGGTATTCCGCGAGATTAGCGACATCAAGGTCTTCTACACCCTTACTAAACCACATCGTGTAGTTGGTGCCATCTCCGATAACGCAAGGTGAGCTAACGCTGCGCCACGGGCCAGCGACTCCCGAAGGATAGACGTCACCGCCATTAAAGTCATCCGCGCTTGCTATCGTCCAGGTGGCACCGTCACTGGAGGTAGCGTATCCAATAACAGACGATGTATTACCGAGAGTAGTCTTAATATCGGTTAGGTTCAGGGCTACGATGGCATTCAGAAGGTCAGTAATATTCAGGTTCTGTAGAGCTGTCCAGAGGCTACCAAGGTCAAGGAGATTTATCTGGTCTAAAAGCGTCGTGAATTGATTTGTAGTAGTCAGGCCAGTCTGAATGCTGGTGAACCACATCTCGTAGGTGCCGTTGGCCTTGACCACACATGGGTCGCCGACACTCTCCCAGGCAGACACGCCACCAAGCAATATATTGTCATTTACCACATTCCAAGTTATCCCGTCGAAAGAGGTCGCATAGCCAATCACACCCGCCGTTCCATCGAGCAGGCTGTGCAGCACGTCCATGTCGAAGGTAGCGGTGTCCGCCAGTGCCGCCGCCCACTGAGCTACCGTCTGGTCTGATTCCATACGGCTATACCACATCCTGAGCGTGCCGTTGTCGTTGATTACTGTCGGAGTGCCCACGCTGCTTAGTATGTCAGTTGCCTGAGCGGGGTCAAAAACTGTGTCAGTCGAAGTGTCCCATGTCTCGCCGCCGTCGCTGGACGTCGTATAGCTAATGACTGACCGTGTACTGTTCATCAGATTTCCGATGGCCGTAGCCCTCTGTCCTTGCGTACCCCCAAAACCGGTGAGAATATTGCCCAGTGCTGTTGCATTGAGGTTGGAATTAACTTGGGTGTACCACATCTTGTAGGTGCCACCATCATTAATGACTGCCGGGGCGCCGACAGCCGTAAGGACGCTCGTGCCACCGGAAATTACCTCTGGGTTCTCAACCTGCCAATTTGTGCCGTCATTGGAGGTAGCATAACCGATTGCTGTGGTAAAACCTTGTAACAAATCCCACACGTCTGCTTCGTCCAGAACGGCCAGCTCAATAAACAGGTCGTTCATACGCATTTCAAGAAAGGCATCGAGCACATCCTCTGGATTAAGGTTATTGAGTGTCGCTAGGAGTTCTGTAAAGGTGTCGTTCAGCTTGACGTGTGTATACCACATCTTGTAGGAATTGGTGCCATCTTTGACAACAGTCGCATCAAGTACCCATTTTTCGTCCAAGGAGATTGCACCTGAGTACGTCCAGCCTGTGGTCGGCTGGTAATCAGCCGATACATGGTCTACCATCGGGGAAA
>CAZTBG010000064.1:0-10992 GCA_964611805.1 uncultured Dehalococcoidales bacterium | reverse complement strand
TCAGAACTGGCGGAATGTGTTCTCCCTCATGTGGAATCTATTGCTAAGGGATGTGACGCGAAAAATGTTATTTTTCTACGTGTGGCTGAACCGCTACACTGGGTTGTTGGACCGCCTTATGTACCCGTTGGTGTCGACGATAGTACAGGCTTGAGTCATGAAGATATAAACCGCTTTGACTCAGAGAATGAGGCTGCTGCTAAAAGTTACCTTGAACAGCTGGCCGGTCGAGCAAAATACGATGGAGCAGTTATCCAGTCAGAAGTCGTAACCGGCCAAGCGGCTGAGAGTATTACTGAATATGCCACTCAACATGAAATTGACCTCATCGCCATCGCCACGCACGGGCGTTCTGGTATAAGCCGCTGGGTCTGGGGGAGCGTGGCAGACCGTGTCCTTCGCTCTGCCTGCTTACCTGTCCTGATAGTAAGAGCGCCGGGTTGCATGCCTGGTATTTAAACAGAGAAATGGCAGCCGACACGGGAAAATAATGTGACGAAAGAAGGACTTATCAAGGAGTTGAATTGTAGGCTGGATGATGAGTGACCTGTCCGCCCTTGAGGATGAAACTGCTGTTGAGGAGGTGACCAGAAGCTATCAAGAAGTGGAACAAGCGCAGGCGGGAGTCAATCAGCAGGACTAGGCAAATAATAACTCCCTGACAAAGAAGCATAATTACAAAATATGAAAGGAGTATGAAATGAAGCAATTCGGAGAACTTTTTCAGAGCGCGGACTGGAAGACGGAAAAACACGTCCCGGTAATAGAGTGTGCAGACCAGGTGAAAGCTGGTGAGTTCTTCCCGGTGAAGGTGACCCTGGGGAAGGAGATAGCCCATCCCAATACAACCGAACACCACATCCGGTGGATTTCGGTGTACTTCCACCCAGAGGGAGAGAAGTTTCCCTACCAGATAGGCCACTTTGAATCTACCGCCCACGGGGAATCGGTGGAAGGGCCGGATAAGAGTTCAGTATACACTCACCATGAGGTCAGCCTGTCAATGAAGACCAGCAAGCCGGGGCTTATCTACGCTACTGCTCTGTGCAACATACACGGGCTCTGGCAGTCAGAGAAAGAAATAAAGGTATCTTAGTGAAGCATCACACTACAGCAGAATAACTATTTCTGTCTTACCTGAGGGCGTTGCCGGGAGTGAAGCCTGACGACAATTCAGAATACAGGAAAGGAGAGCGCTATGGTTATGGAAAGATGGAGACCCAGGTGGGGAATCGCTCCCTGGAGACCATCCAGGGGGCTGGAAGAATGGGACCGTCGTCTTGAAGATTTCTTCAGACGGCCGATGTGGTGGCTGACTGATGGGGAGAAGGACTTGATGCCGGCCATGGATGTCTTCGAGAAAGACGACAGGTTCGTAGTTAAGGCGGAACTTCCGGGGATGAAGGAGAAGGACATTGACATCTCGGTGGTGGGAGATACACTGACTATAAAAGGCGAGAAGAAGATGGAGTCCGAGGTCAAGGAAGAGGACTACTACCGCTGTGAGCGTTCCTACGGCAGCTTCTATCGCTCAATTCCTCTCCCTTCCACGGTTGATGCGAGCAAGATTGAAGCCAGCTACGAAGACGGAATTCTCGAGGTCACATTACCCAAAACGGCGGGGGTAAAACCAAAAAAGGTTACCGTTTCCGCAAAAAAGAAGACCAGTAAATCTGCCAAATGAAACATGAACGGCTCCGCTCCCGGGCAATACCCACTCAGAACTGCGCAGGCATGGAATAAGAGGTGGCAGAGACTAAGATATGTCCTGAATCGGGCAGGACGGAGGTGTACAGTGACCTATTTACCAGATATTTACATAGGATTTAAGCAAGAATTCCCCGAGATAGCTAAAGCCTATGACGACCTGGCGGTCAAGTGTCATGACTGGGGCCCCTTGGATGAAAAGACAAGGCGGTTAGTAAAGCTGGGCATTGCCATAGGCTTGAGTTCGGAAGGCGGAGTAAGGTCCCACGCCCGGCGGGCGCTTGAGGAAGGCGTAACCACTGATGAACTCCGCCATGCCGCGCTTCTGGCGTTTACCACGGCGGGTTTCCCCACGATGATTGCTGCTATGAAGTGGGTGGAGGAGGTTATTCAAAAACACAAGTGATATCGGTGCAATGTATGGAGGTGTCCAATGCCTGTTGATTTTAACTTTATGGTCGGGGGAGAAGCCGGGCAGGGAGTGCAGTCGGTTGGCTTCCTGCTGGCCAAGGTCTTCACCCGCGGTGGCTATCATGTCTTTGCCGACCAGGACTATGAGTCTAGAGTAAGGGGCGGCCACAACTTCTTCCGTATCAGGGTAAAGGATAGCCGGGTGGGTACCATTGCCGAGCCGGTGGACCTGCTGGTTGCGCTTAACAGGGAGAGTATTGACCTGCACCGTAAAGAACTGGCCTCTGGTGGCATAGCTATTTTCGATGTTGACAAGATAAGGGATATTTCCACCGGCGGCGAGCTTTTCGGCATTCCACTGGAGAGGCTCGCTGAAGAAAAGGCAGGAGACAAGGTCATGGCCAATACAGTAGCCCTTGGTGCCGCGCTGGCACTGGTAGGCTACGACCTGAACATACTTAATGCTGCGCTGGTAGAGCATTTCGGCAAAGGGGATATTGGCGATAGCAACATTGCCGCCGCCAAGGCCGGATACGATTACGCCCAGTCTGAGTATAAAGCCGATTTTCGTAAGCTAAAGCCGGTCTCTGAGACCAAACGGATGCTGCTCACCGGCAATGAGGCGATATCGCTGGCAGCTATCGCCGCTGGCTGCAAGTTTATGTCAGCCTATCCGATGACCCCCGCCAGCTCTATCATGGAATACATGGCCGCCAAGTCAAAAGAGCTGGACCTGGTAATGGTCCACGCCGAGGATGAAATAGCCGCCATCAATATGGCCATCGGGGCCGCCTACGCCGGTGTCAGGGCGATGACGGCCACCTCTGGCAGCGGCCTCTGCCTCATGGTCGAGGGCATGGGGCTGGCAGGAATTACAGAAACACCCGTTGTGATTATTGATGCCCAGCGCCCCGGACCAGCCGTTGGCCTGCCCACCAGAACGGAGCAGGGTGACCTTCAGTTTGTCCTTCATACCCACCACGGTGATTTCCCCAGAGCAGTCCTTGCCCCGGCCAATGTCGAAGACGCCTTCTGGGTAACTGTCAGGGCTTTTAACTGGGCAGATAAATATCAGCTTCCGGTGATAATCCTGACTGACCAGCATCTGGCAAGCTCCTATGCCACGGTTGACCCGTTTGACCTCTCGCAGGTAACCATTGACCGCGGGCTCCTGGTTTCAGATAAAGAAGGTGCTCCTTCAGAGTACAGGAGGCACAGGATAACCCAGTCCGGCATTTCGCCACGGGCGTTCCCGGGGCTGAGCAGTGCCTTGGTGATAACCGACTGTGATGAGCACGATGAGGAAGGGCACCTCACGGAAGATGCCGAGGAGAGAACGCAACAGGTGCAGAAAAGGCTGCGCAAGCTATTTTCACTCAAGCAGGAAATCAGCGCACCCTGGCACTATGGTCCTAAAAAGGCGGAGACAACCCTTATTGGCTGGGGGAGTACCTACGGAGCTATTCACGAGGCAGTGGATATGCTGCGCAGGGAAGGTGCCAGCGTCAATATGCTCCACCTGAACGAGCTCTGGCCTTTCCTGGCAGAGGCGGTCACTGATGCCGTCAGTAAGGCCCACAGCAGCTACGTCATTGAGAACAATGCTACGGGACAGCTTGCCAGCCTTATCAAGGCAGAAACGGGGCATGATGTTAGCGGTCGAATTCTGAAGTATGACGGTCGCCCCTTCACCCCGGCTTACATTGCTGAAGCGGTGAGAAAGGAGGGATGCTAGAGATGGTTGAACTATCCGATTATGCAGGACTTAAACCGGCCTGGTGCCCGGGTTGTGGTAACTTCGGTATTCTAAGAGCACTGAACAGGGCGCTGGTGGAGCTGGAGATTGAGCCCCATCAGGTGTTGTTGGTATCCGGGATTGGTCAAGCGGGCAAGCTACCTCACTATACCAGAGGCAACGTATTCAACTCTCTTCATGGTAGACCAGTTCCGCCAGCTATCGGTGCCAAGATTGCGAATCCCGACCTGGTGGTCATTGCCATCAGCGGTGACGGGGATGGTTATGGTGAAGGAGGCAACCATTTCATCCACGCTGCCCGCCGGAACCACGACATCACTTATCTCGTTCACAATAACCAGGTCTACGGACTTACCAAAGGACAGGCATCCCCTACCAGCGACCTCGGATTTGTCACCAAGACCACACCGGACGGTGCGGCAAGCCCGTTAAATCCTGTAGCTCTGGCGATAGTCTGCGGCGCCAGCTTCGTTAGTAGAAGTTTCGCCGGCGATATAGACCACCTTTCTCACGTTATTAAAGAGGGCATTACTCACAGGGGATTTGCGCTTATCGACATTCTACAGCCTTGCCCTTCGTTTAACCATAAGAATACATTCCAGTGGTACCGCGAACGGGTCTATAAACTGGAGGATGAAAGCGGCTATGACCCCGGCGATAGAAAGGTAGCTCTGGAAAGAGCACAGGAATGGGGAGAAAGAATCCCGATTGGCATTATCTTCAGGAAGGAGTTACCAGTTTACGAAGAACAGCTACCGGCACTGAGCAAAGGACCGCTGGTGCGTCAGGAGAATATTCCCGCCAGGGTTGAGAAGCTCTTGACAGAATTTATGTGAGCTGACGGAGGAATGAACATGGCTGAAGATGTGAAGACAGCGCTGGGAATACTGGAGCAGGCTATGGAAATTGAGCAAGAAGGAAGCCAATTCTACCTGCAAGCAGCGCAGACTACACAGGATAAAAAGGGACAGGAAATGTTTACCACGCTGGCTGACGACGAGCAGAAACACTATGACCTGATAAAGAGACAGCATGCCTCCCTGAGCAGCGAGGGTAACTGGGCAGGCTCTTCGGAGATAAAGCCAGTGGAAATAGACCTGGATAAACCCCTGTTTCCCAAAGGTGAGGAATCACTAGAGAAGGTGGTCAAGATTAAGTCCAATGACTGGGATGCCCTGATGTTTGGTTTGCATATCGAAATGGAGAGCTACGACCTCTATCGGAAGGCGGCTTCACAGATTGAGGATACCCTTGGCAAGCAAATGTTTGAGTTTCTGGCCAGACAGGAGCAGTCCCATTACGATGTCCTGATGATGAGGTATGATTTTTTGTTTGGGCCGATATCCTGGCAGTCCTGAGGTAAACCACAAAAATAGAAAGGAGGGGTGAAAATGGCAGAACAACTTTGCCCGGCATGCGGCTGCCACGTCGACGCTGATGCTTACGAAAAAGACGGGGTCATTTACTGCTGCAAGCCCTGCGCGACCGGCGGTCAATGTGAATGCGGCTGTTGCGAAGTAACGGAACCACCAGTGCAAGAGGGCTAAATCAGCGCGGATTATATGTATTATGACTTGTGAGGAGAGACAAGCCAACTTAAGAGCATCAGTCACCATGTAAGAATCTAAAAATAGAAGGAGCCGGGATGATTACTGAACTAACGAAAGGAGTTTACTGGGTAGGAGTCGTGGACTGGGCGCTGAGACATTTTCACGGCTTTGAACTGACCACGCATCGCGGGTCTTCATACAACGCCTATCTTATCACCGACGAAAAGACCGTGCTCGTGGACACGGTATGGGGCCCATTCCAGGAGCAGCTTATTGAAAATATTCGTGAGGTCATAGACCCGGCGAAAATTGATATTGTGGTTGCCAATCATGCCGAGATCGACCATTCCGGTTCACTCCCTGCCGTAATGCGCCATGCTCCCAAGGCAACTGTAATCGTCTCCAAGCGCGGCCTGGAGAGCGTGGAGGGGCATTTCCACCAGCCATGGAATTTCCAGGCAGTCCAGACTGGAGATAAGGTCAGCATCGGCAAAAGAGAGCTTATCTTTGTCGAGGCACCGATGCTGCACTGGCCGGACAGCATGTTCACCTACCTGACCGGTGATAATATCCTCATGCCCAATGACGCCTTCGGCCAGCACTATGCCAATGCCTTCCGCTTCAATGACGAGGTAGACCAGGAAGAGCTTTATGAAGAGGCACTGAAATATTACGCCAACATCCTGACCCCCTTCAGTGGCATGGTCTCAAAAAAGATAGAGGAAGTATTAGCTTTAAACCTGCCCGTTAGCATGATTGCACCCAGTCACGGCATAATCTGGAGGAAGGACCCTCTCCAGATTGTGAAAAAGTATCAGGAGTGGGCATCACAAGTACCTGAAAAAACAGCAGTCATTATTTACGATTCCATGTGGGATGGCACCAGACATATGGCAGAGGCTATCGGTGACGGACTGGCAGCCGAAAACATCCCTTACAAGACCTTCTATATGCCTACTGCGGACAGGAATGATGTCATCACCGAAATCTTCAAAACAAAGGCTGTTATCGTGGGGTCACCTACCTTCAACCAGGGGTTGCTGCCCACCATCACTCCGATTCTTGAGGACCTTAAGGGACTCAAGTTCCAGAACAAGATAGGCGCCGCCTTTGGCTGCTACGGCTGGAGCGGGGAGTCGGTCAAAATCATTGAAGACCATTTAGCCACCTGCAAAATTCCCGTAATTACCGAGGGTATTCGCGCAAAATGGCAGCCGAAGCCCGATGACCTGGCCAGATGCCGGGAGTTTGGCAGCACTGTAGCCGGCGCTATTAGGAAGTAATAATCAATATATACTGGCATCAATGAGTGTGTGCCATTACCCTTTCTTCAGGTGGGATAACTAAGTCATTTTGCCTGCGGATTCTCCAGGTTGCTAAGGACCGCAGGTATCAGCTCGGAAATAGAGGGGTGGATATGCATACCAGCCTGTATCTGGTCAACACCGTTGCCGGATGCCATAGCATCTATCACTTCTTGAATCAGAATGGGTGCATAGGGGCCGATGATGTGAAAACCCAGTATGTTCCCGGTATCCACCTCTACAACAGCTTTGGCGAAGCCATTTTCCTCTATCATGGCCTCGCCCTGAGCCGTATCCGAATATTTCGCTTTGCCGACCAGAACCTTGTGTGCCCTTTTGGCAGCTTCTTCGGTCAGTCCGACGGATGCAATCTGGGGATGGGAATAGACAGCGTGCGGAGTAGCGTTGTAGTCCATCTTTACCTTGCTGCCGTGAATGGCATTATCGGCAGCCAGCGAAGCTTCTACGTTGGCTACGTGGGTAAACATCTGCTGACCGTTGACATCCCCCACGGCAAATATGTTTTTCTTGGTGGTCTCAAGATACTCATTAACCCTGATAAAGCCTCTTTTATCAACCTCAATGCCCGTCTTTTCTACCTCTAGCAGGTCGGCGTTTGACCTGCGCCCCACCGCTACCAATATTCTCTGCGCTGTGAATTCCTTTTTCCTGCCTGCCTTTAAATCATTGACAATGACGATAACATCACGCTCATTCCCCCTCACCTCCTCAGCCCGGACATCGGTATAAACGTCCATACGCCGGCCCAACTCTTTTTTCAGAAGCTCGGATATCTCCGGCTCCTCGGCAAGGACGAGGCGGTCAGCCATTTCCAGCATGGTGACCCTGGTGCCTACGGCGGCAAAGAAATGCCCATACTCCACCGCAATATAGCCGCCGCCGATGATTATGAGGCTCTCCGGTCTTTCCCTTAGCTGTAGTACTGTCTCATTTGTCAGGTAGTCCACACCTTCCAGTCCCTTTATCGGTGGTATCAGAGGACGTGAGCCGGAGGCGATAAAAATCTTATCCCCTTTTATTATCTGGCCGTTCACCTCAACCGTATAGTCTTCAACAAAGTGTCCCTCGCCTTCGAAGAAGTCCAGTTCCTTGACATGCGAAAGGCCATGCCTCATATGCTGCTGGCCTTCACGTACGACTTTTCTCATCCGCTCCATGATGAAGTCAAAGTCAACGTTTTTTATCTCCGCTTCAATGCCCAGCTTTTTGGCTTCCTGTATCTCGGCTATCCTGTCAGCAGCGAATATGAGCATCTTGGATGGTATACAGCCCAGATTAGCGCAGGTGCCTCCGAGCGGGCCCTTGTCAACCAGAGCGACGCTCATTCCATGAACCAGAGTCTCCTCAACAATATTCATCCCAGAGCCTGAACCGATGACAATGACATCATATTCCTTCATACTCCGACCTCATTTGTCCAGTGTTTACAAGACTAGTCAGTGGTGACAGGAAAACCGGCAGCTACCCACGCCCTCACGCTACCGAGGACGTTGTAAACCCTGGGATAACCACCAGCCCTGAGTAAAGTGCTGGCACCGAGCCCGGCACGGTGCCCCACATTACAGATTACCGCTATCGGTCTGTCTTTGGGGACATCGTCCAGTCTCTGCTCGAGGTGTCCAACGTAAATGTGGAGAGCCGTTCATGCCGGCATTATTTAATCTTGAGAGCGAACTCTTTTACCTGATTCTCCCACTCCCGCGTCTCCAGATCTACCGATGTCCCCTTGTCTTCGGCACAGGCAACGACGGTGATACTACCACCTCCCCCCTCAAAGGAGGCGCATGCATCGCCTTGTTCGGTCACTTTCAGCCTATAGCCACCAGGACCAAAGAACCCAAGGGCCTCCTTCACCACCTCTTCAGGTTTGCGTTTTGTTTTCACATTCAGTTTCAGCATTTATCTCTCCCTTCGCTATATTATTGGTAAATCAATACTCCTATCGACCAGATTTCAGCTATCGACTACGCTAGTCAGCTCGTCAACCACCCGCCATCGACGACAATTGCTGCCCCGCTGATGTAGTCGGACTCTTCGGATGCCAGGAAAACAACCAGACTGGCAATTTCCTCCGGACGCCCAAGTCTCCCCTTGGGTATTCTTGCCAATACCTGCTGTAGCTGGCCACTCTCTTTGGCACCTTTGGCCATGTCAGTGTCTACCGCCCCGGGACAAATCGCATTCACATTTATACCTTGGGGAGTCAGTTCCAGAGCAAGTGCTTCTGTGAGAGCCACAACGCCGCCTTTCGATGCCGTGTAATGGGCTATCAGAGGAAAGGCGATGCCACATCCCCCGGAGGAAATCGAGGCGATATTAATGATGCGCCCCCAGCCGTTCTTAAGCATCTCCATAGCAGCAGCCTGCGCACAGAGGAACTGCCCCTTAAGATTTACGTTCAAAGTCTTGTCCCACTCTTCTTCTGTAATTTCCAAAAACGGCTTATAAGTTATGATTCCGGCATTATTTACCAGGATGTCCACTTTTCCAAACTCTGTCACCGTTCTCCTGACCATGTCCCCGACCTCGGCGCCGGAACTGACGTCACACTTCAGTGCCAGCCCTTTGCTCCCCAGCCCTTCTATCTCACCGACAACTTTCTGACAATCTGCCTGGCTTATGTCGCTCACAACCACGTTACTGCCTTCTCCGGCCAACGCCAGGGCGATAGCATGACCTATTCCTCTCCTGGCTCCGGTTACTATTGACGTTTTGCCACTCAGTCTCACCTTCTTCACCTCCTTCATATTACTGATGCTCTCCCATAGGCGGATTTTATGTAAATCACTATTTTTTTAGGCTACTCCGACCAATCTTCGGATTTGAACGAAACTACCGGTCAAATACGCAACTCGACTGAAATCATAGTCTACCCGTTATGGAGAATTCATAAAATATCGAAGAGAAAAATTACAAAAGTATGACATTTTTTAACCCGCCCTCAAGGTAACAAAAGTCACAGACGCGGACTGCCAAGAGGAATAAACTACAATGATAAAGAAGGAAAAGAGGTGATGCACCGATTGAAGCATAACGGTAGAACCGAAGGTTCCTGAGCTCCTCGGGATTTTTGAAGGCTCTGGGTAAAATGAGCAATCTGGCGAAGGTAACCAGAAAGGAGGAGTAATGGAGCGAAGTGGCGGGCAGACTTCAAAAGCATTTTAGCTAAAGAAGTGTGCCCACTTTTTATATAAAAGCTGATACCTGGCATCGAAGCTGGAAAGACCGTTATCTTATCCTTTCTTTCACCACCCGACTTCCCCACCTCTTCGATAACAATGAATATCATCTCATTGAGATACTCCGGCGCTCCTTCGGTTCTTTTTACTCTGGGCTCCAACCACCACTTAGTTGCCGGGGAGGGAATATTCTCCAGGTAATTCAGGAAAAGCTCTTCACTTCCGCGAGAATGTATTCCCTAACCCACTCCCTTGGCTACACGAGCACCGAGGTCATCAACAACCCTTCGCCACTAGTCGATGAAGCGCGTTTTGACCTCTTCGGTCCCCCCTTCTTTACATGGCTGACGATGTTCGTCACCAAGTGCTCATGACCTAACAAGGTCAAAGCGGTCAAGGTTCATTACCTTGTTCCACACCGTCACAAAGTCATGCACGAACTTCATCTGCGCGTCCGAACTTGCGTAGACTTCTGCCAGAGCCCGGAGCTGGGAGTTTGAACCGAAGATAAGGTCGACACGGGTGCCAGTCCACTTGAGTTCGCCCGTTGCGCGATCACGACCCTCGAACACATCTTTGTCTTCCGAGGTTGCGTTCCAGGTCGTGCCCATGTCGAGCAAGTTCACGAAGAAGTCGTTCGTCAGCGTCCCGGGGCGCTTGGTGAAGACGCCGTGTTGGGTCAGGCCGAAGTTGGTATTCAGGACACGCATGCCGCCAATGAGGACCGTCATCTCAGGCGCAGTCAGCGTCAGCAATTGCGCCCGGTCAACAAGTAGCTCTTCGGCCGATACATAGAATCTGGTCTTGAGGTAGTTACGGAAGCCGTCCGCGACCGGTTCGAGCACGGCGAAGGAGACCACATTGGTCTGCTCCTGCAAGGCATCCATGCGTCCCGGCGTGAAGGGAACGGTCACTTCGTGACCAGCCTTCTTCGCAGCTTGCTCAACGCCTGCACAGCCAGCCAGAACGATGAGGTCAGCAAGAGAGACCTTCTTGCCGCCAGAAGCCGAGCTGTTGAACGCGCTCTGGATGCCCTCCAGGGTCTTGAGCACCTTCAACAGCTC
>CAZTBG010000063.1:0-11048 GCA_964611805.1 uncultured Dehalococcoidales bacterium | reverse complement strand
TGGTCTGGTATTCCTGCTCAGCAGTGTCTTTGAGACAGCACTGAGCCCTATCTCCCTGACGATTATCTTCGTCTCCGTGCTCATTACTATTATAGCGATAACCCTGTTGCAGCCAACGTTACCTGTATTCCAGAACATCGTCGACCGGTGGTTCTTCCGTGAGAGATATGACCACCTTCAGACTCTGAAGAGGTTTACGGCAGAGACGAAGCATATCATCGACCTAGGCCAGTTGGCATCGTCACTGGTCACCTCGGTCGCCCATGGTATGCAAAGCCGCTCTACCTTTCTGCTTCTACCATCCCCGAAGACAGGTGACTTCGCTACGCATTCTTATTATGGACAGACTCAGCCAGTAGAGCTGTCCTTCAAGGCTAACAGCTTGCTTGCTCTGACGATGAAAAACCAGGATTATCCTGTCGATATCAATGACACAGACGTTAGCCCTACGTTGAGCGTCCTGACGGATAACGAGAAAGCTGCTCTGGCTAAAAACCGTATTGAGCTGCTCATATCCCTGAAAACTGATGACAATCTCGTTGGCCTACTGCTCCTCAGCAGCAAGTTGTCCAATCAGCGATACTCACCGGAAGACCGGTACCTACTGCAGAAAATATCGCGGGCAGTTGCCATCGGTATCGAAAACGCCCTCGCCTACGAAAGCATGCAGCAGAAGCATGGCGAGCTGCTGGCGGCCATGGATGGCATCATCCACGCCATGTCGTTAGTCGTCGAAACGAGAGACCCGTACACCGCTGGCCATCAGCAACGAGTCGCCGACCTTGCCGCAAGCATTGCCAGGACTATGGGCCTGTCTGAATGGGAAGTAAGAGGTATTCAGGTCGCCGGCCTGCTCCACGACGTCGGTAAACTGTCCGTCCCAGCCGAAATCCTGAGTAAACCCGGCAGGTTGAACAAGACCGAGTTTGATATCATTAAGAGTCACTCGAAGGTAAGTTATAACATACTGGAACTAATCGAATTCCCCTGGCCGGTTAAAGAGGCGGTCCTCCAACACCACGAGAGACTGGATGGCTCCGGCTATCCTGACAGTCTAACTGGTGACGACATCATACTCGACGCTAGGATTCTCGGTGTGGCTGATGTTATTGAGGCAATATCATCCCACCGACCATATCGTCCAGCCCTCGGTCTAGACTATGCCATGAAAGAAATCATCAGTAAAAGAGGCATTCTCTACGACCCGAAGGTAGTCGACGCTTGCCTGCAACTATACGAAGATGAATCTAGCGTGTTGCGACAGTTACAGACACCCGTCGCAATCACCAGCTAGGTATGCAGAATGATAACGAAGGTTCCCGGCATATAGGGCCGTTTTAGTAAGAGCGGAAATAGCCACCAAGGAGGTAGAAAAATGAAAAAGCGAGTGCTATGCATGGTTTTGGTACTGGCCTTGGCTCTAACCATTATCATGCCTGCAATTGCAACAGCGAAGGGATTAGATGACTTCCATGCAGAAGGAATAGTGATTGGAATTGACCAAGGTGATATAAAGGCGGCTGGTAATAGTGGGCGCTGGATTGTCAAAGACCGTACTCTATTTGGTGCTTTCACAGATGGGCCCGCGTCTATACTGGGCTCTTTCACAATGACATATCATGCCAACATTGAGTCTACAGATTCGCAGGCTGGTTCCCTCCAGGGTGTATTAGTAGTTGGGGATTATAAACTAAATGTCACAGCTAAAACTACTCCGATTGTACCTACTACTTACCCTCCAACTATTTATCCTAAGTCTATCGACATCCCTGGTGTGGGCACAGTGAACACGCTGGTAACAGATTGCCTGCTCGAACTCAATGGTAGTTGGACGATGACAAGTGGTTCAGTTGGTAATGGTACTGTCGATGCTGATATTTTCGTTCAGATATGTGTGGTTTGTACAGATTATCCGGCTTTGGAAGGCCATGTAGTAGGTTTCCTCGACACGTCATCTTTCATACTTGATGGTCACTGGAAGCCGTAAGTCATGATTAACTAAGAAGCTAACCTCGAATCCGGTGCTGGCAGCCCGGAGGCCAACGGCGTAAGCGAATCACCGTTGGTTCCCGGGCTGCCATTGTATCTGGGAAATTGCAGCCCGCATATCGCTACAGCCACGAATGCAACGTCACATCCGCTAACATTGACAATCCACCGATAGAAGGATAGACTCAAGTCCCGAAGTATTACCTTTCGGTCAGAGCGGAAATCATAATGGGCTGGCAAGCACCGGTAATCGGAATAGGGGGCACTCTGGCAGGACTGGCTTTCCTGGGAGTGCTCTTCTGGTCCCTTTCGAGATGGTCAGGAAAGCGCCTGACGCACCAGATGGAACTTCAGCTGGTGGAACACCTGCGCAGCATCGGTGTCAAGGCTGAGGTACAGAGAGGGAATGGCGCAGTAGTACGTACTCGTGAAGACGGCTACGCCGTAATACTACGTCAACTGGTAACCACCAACGTCTGGCTCAAGGGAATACAATCAATAGAAATCTGGCGGGTTATCAGAAAGAGCGAGGAAAAATCCGCGACATTGGATGAAATAACCTATGTGATAACGCCGGAGCCAGGGATGACCTTGAACAGGATACCAATACTGACAAACATTATCAGGACGCAGACTGCTGATAGCAAGGCTGGATTTGAATGGCGAGGATTTGAGTGGGGTCAGCTACCTCTCCTGGCAGACAGGCTCAAGATGGACAAGGAGCTGAACAGCCGACTCCGTGGGTATTTTACTGCCAACGTATCGGATGGCCTGCGCATCACGGCATCTTCCGGGGAGAAGATAGGTATAACCATGAACTATAATCCGCAGCGACTGCCTTCGCGTGAGTTCCTCGCTTGCCTTGAAGACATCGCCAGCCACGTGCATGAATACGTGGCAGAGCGAAATAGCGTCCTTAATCAGGAGGCGATTAAAGTAAGGTAATATAACCAGGACACCGATATCCCCAGGGCAAACAACGGTAGATGAAGTTAGGACCTCGTTGCCCGAGTTGTTGACAAAGTCCCGCAAGTTAACTACAATCGAGTTCCAGCAGGGCGAGTTGTTACAACACCAAAGCACTGGGTAGACCCAAAGAGTAAATGTGCCAAACCGGAAAGCAAGTTCTAGCCCCGGTAACGGCCAGAAGAGAGTGGAAAATGCAGCTACTGGTTATCGGATTGGGGCAATGTGGCTCCCACATCGCCGATGAGTTCGCGCGGATGAACAGAAGAGCCCGCCTCCGGCGGCGGCTCCAGGTACTCACTGGCGTCTTCGCAGTAAATACTGACCTGGCCGACCTGAGCAGTCTGAGCAGTATAAAGGCTGATTACCGTCACAGGATACTCATTGGCGGGCGGAAGACTGCCGGTCATGGCGTCGGCAAGATAAACGAACTTGGCGCTCAAATAGCCCGCGAAGATGCCGACAAGATTATCGATGCTATGAGGGAAACACCGCGATTCCATGATTCGGACGCTTTCCTGCTGATTGCCGGTGCCGCTGGAGGCACCGGTTCGGGAGCATTACCCATAATATCACAGGTTGTCAAAGAGCGTTACATAGACAAACCAATCTATAACCTCATCGTCCTGCCCTTTGAGCATGAAGAGCATACTGAAGAGAGGACAATCTACAACACGGCAACGTGCCTGAAGTCATGTAGCACCGTAGCTGATGCGATATTCCTGGTGGACAATCAGAGGTATGTCGACAAAGGTGCCTCTTCCGGAAGCAATCTGGACTGGATTAACCAGCTGACCGTCGAGCCATTTTACAACATACTCTGTGCTGGTGAAGAAAAGAGGGCCAAACACCTGGGCACAAGGGTAATTGACGCCGGCGATGTGAAACAGACCCTATCGGGATGGACCATGATTGGCCACGGTAGGAGGAAGCTACCTTATCTCAAGCTAGCATTCTGGAGGTCAAGCAGTTTCCGAGAGAAGAGCGTAACAACCGACCGGGGAATTGAAGCATTGGACAAGGCTATTAGCGAGCTCTCTTTCGAATGCAACCCCGCTGACGCAGCCAGAGCACTGTATCTCATCGCTGCCCCTTCCAAGGAAATAAGCCTGAGCCTCATAAAAGAGCTGGGAGAGCACATGAAAACTCTGGCCCCCGATGCCGTTATCAGGGAAGGCGATTATCCCAGAGTGAGAAATGCCATTGATGTCTCTGTGATATTATCGGAGCTGAGAGATGCGGAGAAGGTCAAAAGATACTATGCAGAGGCAACCAACGTCGCTTCAAGGGCAGAGCAAAGACAAAAGCAGGTTGATGCCAAGCTCGAAACAATCGATGATGCTGGCAAGGACGTACCATCCCTTACGGAGACGAGCAAGCCGAGCTACCCCCTGGAGGACCAGTCTCTCTTGGATGATACCTCTTTGTAGACACCCTGGCAGGTACCTCATACGCGCTATTCAATTATAATGACTAGCCTCACCATATATTGCCTTCGCTAACTCTAAAGCACGCCAACCTTTCTTTGCATGTTGTAGGTCAATATTCCCCCCGAAACATTGCTAGCATTGAACCCATTAAGGCGCAGAATCCGGGTGGCGTAGTATGACCTGTGCCCCTGCCGGCAGTAGACAAGAATCTCACCATCCTGTGGCAATTCCCCCAGCCGCCCTCTAAGCTCATCAAGAGGAATGTTAATGGAACCTTCGAAATGACCGGCAGCAAACTCCCTAGGAGTACGCACATCCAGAACAGTCCCCTGCCCCTGATTTACATCGTCCCAGTGGGCAACAGGAGAATCACCTCGCAGGATATTGGCGGCAACCATCCCGGCAAGGTTCACCGGGTCCTTAGCACCACCAAACTGGGGGGCGTAACACAGCTCAGCCTCTTCCAGGTCAAAGACAGTAGCGCCCTTCTGAATCGCCATCGAAATGACGTCAATACGCTTCTCGACTCCTTCCTCACCAACCGCCTGAACGCCGAGGACTCTGCCTTCCTCAGTGGAGAAGATAAACTTTATCATGATGGGCTTCGCTCCTGGGTAGTACCCGACATGATGGGTTGGCTCCAGATAGACCTTCTCATAGCGTGCTCGCCGGCCATCAATGCCGGAACGTTGCAGCGCCTTCTCCGAGGCACCGGTCGAGGCAACCACCAGGTCGAAAACCTTGCATACCGCCGTAGCCTGGACCCCACGAAATCTAGAATTGCGCCCCATAATAACATCAGCCGCGATTCGCCCCTGCCGGTTAGCCGGGCCAGCCAGTGCCAGGAGTATCCACTCCCCGCTGACAACATCCAGGACTTCCACAGCATCGCCGACTGCCCATATCCGACTGTCGCTGGTACGCATCTGGTCATCGACCCGTATGCCACCGAGGGCCCCTATCTCAAGACCCGCCTCCCGGGCCAGCTTTATCTCAGGACGGACGCCGATAGCAAAGATGACCATATCGCAGGGATGCTTATCTCTGGACTGTGTGGTAACGACAATTCCATGACCATCAGCACCCTGTTCGAACCCGGTGACGGCATCACCGAGATGCAGGGACACCCCGTTAGCAGCCAGATGGTCCTGTACCAGCACCGCCATTTCCGGGTCGAGTGACGGCATTACCTGTGGTAGCATTTCCACGATACTGACTGAGATACCGCGCCCGACCAGGTTCTCGGCCATCTCTAAGCCGATAAAGCCACCGCCGACGATAACCGCCCGCTTCACTCCTCTTTCCACAATCCATTCCCTTATCCGATGGCTGTCCGGAATTGTCCTCAGGCTAAAAATACCGGGCAGGTCAATGCCGGGTAGCGGTGGCCGGACCGGCGCCGCCCCGGGAGAAAGCACCAGGGCATCGTAAGCCTCCTGATAGACCTCCCCGGTCTCGGTATTCCTTACCTGAACCTCGTTCTTCTGCCGGTTAATTGCCGTGACCTCGCAATGTACCCGGACGTCGATATTAAACCTTTCCCGGAAATACGACGGAGTCGCCAGGAGCAGGTCTCTCTCTTTCGGGATAATATCACCAACATAGTACGGCAGGCCACAGTTAGCAAAGGACACGTAAGGCCCCCGCTCAAAGATGATAATATCCGTCTCCTCCGATAACCGTCGCGCCCGTGCTGCGCAGGTCGCCCCACCAGCAACCCCGCCAATTATTAGTACCCTGGGTCTACCCGATTGCTCTTGATTATGTGGACTCACTTCTGCAAACCTCACTAAAGTTACTCTCTCCAATTGTAACGGCTATCGCCAACGCCGACAAGCGTATGTGTCGTTTACGTGATTATTGGCGCCTCGGTGGCATTCTCTTATTTGCCTTATACCCTGTCTGCTGGTGGTGGCCCCGTCCCCTTTATCCCCCCAGAGAGGAAGATAGTAAGAGGGGCTGCGCCCCTCTTTAACTCCCCTTCAAGTGTTTAGGGGCGAAGAATTGAGTTTTAAGGTGGCAATTTCCCCGGATAAACAGTGGACATCGGCTCGATGTCCAGTCTTCCATTTAAGGTGAGAAAGACCTGCACCACAGAAACTACCCTCACACCGTTTTGGGGAGTCCAGAGGGGTGAAATCCCTCTGGAACGGGGGTACAAGGGGGTGTCCCCCTTGAAAATACATATAAGCTTCCTGTTCGGAGAAAGGAAATGCCTCCCTGTCTCTCAAGAAAAGCAGGACGTTGCATCACCGCAAATCAGCAACACTTCTGACGATACGGTCGGGATGTATCGGGCTGGACTCCGGCAGTCCACCACCCCGCCAGTCCACCCAGATAGTGAACATTCCCAGCGCCTGTGCCCCGGCGATATCACGCTGAAGGTCATCCCCCACCATCCAGGTGTCACTTGTTGACGCACCTAGCTGCTCCAGCGTGTGGAGAAAGACACGCTCATCGGGTTTGCCTGCCCCGAACTCACCTTCAATGAGGATACAGTCGAAATACGGCACCAGCCCGAAGCGCTCAATCTTGCCGCGCTGCATCTCCGAACCTCCGTTGGTCACCAGGCCGAGCCGGACACCCCGATTACGGAAGTGCTTGAGGGTATCGAGCACACCGGGAAAGGGATGCGCTCTTCCTTCTCTCATCTCCGCATAGGCATCCGCCAGCTCAATAGCGACCTCCCGGGCATCAATACCAAGGCGGGAAAATGCCATAGCGACTATCCGCCGTCGCGCGTCTGACAAAACAAGGCGCCCCTGGCGGTGTCTCTCCAAATCACTCCAGTACCATTCCCGCACGCCATTGATAGCATCCAGAAGTTCCTCAACGCTGGAAACGCCAACCCGGGACACAAACCTGTCACAAACTGTCCGCCAGCATTCCTCCGGCTCACCATACGCCAGAATAGTGTCGTCTAGGTCAAATACTATAGCCGCAGGTAACACGTCAGCCGTCATTTATCGGCTCCTTCTTCTTCTTTACTTTTCACTTTATATTGTCTTTGACCTATTTCTAGCAAGACAACTGCTATTACTGCTCCAACCACCAGACCAACTTCTTCACCAATCAAATATGATACTACTAGCGATACCGCCGAAAGAATAATAGTAGCTAACCCTACTAGAGGATTACTTTCAATATGATACGGCGCAAACTTCTGTTCTAATGCATCAAGTCCCATAATACCATGACGAAGCATTAACTCCCTTTTATGTGCTTCATTAAAGAACCTCGTGATAAGATACGCCAACATCCAAGAAAACCATATCACTCCTATTACTTCAGAAACGCATAAGAACAAAATAACAGGCATAATAATAAGAACAAACGGAGTAGTAAACTTAAGCGTAACTATTTGCTTTTTGCCCCAGCTAGGTCTCCTCATTAGAAGCCCAGCTACTGTTCCAACAGGTTGAGTTACCAGAGGTGCTATGCCATAAATCACACTCGGGAAAAATACAAATATCCCCACACAAATTGAAACCGCAATCATTATAATTATTCCAATTACGCTGACTATAAACAACCCTATATCTGTTAATCGCATAAGAACTCTATATTTTAACCTCAACTCTTCTCCCTACTTCTTTTGACCTATTTTAATCCCTTCATACCACTACGGGTCAATGCTTTTTTTAAATTCCAAATTATTCTCCAAATTAACTCTATCTAGGTTATTATAGTAGTATCTGGTGTAGTAGAATGTAATGAGACCAAACGCAGAGAGGAGATATCATGGCCGGAGATGCGATTGTTGCCCAAGACCTGACCTACCGCTACGGCCAACTGGTCGCCGTGGACCACATCAGCTTCAAGGTAGCCGATGGTGAGATACTCGGTTTTCTCGGCCCGAACGGCGCCGGCAAGTCCACCACCGTCAAGGTGCTGACAGGGCAACTGCGACCCAGAGAAGGCAAAGTGACGGTACTCGGTATCGACGTAGCCCGTGACCCGGAAAAGGTGCAGGCACAGATTGGAGTCTGCTTTGAGATGACCAATCTCTACGAAAAAATGAGCGCCGAGGAAAACCTGAAGCTGTTTGCCCGCCTCTTTGGCGTCCCCCATTTTGATGCCACTGCCATTCTGGAACGGGTTGGTCTGGCCGGGCGAGAGCGCGACCGCGTTGAGAACTATTCCAAAGGGATGAAACAGCGCCTTATGGTGGGCCGGGCCCTGGTAAACCGGCCCGCCATCCTGTTTCTCGACGAACCGACCGACGGTCTTGACCCGGCGTCGGCAGAGAACATCCGTAAGGTTATCCTCGAGGAGCGGGAGCGAGGCGCGACCGTTTTCCTGACCACGCACGATATGATGGAGGCAGACAAGCTCTCCGACCGCGTCGGCTTTATCAACCAGGGCAAGATTGTGGCGCTGGATACCCCACACAACCTCAAGCAGCAGTACGGCAAACGGGCACTCCGGGCACAGGTGGCAGGTCCTGACGGTGGTCTGGAGAACCGGGAGATTATTATGGACCAACCGGAGACAGCCGGGGCTGTTCAGGAACTTTTTGGCCGGGAAAAGGTGGTCACCATCCACAGCGAAGAGGCCAGCCTTGAAGACATCTTCATCGACATCACGGGGCGAGGACTTACTGAATGAGCTGGCCGATTGTCCGGGCACTCATCGCCAAAGACTACACCCTCTTCTTCAGAAATCGCCTCTTCGCCTTCATAAGCGTCCTGGGTATAGTTTTCTATATAATCATCTACTTCGTTTTGCCCTCTTCGGTCAACGAGGAACTGGATATCGGGCTTTATGCGCTGGTAATTCCTCCCGTCTTCGAGCAGCTCCAGGGCGAAGGGCTATCGATTAAGACCGTCGACTCGGTAGAGACCCTGAAAGAGGGTGTTATCGAAGGCCAGTACCTGGCCGGAGTCGTCCTCCCAGCCGACATCATGGAGAAGCTGGCCACCGGAAGCGAGGTAACAGTTGATGTTTATTTCACCGCAGATACCCCGCAAGAACTGAAAGATGCCGTCACCAACCTCATCGAGGAGCTGGCCTACATACAGAGCGGGCAGGTGCTTGCCGTCGACATTTCCGAGGAAATAGTCGGACCGGACATGGTCGGTATACAGGTACCACCAAGGGACCGCATGCTCCCTTTCTTCGCCATTTTCATAATCCTCACTGAGACCCTCGGCCTGTCCAGCCTTATCAGCGAGGAAATCGAGGGCCGTACCGCCCAGGCCCTGCTGATTACGCCGATGACGGTAAAAGGCCTCTTCCTCGCCAAGGGAATCACCGGCGTATCACTCGCATTCGGCCAGGCATTGCTTTTCATGGCCGTGACCGGCGGGCTGAACCACCAGCCCTTGATAATAGTGTTCACTTTGCTCCTGGCGGCACTCCTGGTTACCGGAATCGGTTTCCTGCTGGCTTCCGCCGGGAAAGACCTGATGTCGGTGATGGCCTGGGGCATCCCCGCAATGATTATTCTCGCCGTGCCAGCTTTCGGTGTCATGTTCCCGGGAACAGTGTCAGACTGGGTCAAGGTAATTCCCTCCTACTACCTTGTGGATACGGTGCACCTATCCGCCAATTTCGGACTCGGCTGGGGAGATGTCTGGCAAGACATACTGATACTGCTCGGATTTGACATTGCCTTCATCGGGCTTGGTATCATTACATTGAGGAGGAAGCTGACATGAGCCTGAGACGGGTCGGTATCCTGCTAAGCAAGGAGTTCCGGTATGGCTCCAAGAGCTTTATCTTCATCATAGCCATTGGGATGCCGCTGGTACTCTCTCTGGTGTTATCCCTTGTCTTTGGCAACCTCTTTTCAGAGAAACCCAAACTGGGAGTCAGCGATGAAGGTGACTCCCGGATAACGAGCCTTATCATGGAGTCTGATTCAATAGTCGGCCGGGAATACGATTCGCCGGAAAAGCTCAGAAAAGCAGTCGAAGACGGGGCTTTAGACATGGGCATAGTACTTCCTCCTGACTTCGATAGTCTCGTGGAACAGGGACAGATGACAGAGATTACCGCCTACGTCTGGGGTGAGAGTCTGGCCAAGAACCGGATAATACTAGAGGCTACCATCACCAACATGATAAGAGACGTTGCCGGCCAGGAAGTGCCGGTTGAGATTGCCGCTACCACTCTGGGTGATGCCAAGAGCATCCCGTGGAACGACCGCCTCCTGCCCCTTATTGTACTGATGGCCATCGTATTCGGAGGGATTATGGTACCGGCGACATCACTAGTGGATGAGAAGCAGAAACGAACCCTGGCCGCCGTAGCAATCACACCGGCCTCGCTGGGGGAAATATTCCTGAGCAAAGGACTGGTGGGCGTCATCATAAGCACTATTATGGGAGTACTGATACTGGTATTAAATCAGGCCATCGGGGCACAAACACCTCTACTCATCGGTATGCTGGTACTCGGTGCAGTAATGTCGGCTACCTTTGGTATCATGCTCGGGGTCTTTGCCAGGGATGTTACTAGCCTGTTTGCCACCACCAAGGCCATCGGCATACTGCTGTATGCCCCGGCCTTTGTTTATATGTTCCCCGAAATCCCGCAGTGGGTCGGCAAGATATTCCCTACCTACTACGTGGTCCAACCGGTAGTCGAAATCAGCCAGCAGGGAGGTACCTGGTCTGACGTTGCCCCGGAAGCCTTTATCCTCATCGGTCTCATTCTGGC
>CAZTBG010000062.1:0-11089 GCA_964611805.1 uncultured Dehalococcoidales bacterium | reverse complement strand
ACCGCGGTCGTGATTATCACAGCCTATATAATAATCGAGAATACTAATAGCCCGCTCTGTATTGAGTAAGCCCAAATACCGGCAACTCCGACTTAAAGAGTGGTATCCTTTATGGGGGCAGACCACAAGCATGAGGCAAACTGTACAGGGGAGTGAAGAAAAATGGGTATAAGCAGTAAGGACCTACATATTGACCTCCAGAAGATGTTCGACAACCGCGTCTCCTTCCGCAAGCTGGAAAGAAAGCTATATGGGCACGATATCGCCGCCATGCCCGGACTGGTGAAACCTTTCGTCGGTAATACGGTCCCGGATGCCGTGGTGCAACCGCAGACGGAGGCTGAGCTAATCGAGCTAGTTAAATGGGCTGGCAGGAACAGGGTAGCCCTCACGCCGCGCGGCAGTGCCTCTTCAGGTTACGGTGGCGTCATACCGGTCAAAGGGGGCGTCGTCGTCGATTTTTACCGCATGTGTGCTATAAAAAAGATCGACGCGGCCCAAAATACGGTAACAGTGGAGCCCGGCATCGTCTGGGAGAAGCTGGATAAGGAACTGATGAAGCAGGGGCTGACCCTGCGGCTTTACCCCTCCAGCTACCCGTCGGCCACCGTCGGCGGCTGGCTGGCGCAGGGGGGCGCTGGTATCGGCTCGTTCGAGGCGGGGTGGTTCCGCGATAACGTCCTGAGCGCCAGGATAGTCGTGCCCGACGGCTCGGTCCACGAGTTTAGTGGCGACGACCTCGACCTTATATCTTCCGCCGAGGGTGTCACCGGGCTCATCAGCGAGGTGACTATGCTCATAAAGCCTATGGAAGACCTAGACGTTGTCGCCATCGGCTGCCCGGACGTCCACGACCTGCAAAGAATGGTGCAGGATATTATTAAGAAGAAGTTGCCTATCTGGTCACTGCTCTTCATCAATCCGCGTATGGCCGAGTTGAAGAACAAGGCGCCGCTACTGGAGCACTTCGAGTTCCCCGTCGAGGAAAGGGTGCTGTTGCCAGCCTCCTATATCATGACACTGGCCTTCCGTAATAAAGACCGTGACACGGTCATGACCGGGCTGGAAGAGGTGATGAAGCCCTGCCAGGCTGAACTTCTGAGTGAGCGCATTGCCGAGCACGAGTGGAAGAACCGGTTCAAGATAATGCTTGTGAAACGCCTGGGACCCAGTCTGGTGCCGGCCGAGGTGGTTATACCACTGGCAAAACTGGGAGATGTCATGGACGAGATTGAAAATAAAGTTGACCAGCCGGTGGTAAAAGAAGGTATCGTCATCCGGGAAGGCGCTGGCGGCGAGCCGGAGGTGGTCATCCTCGGCTTTATCCCCAGCGACCAGCGCCGCTTTTCCTATAATTTCGTCTTTGCTCTTTCCCTTACCATTATGAAAATTGCCGAGAAGCACGGTGGCCATCCCTACTCCACCGGGCTTTATTTCGCTGGCAAGGCCAAAAAGATAGTGGGCGGGGACATTCTGCTCCGTCTAAAGGATTTCAAGAGCAGAATTGACCCTAAGGGCATCCTCAACCCCGGCAAAGTTGTTAACGGAGGAGCCGTCAGTGGCCTGGTGAGTATTGCCCAGGCTTTCGAACCCCTCATCCGCCTCCTGGGCAACCGTGTAGTTACACATGTCGGGGAGAGGCCGACCAAACCGGTTCGGGGTATACCCGCCGATGTCGCCTGGTACGCCTACGGCTGTTCCCAGTGCGGATACTGTGTCCATGAGTGCGACCAGTTCTACGGACGTGGCTGGGAAAGCCAGAGCCCGCGCGGAAAGTGGTACTGGCTGCGCGAGTATATGGAGGGACGTGAGGAATGGGACCAGTTCATGGTGGATACCATCCTCGTCTGTACTACCTGTGAGCTATGCAACCTGCGCTGTTCTGCGTCGCTACCCATTGAGCCCTCCTGGATGAAACTACGTGGCCAGCTTATCAATGATGAAAAGAAGATGACATTCCCGCCCTTCGAAATGATGGCAGCCTCACTCACCAAGGAGGGTGATATTTGGGCCGCCTACCGTAAAAACCGAACTGACTGGTTCCCCAAGGAGCTCTGGGAGAAGCATGGTCCGTCGCATAAGGCGAAGGTCGCCTACTTTGCCGGCTGCACGGCCAGCCACGTGGAGACAGATATCCCCATCGCTGCGGTGCGTCTTCTCGATGCCGCCGGGGTTGATTTTACCTATGCCGGCGAAAAAGAGAACTGCTGCGGTACGCCGATGCTCGTCGCTGGCAAGTGGGATGTCTTCATTGAGACGATGAAGAAAAACGTCGCCGCTATTAAAGAGGTCGGCGCCGATACCGTGGTTACCTCCTGCCCTGCCTGTGACATGATGTGGCGCCAGATATACCCGCGCTGGGCGGAGAGACTGGGCATAGATTACGACATTACCGGCAAACACTATAGCGAGATTATCGCCCAGCAGATAAAAAGCGGCAAATTCAAGTTCCCCGATACCGGCCAGAAGGTCAGGGTCACCCTGCACGATTCCTGCCATATCGGGCGGGTATCCAGTGTCTATGACGCCCCTCGTGATTTCATCAAGGCTATTCCTGGCGTGGAGCTAGTCGAAATGGAGCATAACCGTGAGTGGGCACATTGCTGTGGCAGCGTGCTTACCTTGATAAAGGACCCACCCGTGGCGGCAGACATCGGCAAGGCACGCATGGATGAAGCGATAGCTACCGGTGCCGAGAAAATATTGGCATTATGCCCCTGCTGCCAGTTTCAGTTCCGCGTCACTGCCGAGAAGAAGGGGTTGTCGATCGAGACCGTAGATCTGGCGCGATTCGGTGCATCAACGCTGGGATACAAGTTCCCAGACCCCAATCCTGAAGTGCAGCGGCAGTGGGCAGCATTTGAGGCGATGATTGCCCTGATGACCCCCGAAGGCTTCGCGGCGTTGATGGGCACAATGTGGCCGGAGCTTATTGACGCCATGCCATTCGGCATGGGCAAGATAATGCACGTCATGGGTAAAATACCCGGTGCTCTTAACCTAATGAAGCCACTGTTCCCTATTCTGTTCCCCAGGCTACTCCCAATGATGATGCCTAAGGTCATGCCGGTGATGCTGGAAAGAGTTGGTGAGCGTATCCCTATGCCTGATTACATGCGGGAGCAGATGCCGGAGCTGATGCCCAAGGTGATGGATAACCTTATGCCTCACATGATTGGCGATGTGGTACCGCTGGTTACCGACCCGATGATAAGATTTCTGAGGGAACAAAAGCGGCCTCGTCCGTAACTTGGGTGGGGTGGCTCCCTTTCCCGTAATGTCCCACAGCTTGCTGAGGGGTACTTTACTCTCTTAAAATATTCGGTCAGCGGCAGATGTTACGACAGAAACACGGGTATGCCAGGAAGAGAACGTGGTCTTTAATGTGCTTTAACGGGCTGTAGTGCAAAATAGACCGTGTGTATCAAAAGGTAGAATTAAAAACCTTCTCCAGGGCCTTCGCGCTAGTGTATTAAAGCTCGAATCCCCACGGCTGGGCGGTATTGTACAATAGACAGAACAAGGACGTTTGAACTGGCTTTTTCCATAACCAACGTAATATAAGTGCAACCGGCAATCTGTTACAATGAGCTTGCCGTGAACAATTATCCGACCAAGAAACTAAAGCGAATAGAATTCGCCTCCGCCTTACAAAAAGGACTGGGGGTGTGATTATGGCAGCCTATATAATAATCGAGAATACTAATAGCCCGCCCTGAATTGAGTAAGCCCAACACTGGGATATAATGGCATGAGCCACTCCGTTGATGGTAAGCACTACTACTTAGCTCGAAAGCCAGAAATTCTGCTGCAGTTCGATACTCATGCAGAGGCCTGGAGGCCATTCCTTGCGAAGCGCTATGGTGATGAATTCACGGATGCTGTCCTGAAAGAGACCCGCCAACAGTACGAAGTCCTAATCCCCGCAATCCCTTACATTGGTGGTGACGAAAATCCGATGACCCGCCATCTCATCCGTTCGACCACGAGTCTGGTGCTGTACAAGGTTATGAAGTCATACGGGAAGACTGCCGAAGAAGCTGGCAAAATCATCTATGATGCAGTTGTGGTCAGTGTTAGTCAAATGCCTCCCCTCCCCGGCCCGGAGTTATGTTCGGCGTTTATAGCCGAAGAAAAAGAGCAGGCGCGGAAATCTCAGGAGCGGTGCTATTCGGGGGACTGGGTATGGGAGTTTGTCGAAGGGGATGGGGTCGAATTCGACTATGGTCGTGATTTTCTGGAGTGTGGCACTCAGAAGCTCTATCATGCTCACGGTGCCGATGAGTTTTTACCCTTTTACTGCTACCTCGACTTCGTTACCTACCGGACTATCGGCTGGAGTTTTACCAGGACAAAGACCCTGGCCGAGGGCGATGAGCGATGTGACTTTCGGTGGAAGAAGGGTGGAGAGACGAAAAAAGGGTGGCCCCCGCCATTTCTGAAATAAGAATGAAAGACATGAATGGTGGGTCTTACTGGACAGATTCCGAGCTGTTGTTTGGAAAGAAAGGGCTGATTCCAGCGTGGCAGCTATTGTCGACCTCTTTCTCAAGAACTCTAAGTTAAAAATTTAGTGGTTCTCGTCCGTCCTGCATTGGACGAAATTTCTATCCGAAAGCTATTGCTTCTGACAGCAAGCCTGCAATTCATTTGACTTGGGCTGAGACTGATGCGTGCACAAGACACAAGTGTGGCGGTAATACTCCGACTGATGAACCGTCGTGGAGAGTGAGATACCTGCTCTGCATTTCATCTGGTGTGAGGTGCTCGATGATGTTATATCCTCTCTCTGAGAGGAATGATTCCAGTTTCCCCTGTGGTATTCCGAATCTAGTTGGCTCAGCGGCATAACGGGATTTCATCCGCTCCCTTAATTTCTTAGCGTTTGTGTTATTTAATCTTTCGGGAGACAGCACAGCGTAGTCAAAGCATACGGAGCTACCAGTTGGTGAATTCGACCTTATGAAACTTAAGGTGCTGCCAACAACCTCGGCTGATAGATAGTATGTGACTCCTTCCCAGACGAAAAGCGCCTTCTGCTCTTGACTGAAGCCTGCCTCAAGCAACGTCTCTTTCAGGTCGTCTGTTTGGAAGTTAATAGGAACAAAAACGAGCTGTTCTGGTATAGGAACACTTGCTTGACGCAGTGTTTCCCTTTTGCGCTGCTGTGTAGGTTGAGCGTCCAGCTCGTAAATCTTGGTGTCTTGGATAAGGTCTTTGAAACGATAAGGCCGGGTATCATATCCTGCTCCCAAAAATACGACCTGAGGGACATTTACCCTCAAAGCTTGTTGTACAATAAAGTCAAAAAAGGCCGTGCGAGCAATCAAGAACTCATACATGCCAGGAGTGGTTTTGTTTTTTATCACCCATTCCCTTACTATGGGGTCTTTCAGCAGGCGCTTACGGTCTTCGATGAGAAACACCTCTGCAAGGTAATCTGGTTCTTTGACTTCTCCTCTCTCATCATGCGAGGCGAGAGCACGCAAAAAGACGGTTGCCATGGCTGTTTCCGAGGGTTGATATTCAACAGACTTCTTGTTCGTATCTGCTTCCATATGCTCGGACATTGTCCTTTAGCTTGTAATATGGTTTAGTTAGGCCCCATTCGCTGGAGCTGAGGTACCATAAATTGAACCTTTTTGTTGCGTTTGCGACTTTAAAATACACTACTTCGCTTCATCCAGTAGCAGGTCAATAATCTCTTTGATATCCTCCGTCGCCTTTGAATAGCCCGGTGCCGTGCCCTCGAAACCAGCCTCGCTCACTTTCGGGTCATAGTAAACTGTCCCCAGAGTCTTAACCTCTTTCTGGCTCAACTCTGTAATCATCCTGTTTTTGACCTTTGCCGAAGGCACCTTATTGAGGATAGCCCCAATCCTCCGGATACCCATCCCCTCCGCCATGTAGCCTATTTTCGCTGCCAGGGCCATGGACTCAAAGGATGGTTCAACTATTATCAGTACAGTGTCGGCGCTTCTCTCCACACCCCTGCCGAAGCTTTCAATGCCCGCCTCCATGTCCACCAGCACGACCTCTTTGTCTTTCAAAACGAGTTTGCCTATTAAGTCCCTGGTGACGTCTGCCATTGAGCAGGCGCAGCCCTGGAAAGGGTCCTCAATCTTACCGACCGCAATAAACCTGAGGCCATCGCGGGCGAGGGCATACTCCGAAGGAATATCGTCGATGTTGATTTCCTCCCGCGTTATCCACTCTGTATTTGGTTCGGATTCACCTTCAGAAAACCGGCTGAGGAGTGTCATCAGTGGCTTTGGCTCTTTGTTAAAACCGAACATGCGGTACAGTCCGGGATTAGACTCGTCGGTATCCATGACCAGCATGTTATAGCCCTCGTCCATCAGAGCATTGGCCATTAAGGTAACAATAGTGCTCTTCCCCACCCCACCTTTACCGGCGATAACCATCTTCTGGATGGCAGGCGTATCTGCAGCATTTGCCTTCAAATAGGCCCTGATTTTCTTTGATGCTTCAATCATCTCTTCTTTGGTGGTAGCACTACACATACCACAGTCGATGCAGTCTTCATCATCATAAAAAGGAGCCCCCATCGGACAATGAAACAGGCCCATTCCTTTTCTTCTCCTTATACACCTGTGACTTGCGACCTGAAGAAATGCAGATAACCAGCGGTGATTATCCAACAAGTGGTGCTATTGTGTTCTTGTCTAATATATGGCCCCGGCGTCCGGGATATGCTCGGGGGGACGTACAATCTTCATCGTTCGGGCATCGTTAGGACAGACAATTACGCAACAGCCACAACCGCGGCATATCTCGGGGTCAACATAAGCCCGTTCGGCGTTAACTTCAGGGTAGTACTTCATGCTAATGGCGCTATACTGGCACCGGTCAACGCAGATCCCGCACGCCTGGCATTTTTCCGGGTCGACTACAGCTTCAAAACGACTCTTGGCTGCTCCTGCCAGGGCGCCGCAGCAGCACCAGTGGCAATTACAGATTAACTGGTTAACTTCCTTCTGGTTTACCACCATGTTTACCACCGGGTACTGGTCGAACTTATCGTTGATTTCCATGGCTTCTTCGTAAGTAATCCTCCGGCTAGCTCCCCGGTCAATGTTATACTCAGCTGTCCGCCCAACGTTTATGCACGACTCGACCGGAACACCGCAATCTCTTTTCCGGAAAGACCTCTTGCAGCCACACGGTTGCAGGGCAATTGTCTCCTGCGATTTCAATATCTCTCTGATATCTTCATGGGGTAAGACACCGGGCAGGTCTTTGATTGATTTCCACCTGGGAACTATCCGGAACGCCGAGTACTCGGGGCGGAGTCTATCCGGCGTTGGCTTTCTGGTTATTTTACCATCGGGGCCGCCCCAAAGGTCAAAGAATTCGTCACCAAGCTCTTCGTCATACTTTGGATTACCCAGAGCGGCATCGTGCAATTGCATGAAGGTGCGGGCCATCTGAGGTCCTGCCCTGGTGGGGAAGAGAAGCCCTTTCTCATACAACTCCCGTATGTGCCTGTCAACCGTTTCTTTGTCCAGGCCCAGTTTTCTGGCGAATTCGTCAGATACCTCGAGCGACCTGCCGGCAGCGGCTTCTCTGTCGGGGTCGGGCAGGGCAGCCACTAACCTGGCCTGCTCCAGATTTGCCATCCTGGCAAGTATTTTTGCCATATGCTCCGACCTGCTCCCTCCAATCTTGGCGGCCAATTCCTGGTAAATAGGGTCAACTTCACTCATTAACCTGGTTACTCCTTCCTATATTGTTAGACCTGAATATTTCAGCCGTACAACCATTCTGTGTACATCCCTTACTTCATCTTTATCAGATATTGGTAGTTATTGCAAGTTTAATGGGGAGCATTCAGGGTGCTCGAGATACCGTTTCGGGCAGAAGGAAAAAATAATCCCCCGTGCTTTACTTCCTCTTAATTATAACCTAGACTGTGTATAACGATGTACCACCGGCTATTTTGCCGTAAAACACGTTGAAAGCCACGAAAAAATTACCTCGCAGGACACCTGCAGGGGTGGCCATGGTAGAATCTGGTTAAACAGGAGGGAAGCATGTCTGAAAGCGTAGACAGTAAATTGATGCTTCTGAAAGGATTCACCTTCGATGGTGATACCGGGAGGACCATTAGTGACCTTTATTCAGCTGTGAGCGGAACTGGCTGTACGAGAGATACCCCTTTCGCCATGCCTCTGTGGCTTGAAGGTGATGAAAGACCTGCGGGCGTAAACAGCTATCTGGACCCCGAAGGCAAGAGGATTCACATAATCTGGCAGTCAGACAACTCCGGGACATCGCGTGTAGTCGACGTTATTCTTAATGCCCCTTCCCTGGCAAGGGAAAAACCAGAAGGTGAGTCGTGCGATATTTGCAGCATAGACATAATGAAAGAGATGTTGCAGGGGGAGATGGAGGGAGAGTAACTAAGCAGTCAATGACTTGCCTCTGAGGCCTACCCAAGAGTTGGCTGGTCGCCTGCTTCCTAATCTGCACGAAGTGATAACTATGATAATATAAACCAGACAGGCAACTTTCGCTCACTGCCATCATTTTGACAATGGAATAGTCATCTATTTAGAATGCAGTCAGAAATAATGAACGAGTTACCGGTATTTCCAATTGGTGTGGTCTCAGAACTGCTGAATGTCCACCCTGAGACCATCCGTGTGTGGGAGAGGTACGGGGTAATCAAGCCACAAAGGAGAAGCGGCAGGCGATTTTATTCCGAGACCGACCTGCAGCGGTTGCGGTTCATTCAGAGGTTGATAGCGGAAGAACTGAACCTGCCGGCCGTCCGTCATTATCTGCGACTTTACCCTTGCTGGCAGCGGGACGGCTGTCCGGCCTGTATGCACCGTTCGGAGCTTGCCGTATGTGCGAAACCGTGCTGGAAAGAGGAAGGGACTTATTGCCAGGTAAATGGTAATGAGGACACTTGCTCAGGCTGTGAATTTCGAATAGAACTGGAGCAACGACAGGCCTCACAATAGACCGGGAGCCCCCATGCTCCGCTATGCTCTACCAAACTATCTTTCCTCTTTATTTTTGTTTATTTATGGATATTTTCCATATTACACTATTACACGCAAAACTTGCCCCCCATTATATGACTAACTAATCCTATCTACCTCCGTTTATAAATAGGACTCTTGTCCCTCTTAATGTTACTGAACTATTACTCAGATTATCAGAAGAGTCCGATTTAGCACTATTATTTCAATATTAATATTTAACTCACTTAATATATACTATTGACATATCAGATTTTCCGAGATACGCTAATACAACAATATTCGCAAACTCTCCCTCACAGTAAATAAAAAATCATGTCGCTCATACTGGCTTCTGAGAAAGGTGTCTGGAAGCACTGGGTTATTACAGCTTGGAAAAGGAGATGAAAAAGTGAATGTTGAGAGTAAAAAAATCCCACAGGTCAATTTACCCAGAGGACTTGCCGGAAGACTTACCTTCATATTTATGAACAGGGGGCACAGGTCTATATATGAAAATGTGGCCAAAGTTCTGGAATTACAGCCAGATGACGACCTTCTTGAAATAGCCTGCGGGAATGGCTACTTCTTACAAAAATACGCTTCACATGTCCATAGCGTTGCTGGTTTAGACCTGTCGGAGCTTTCCGTAAAGCTGGCAGCCGGGAAGAACAAAGGCCGTGTCGCTGCGGGGACCGCAGAATTTGTCCGTGGTGATGCGTCACAATTACCATGGGAAGACAATAAGTTCAGTGTTGCCGCATCAATGGGTAGTTTCGCCGGGTTTCCCAAGCCGCTAGAGTCGTTAAAAGAAATGTACCGGGTGCTGCGCTCTGGAGGCAGAGTCATCATCAGCCTAGAGTGGAACGCTGAAGACGGCAAAGACCATTCGAAGGAAGTTGGCAAGTATGGGTATCATATCTGGTCAGAAGATGAAGTACGAACCATGTTTGAAGAAGCCGGATTCTCGGATGTCACTTTTACCTACGCAAAAGGACTCATGATGCCCAAGATGATGCTCACACGCGGGGTGAAGCAATGAACTCTCATTCCTCATCAGGTAAGGAGGCAAGCAATGTCGGCTATACCAGCTTTTGAAGTAGACGTTTGGAATGCCTGGATTTTTATCGTTCCCTTTCTCCTAGTAACCTATGGTATTTCATTTGCCTTTGTCAGCAAGAAGTCGGCCCTATGGTCATGGCCAAAATATAGCAGTCATCAAAGATTGCTGCTCGTATTCTTTATGGCGGTCTCATTAGCCTCATGGATTTATAGTGTTTTCGTGCCACTAGAATTGGGTACAGCCTGGTTTTACACCGGGCTGCCTGTGTTTTTAATAGGGATGCTATTTGCCACGCTGTCCACGCTGACCTTCGCCAGGACATCACCGGACAGACCAAATACAAGCGGTATATATCGGATTTCTCGGAATCCGATGTACCTTGGCATTCTACTGGCATATATCGGCATAGGACTGGCCGCAGCCTCGTGGGTATACCTGCTTCTGGCTGTCATATACCTGATTGTGCAAATTATATTGCTGGTACCTCCCGAGGAAAGCCTGTGTCTGGAGAGGTTCGGAGATGAATATCGTGAATACATGAAGAGAACGCCGCGATTGATAGGTATACCAAAATCTTAAACCAGTAGCAAATGAGGAAGTAAAAATGCAAGATGTGAAAAGAATTGAGAAGGAAAAGAAATACTGGGATAAACTCAGTCCCGAATACGACCAATTCATAGAGAAGCACTGGGGAATCTATCAATCATCATTGCTGGATAAAATATCCAGTGATGTTAATGCAGGGGATACTGTTCTGGAAGTCGCTTGTGGTACAGGGTTGGTAGCTCTGAAGGTAGCTGAGCGAGCTTATAAAGTATACGGCATTGACATATCAGCGCCGATGATTAATGAGGCAGAGAAAAAGATGAGAGCAAAGGGCTTTGACAATGTAGAATTTTTCGCAGAAGATGCCTATTCACTTCATTTTGGGAACGATGTATTTGATACGGTTATTTGTAACAACGCATTACATAACATGACATACCCCCAAAAGGCTTTGTCTGAGATAAAAAGAGTTCTAAAACCGGGTGGACGG
>CAZTBG010000061.1:0-11105 GCA_964611805.1 uncultured Dehalococcoidales bacterium | reverse complement strand
TTACCTGAGCGGGTTGCCCCATTCGGGAATCCCCGGCTAGGCTTGCTAGACAGCTTACCGAGGCTTATCGCAGTCTTACCACGCCCTTCTTCGGCCCTTGATGCCAAGGCATCCACCATGCGCCTTTACCCGCTTGACCTGCTTCAGATTTGATATTAGTCCGCTTATTCAGTTTTTAAGGTTCTACAAACAAAAACGGCCCGGTGATTCACACCGAGCCGCCAGCTCAGCTTACAATCACCTGTTGCTATCCTATGTGCTTCCCGCCATACTTACTCGATTCCTCCACTCGATGTAAGTGTATCATAGCCCAGGGGTAGTGTCAAGGTCTCTTATACCCATTAAACGCTGTCTCCCTAGAAAGAGGACTCAGTGATTTTTATAGGACTTTGCCTTTGTTTGGCGGTGTTGGCCCCATCGCCTTAATCCCCCTGAGAAATCCATCCCCCTGACCCCCTTTCCTTCGGCAGGCTCAGGACAGGCTCTTTGGTAAAGGAAGGGGGAAGAAAAAGAAAGAGGGGCTGCGTCCCTCTTAAACTCCCGTTCAACGGCATTTCCATTTTCGGTGCCACAAAAACCTCAAAGATGACACCACGGTTTCCAGCCAATAATAATTGAGGCTACTGACGCTGCCAAAGGAGTTTACGCACAAGATTACGCCACTATAAATACCCACCTGAAGCTTAAACCCTGACGCCCCGTGTGTTATACTAAAATTGCACACTAAAAGAGTATATAGATATGACAACCAAGGCGAAGGATTATTACAAGATATTGGGTGTGTCGAGAAACGCCACTGAACAGGACATCAAGAAGGCCTACCGGAAGCTGGCGATGCAGTATCACCCAGACCGCAACCCCGGCAAAGAAGAATGGGCCAACGAGAAGTTCAAGGAGATAAACGAGGCCTACGGCGTACTGGGTGACCCGGAGAAGCGGGGCCAGTACGACCGATTCGGCACGGTAGGTGATATCGGTGATATCTTCCGAAGTCGGAATACGCAGTCAACCTTCGAAGACGTAATGCGCGATTTTGGTGGTGCCGGGCTCGGTCTCGACTTCCTCGATGGCATCTTCGGTGACTTCATGAAGGGCAGGAACTTCACCTTCAGGACATTCCGCACCGGTCCCGGTGGTCAGGCAAGGGTGGAGTTCAATGTCCCCCCGGGAAGCAGTATAGAGGAAATCTTCGGTCGGCCGCCGCAGCGACCCCGTAAACAGAACGTCAACTATGAAATAACCATCACCAAAGAACAGGCTGCCAAGGGCCTCGAGAAAGACCTGAAGCGTAAAGGGAAAAACCTGAGGGTAAAAATCCCGGCGGGGGTCAAGACCGGTAGCAAGGTGAGGCTGCGCAATGCCCGCATGACGACCGATGGCCAGCCCGGAGACATCCTGATAAAGGTCAGGGTGAAATAATTACCTTTTACAGTTAGCAAGGTAGAGGGATTGCTTCGTCGCACGGCTCCTCGTAATGACATTAATACCTGGCTGTCACTGCGAGCGACCCGCCTGCCATAGTCCTCGCCTGCCGAAGTCGTACGGCGAGCAGGCCGGAGGGACGGCGGGCAGGAGCGAAGCAATCTTTAAGGAGACACGTTTTGAGTGACAAACTGACCTACACAGTTTTCCAGACGGATGCGGGGTGGGTGGCGGTCATGGCATCAGAACGGGGCCTTGTGCGGGCAACGCTGCCCCGCGCAGCCGCCGAAGACGCCCTGAAAGCCCTCGGAGAGCGTGCTCAAGAGGCAACCCGCACCGACGACCGCTTTGCCGACCTTGCAGCCCGGTTCCAGAGCTACTTCCGTGGCTGGAAACCGTCCTTCCCGGACAAACTGGACCTGTCCGAGGGCACTCCTTTTCAACGTGCTGTCTGGGAAGGCGCCCGACGAATCCCCTATGGTGAGACCCGGAGCTATGGTGAACTCGCCGAAGAAATTGGACGGCCGGGAGCAGGACGGGCGGTGGGACAGGCAATGAGCCGTAACCCGGTGGCAATAGTCATCCCCTGTCACCGGGTAATTGCCAGTGGAGGCAAACTCGGCGGCTTTGGTAACAGGCTGGACCTGAAGTGGTACCTCCTCAGCCTGGAAACTGATGACGGTCTTATACCGGAGTACCCAAAGGGCTAGCGGGAAGACCCATCTGAGCCAGCCCGATTCTGTCCTCGTTTGGTCTTGTCAGCGCCCCTCATTTTCAGACTGATGAAGTCCAGCTCGTACTCCTCTATCAGCCCCTCGTTGGCAAAGCTGAAGTAGGTATTATCTCCGATGATAATGTGGTCAACGACCTTTATCTGCATGATACTACTGGCATAGACCAGGTCCCGGGTAAGCTGTTTATCACTCTGACTGGGCTCGACACTGCCCGAGGGGTGGTTGTGTACAAAGATGAGGGCCGTTGCATTCTTCTCAATGGCACTCTCCACCACTTCACGCGGTGGGATATGACTGCCGCTGACCGTCCCTCGAAAGAGGTCAGCTATTTCAATAATCTGGTGCTGGTTGTTCAGGTAGAGGACCTTGAACACCTCTTTCTTGAGGTCCCGCATGGAATGGTAGAGGTAATCGAATATCTCGCTGGGGGACTGGTATACCGGCTTTTCAGCAATCTGCTCCTTCAGGAACTGTCGGGCCACTTCCTGCACCAGTTTGATACCGAAGGCAGAGTGAGGGCCAATCCCTTTTATCTGCTGAAGCTCCTGGGGAGAGGCCGCCAGTACCCCTCTGAGAGTCTTGAAACGCCTGATGGCCTCCTTCGCCTGCTGCTTGCAGTCCCGCCGGGGCGTACCCAGGCTCAGCAGTAGCTCGATAATTTCGTAGTCTTGAAAACCAGCCAGACCACCCTTGAGGAACCTTTCGCGTAGCCTCTTTCGATGGCCCGCCCCGGTAACGTTCGAAGACAGTTTAGGATTCTGCTTATTAACTGCCATTACCAACTACCCGGATTTGGCAATTGCCACGTTGTAATATGACCACCCGTCATTGACTCACTATCCAGATTTTGAATCGGACTCAGCTTTGGACTTACTCTCGCTTGTTGCCTTCCACCAATCGCCCCGACGCCAGTAGGTCTGCTCTGTGTAGCCCTGTTTCGTCAGCTCAGTTTTGAGGTCATCCCAGGGGGGTAAAAAACGCCTCCTCACCCGGCTCCCTACCACAAAGGGTAACAGCAGAAAGTAGACGACGATGCCACCAAGTCCCACCCTGACATCTGCTACAAACAGCAGAACACCACCGACCAGTAGTAGCAGGATACATCCCGCCAGAATAACGTGTCTCCAGCTTGACTGAAGAAAGGCAGGTCGAAGCCCTGGTTTAACATGACGGCCAAAGTCCCAGAGTGCCTCCAGGACCGCTGCGATTACTAAAAGCAGCATGCCTCCCACGATAAACCCCATAAAGAGTTCGCCGGGTAGAGGTAACACTATATCCCCCTGACTAGACTGTCTCGGCCATCTCCAGGCTGAGTCCTTTTTCGCCCACCAGCTCCACCAGACGCTGGCGAAGCTCAGGGCAGTAACCGGTAGACACATCGGGCATCTTGAGGTCGGTGACACTGCCATTATTGGTGATGCGCAGGCTGACCTCATCCCGCCCCGGAAATCCTCTCAGAATAGACAGCACTTCGCGTAGACGGGCAACATCGCCGTCGGGGTCACTGGTCGCCGACAGGGTAACCACCAGTCGGTTCCGCATAACCGGTTCCCCAGCAACCGCGGGCTCATCGGAAGTAAGGACAGCAGATTTATCAGTCGCTGCAGGTAAGGGAGCGACTCCGGGAGAGACATCTTCTACACCGGATGGCTCGGGCTGATAACGGGTGACCCGGTCGCAGTTCATCTGCACGCGGTCATCCCGCACCCTGACAGTACCCCAGACAATCAGCTCATTACCTTCGCCCCAGTATTCTGTAGTCCTCTCAAACACCTTCGGCCAGACCATCACCTCAATATCGCCGCTGAAATCCGCCAGAACAGCACTGGCAAAGGCCCGACCGTCCTTTGTGATGAGATTTCGCACCGAGGATACTCTGCCAGCGATACTGACAGTCTGCCCGTCGAGTTCGGCGACAACCTGGCCACAGAAGGTAGCTTCGGCACCCCCCCAACCCGGCCCCGGGCTGAAGGGCTTATCCAGGGGACTTATACCCATCAACTCCTTCTCCCAGGCACGCTTCTCTCTCTCCGGTATTTCGAATTCCTCAAGCTCCAGGTCTGCCAGAGGGGCTGGCATAGTCTCCCCCCAGAGACCGAACATAGTGGTCTGCCCTGTTTCCCGAAGGCGCTGTTCACGCTGCGCCAGCGACAGGATACGGTCGACGTTATTGAGCAGAGCGCCCCGGCTCCCGAGGCAGTCCAGCGCCCCGGCCTTGACCAGACTCTCCATAACACGTCGGTTAACACCACCCAGGTTACAGCGGCGGCACAGTTCCTCAATAGACTTGAACTCGCCGCCCCGGTCACGCTCCGCTATAATCGGCTCAATAGCCCCGGGACCAGTATTCTTGATGGCAGTTAACCCGAAGCGTACCCCTGGCTCGCCGCCATTGACAGGTTCAATGGAAAAGTTGACCTGGCTCCGGTTAATGTCCGGGGGTAGCACCTCTAGGCGCAAACGCCGGCACTCAGAGACGCCGCTGGCCACCTTGTCCGCCTGCCCCACATGAACACTCAGGAGGGCAGTCATGTACTCCGCCGGGTAGTTTGCCTTGAGATAGGCGGTCTGGTAGGCAATAAGCGCATAGCTGACGGCGTGCGCTTTATTGAAAGCATAGCCAGCGAACGGTTCAATCAGGGTAAATATTTCTTCAGCCAGTTTCTCAGAGAAGTCATTCTTGCGGGCACCAGCAATAAAGTTGCGCTTCTCCTTTCTCATGACCTCCGGAATTTTCTTGCCCATCGCCTTACGGAGGATATCGGCCTGTCCCAGGCTGTAGCCAGCGAAGGCCTGCACGATGAACAGTACCTGCTCCTGATAGACAATCACTCCATAGGTCTCCTCGAGGATATCAGCCAGGGCAGCGTGTGGATAACGAATCGGCTCCTCGCCATGCTTCGCCTTGATGAAGTGAGGGATTTGCTCCATCGGGCCGGGACGGTACAGGGCAACCATGGCAGCGATGTCACTAAAGGTGGTCGGCCTAAGCTCCCTGATGTAGCGGCGCATCCCGGCACCTTCCAGCTGGAAAACACCGCCGGTCTCTCCAGAGGCCAGCATCTTGAAGGTGCGGGTATCATCCATCGGAATATCATGCAGGTCAATATCGATTCCCCGGCTCTGTTTGATAATCTCCCTCGCTTTACCCAGTATCGTCAGGTTGGCCAGACCGAGGATGTCGAATTTCAACAGACCGATGTGGGCAATATCATCCATAGCGTACTGGACCATGACAGCCGAGTCACCATTACCGTTGCCCCGGCTCGCCCGCTGTAGAGGGACATGGCGGGTGAGGGGTTCTTTGGAGATAACAACCCCGGCGGCATGAGTGCTCGCATGCCGGGCAACACCCTCAACACGTCTCGCCGAGTCGACCAGGTTGCGGATGATGCTGTCCTGCTGGTACATGGCACGCAGCTCGACATTCTCCTCCAGCGCCCGGGCAAGTGTCATGCCCGGACCGAAGGGGACAAGCCGGGCGACCCGGTCAACGTCGGCATAGGTCATCCCCAGGGCCCGCCCGACATCACGAATAGCTGCCCTCGCACCCAGAGTGCCGAAGGTAATAATCTGGGCAACGTGGTCCTGCCCGTATTTCTGCGTCAGGTAGGCAATAACCTCGTCACGCCGGCCGTCTTCGAAGTCCAGGTCAACATCCGGCATCTCGACACGCTCCACATTGAGAAAGCGCTCGAACACCAGCCCGTGTTTGAGGGGGTTGATTTCCGTAATCCCCAGACAGCGGAGTACCATGCTGGAGGCGGCACTACCCCTGACGCCATAGAGTATACCCTGCTCCCTGGCGAAAGAGATGATGTCCCAGACCACCAGAATGTAGTTAGCATACTGAGTATGCTTGATTACGTCCAGCTCATAAGCGAGTCGCTCCCTTGTCTCCGGGGAGGTGTCGGGATAATAGCGTGGTAACGCCTCATAGCAAAGTCCGGCAAGGTATTCATCAGCCGTCTTACCCTCCGGCAGCCCGATTTCAGGCAGGTGGAGCCGTCCAAATTCGAGTTTCAGGTTACACATCTCGGCAATACGACGGGTGTTCTCAATAGCCTCGGGTATGTCCTGATAGAGCTCGACCATCTCCTGAGGACTCTTCAGGTAGAAAAAGTCCCCTGCCATCTTCAGCCGTTTTTCATCGTTCACAGAGGTATTGGTACCGATACACAGCAGCAGGTCATGGGCAGTGGCATCCTCCTGACGCACATAATGAATATCGCCAGTAGCCACCAGCGGTATGCCCAACTCACGGCCTATGCTGATTAAAGCCTGGTTCGCCTGCTCCAGTTCCGCAATGGGGTACCGCTGTATCTCCAGGTAGAAATCGCCGAAGGTCTCCTTGTACCACAGGGCAGCCTGCTTCGCCTCACCAAGTCTCCCCTCGGTAATAAGGCGCGGTACCTCCCCCGAAAGGCAGGCAGATAGTGCAATCAGCCCCTGACAGTACCCCTTAAGAAGCTCTTTATCTACTCTTGGTTTGTAATAGAAGCCTTCCAGGTGGGCTTTAGTGGTCAGCTGAAGGAGATTGCGGTAACCCGTCTGGTTCCGTGCCAGCAGAATGAGGTGGTAGTTGTTCTTGTCACCAGCAGTACGACTGAGGTGGCTCTCTGGCGCTACATAGACCTCGCAGCCAATGATGGGTTTGATTCCGGCCTCTCTGGCAGCCTGGTAGAACTCGATAGCGCCGTACATGACCCCGTGGTCGGTTATGGCCAGGCTGTCCATCCCCAGCTCTTTGGCCCGTGAGATTAGCCGGGGTATGCGGGACATGCCGTCGAGCAGGCTGTACTGGGTATGCACGTGGAGATGTGTGAACGTCAAATCCCCTGCCGACATGATAAGCAATTATAACACAGCCGAGGTCTTTTGAAAGGTGTTTTAACAGGGGGATTTTCCAATATGGGACTACGGGGACGACTGAGTGACCTCGCCCGGCGAGAACAGGGCCTCAATCTCTGCGCGGTTACTGCTATACTCGGACTGCATCAGGGGCTGACACTTCGCCAGCAGTCCAGGGTCGGTGCGGAGCTCGGCGGCAAAGGCAAGGCAGGTGAGATAACCGCATTGTTTGCAGTTGGTCCTGGGTAACAGCTGGTAGATATCGATTACCGTGGGCAGCTTGCACTCATCGTAACACGGCGTAATCTGGTCACGCTCCCGCCAGACCTGGTTTACCCGGTCGACTACTTCTTGGGCGACCTGAGGGACGTCGGAAACATCGACGATTCCAGACACTCTGATATCGGTAGAACGAAAGGCATAACGATGGCCATTCTCCTCGCCAATTAGAATCTGGTTATCGCGGTCGTACCGGGTGTTATCGAGCAGTGCATTCAGATAAGGAAACACCGCGCTGATGTCCCGCGTCAACATCAACCTCAGACCATAGAACCCGCTGCCGGGGGCGCAACCGGCCTCGGCCAGCTCACACCGGTAGTCAGTAATCAGCTCTTCCATCTCACCTTGATTCTACTATCCAGATAAACAGAAAATCAAGGGGGACACCTAAAAATGGAGAGGGGGATGGGGACTTGACCTGATTCAGAATTGGTATTAGTCGGAAAGAAAAATCACGGTGATTTGTGCTGTTGTAGATTTTTTATTGTTGATGAATGCTGTTATGAAATCTGTTATTGTTACGTTCTGAAACTATTCAACAACGGGCAGGTATGTGCACCGACAAAAAATATTCTCACAATCCTTAACTGGAATGGGCATAGTTTCCAACGCCTGTTTAATTGTAAAAATCTTACCTTGTAGAGACTGGCATTTACTACATGCACCGGTGGTGAGAATTTCAACTCTATGAATATTAGTAGCCTGATAACGGTTTAATTCGCATTTTGCTGACTTTTGAAGCAATCTAAAGAAGTCTTGCCCTGATTCAAAAAGTAACCTCGCTTGCTGCCAGTAAAGCATTTTCATATCCTGCCAATCTTTTCGTTGCATCGCGGTAACCAGATGGTTATTCAATATTCCCCAAACTACATCTCCTGGCATAGGAGGTTTGCCGAACCTTTGGGCCAATTCCTTCTCAGTTTTGTAGTATTCCTTTTCACTGATTGGAAGGTTCTTAACTACATCCACACTAAGAGCATCTTCATGCTTAAGATAATAAATCTTCTGTTTATTAAAAGGGTCAGCTCTAACATATATATCATTTCCACAAACACGGCATTTCGTTTTCCGCTGTGGTATTGGGTCTAGAATCATATTACAATGAGGGCAACTGGCACTAGAGACAGGTTGTTTATCCTTTTTCGGCTTATCAAATAAACCCATTCCTTACCTTCCTCAATACCGTTCTTCTTTAGTGTTCATAGCAAAGGTACAGCTAATATTATTTACAGCCATCTTATCCTAGGTTGGGGGTTTTTACCATTCCTGTGCCTTCGGGCAAAGTAGTATATCAAAGTAGCCACAAGCCATAAAAATGCTATCCCCCAGATTATGATTGTGTAAACCCAGGTATCCGGTTTGGGCATCATTTCTATTCCGAGACCAATAAGGAACAATACTCCTTGTATAACCCATTGCCATAGTAGTTTTCGCATATTCCTATTCTACTGCTTCAATATCGTTAGTCAAAAATATAATCCTTATTCTTCGTTTTAACAAGGGGCGTCTAAGAGGGGCTGGCGCCCCTCTTTCTTTTTCTTCCCCCTCCTTAAATCCCTCTCGGTCTCCCTTTACGAAAGGGAGATGGGTTTCCCCCTTTTTCAAAGGGGGATTAAGGGGGATTTTTAGATTGCCACGTCGCTGTACTCCTCGCAATGACATGAAAGGCGTGGGGATAGGGTGGTGGCGTCAATATATGACGCCCTTAAGGGGCAAGGTATAGACTAAGCTAGGTTCCTGATTTGGGTAAAGAGATATCAAGCTGCCGGCATATCTTTCTGGCCAGAAGTACCTCTATTTCCCGATGTCGTGGTACGGTGGCAATGTGACCATTTTCTGGATTGAGGAAAACTGAATGTTTGGTACCCTCGCGGTGGAGAAAGCATCCTTCTTTTATCAGATGGACGATGAGGTCACGGCGCTTCATGGAGTTACACTTGAACCTGAATCTTTCTTTTCAGGACTTCCCCACCTGAGCCCTTGTCTCTCATTTCCCGCTGGGTTTCCAGTATGAGTTGCACCGCTTCCTTGAGGTTTTCCTCCACCTCTTTGACCGTTTTTCCCTGACTGAAAGCCCCGGGCACAGCATCCACCCATCCGATGTACCACTTGTTGCGTTTTTCAATGGTGGCTTCAAATGTCTGTTCCATAGCGCACCTTCCTCGTTTATCAGTATACAACAGCGAGGTAAGTAAATCTATTGTTCCTTTCCTTGAAACAAAGGGGGGATGGACTTCCATGACAATACACACCCTGACAGTGTACAATCTCAGGGGAGGTAGAATTGAAGATTCTGGGTATCACCGCCAGGTGGCTCTTCGTGCTGTGTCTGCCCTGCCTGCTACTGACCGCGAGCATCTGGTGGGGGATAAACAGCCACTGGCTCTATACGTCCGGCTTTGAGCGGTACAACGTCGCCCAGACCACCGGCCTGAGTCAGGAGGAACTGGAACGGATAGCCACCGAGCTTATTGACTACTTCAACTCACCCGAAGAATACGTCAGCATCACTGCGTACAAGGACAGTCAGTCTTTTGAGCTATTCACCGAGGAGGAGATCATCCACTTCCGGGATGTCAAGGGGCTGTTCCGGCTTGACTTCAATGTGCTCCTGGGGACGGGCATCTTCGTGGCCGGCTATGCCGCCGTCAGCCTGCTGTGGCGACGGCCCCAGTACTGGCGGGGTCTGGCTTGGGCAACCCTTACTGGCAGCGGCATCACGATGGCTATCATTCTCGCCCTGGGAATATGGACGCTGCTCGACTTCGACCAGCTCTGGCTCCAGCTCCATCTTTTCATCTTCTCCAATGAGTTCTGGTCGGCGCAAGGCTATATGCTGCGACTCTTTCCCAGTGGTTTCTGGTACGATGTCGTGAGACTATGCGCACTAATAATAGTGGTGGCAGCCCTTATCCTTGGCGGGGTAGCTGGCGGCTATCTCCTGGCTACAAGAAGGACTGCATTCCGGCAACTGGATTCCCCGGCTAATACAGAGAATGGAGAGAGAACGAGCGATGGTTAACATCCGTGAGGCGACAATCGAGGACCAGGAAGAGGTATTCGACCTGCTACGGCAGCTGATGACCTCGGCAAACATGGATAGCCCCATTAACCAGCCGAGCGCCGTCGATACCTTCAGGCAGGTAATTGAAGAGGAAAAGGGCACGGTTCTGGTCGCCGAAGAGGGCGGTAAGATGCTGGGGCTGCTGACACTTTCCTATCCGGTGGCAATACGCTGCGGCGGCATCTACTCCTGCATCGAGGAGTTCATCGTCACCGAGCAGGCGAGGGGTAAAGGGGTTGGTGGTAAGCTCCTTGAGGTGGCCATCAGCAAGGCAGCCGAGAAGGGCTGCTACGAGCTTCAGGTAAACCGCCCCAGCGAGCTCGGCTACCCCGTTTATCTACGTCACGGCTGGAAAGACCTGGGTAAGCACCTGAATTACTACCCGGGGCGTCAGCCTGTCTGACAATCTACCTTTTTATGCCTAAATACCATTTCTGGTAAGAGATTGGTAATAAGTCAATATTTATGATAACGATAGTAATTTTCCTGATAACTCGTCGAGAATAAGCGTAAGAAGAGGGCTAATGGAGAGGAGTTTAAGTTGCATACTCGTTCCAGCAATTGCGGTAGCTATTTTAATATCTGCCGCGGTACCTGTCTGGGCTGGTCCTTACATTACAGGTTCATAACAGCACCTCTGTGTGATGGTTTGTTAACAGAGCAAATACCATGACATACAGGCTAGCAAGGCTATATAATTTGAGTTGGCTTGCGTGTCTGCACTTGTTCTGAGAAAGGTGAAGCAACTATGGAAG
>CAZTBG010000060.1:0-11118 GCA_964611805.1 uncultured Dehalococcoidales bacterium | reverse complement strand
TTCTATGTATGCGGTAACTATAGCGGAGAGGTGACCTAGATGACAGCAAGGCAGGATTTGATAAAAGGCAATATTGACACGCTACTGCTGAGTTTGATGAGTCAGCAGCCGATGTATGGATATCAGGTAATGCAGGAGCTTGAGGGAAGGAGCCAGGGTTACTTCAAGTTTAAGGAAGGTACCCTTTATCCGGCGCTGCATCGCCTGGAAAAGATGGGTTTGCTTCAGGGGAAATGGCAGACGCTCTCCAATGGTCGGCAGAGGAGATATTATAGTATCACAGATAAAGGGCGCCGGATTTTGGTTGAACAGACAGCCCAGTGGCGGGACTTCTTTGCCGCTATGAACCTGATTTTCTGGCCGGCGAAACCCTGAGTTGAGGTGGTGAAGTGGCCAGCGAACTGGATGCCTACCTGAATGATGTCAGGGACAACCTGAGACTGGACGCTGCTTCTGAGCAGGAGATTATCAGCGAGTTGGAGACACACGCTGAGGAAAGAATCCTGGAGATGAGGGAAGCGGGACTGTCGGATGAGGAGGCGGCGAGTAAGTGTCTCGGCCTGCTGGGTTCTGCCAAACTGGTGGCCCGCCAGATATATGAGGCGCACAGCCAGGGTACCTGGCGGCAGGCACTGCTGGCGGCACTCCCTCACCTCTTCTTTGCGGCATTGTTCGCCCTCAAGTGGTGGAATATTGGCTGGCTGCCGGTGGTGCTCGGTGTGGCGGCTGCTACTGCTATTTATGGCTGGTTTCACGGCAAGCCAAACTGGCTTTCCCCCTGGCTGGGTTATTCCATGCTGCCGGTGGTGATTACCGGCCTGCTTTTACTGTATTTACCTACCGGATGGGCCTGGGTTACAATCCTGCTCTATGTCCCGCTGGTACTCTGGTTACTCTGCTACATAACGATTAAGGTCATTAATAGCGACTGGTTGTATAGCGCTCTGATGCTGTTGCCAGTGCCAAGCCTCGTCGGGTGGTTTTTGGCAGCCGAGTTGAGGGACAAATTTGCCGGATTCGACCTGAAACAGCTAAATGAGTTTACGCCATGGATTGGACTGAGTTTTCTGGTTCTGGCGTTAACAGTCGCCATGTTTCTCCGGATAAGGCAGCGCCATCTCCGTTTAGTGGTGCTGGCTGTGTCTGAAGCACTGACCCTGATAATAGTTGCTTCGGCCGGTAGCCTAAACTTTCCTGTCGTGCTGGCCTTGATTTTCCTGATGCTTGCTTCCCTGTCGGGTCCGGCCCTCCTTGACCGCTGGATGAGACAAGGCCACCGTCCTGCGATTACCTAGAGTTTTGACGTTCCAAAGAGGTGTGCTCTGCAAAAGGTGGCTGTTATTACCGATAGTATTGCTTGTCTCACCAAGGACTTGGTTGAGCAGTATCACATTGGCGTTATCCCGGTAAATTTTTATGCTGACGGCAGGATATTTAAGGATGGCGTGGACATAACTCCATCCGAGGCCTACGAGTTATTTCTCCGTGACCCTGCGGCTTTCAAGACATCATCAGCATCACCTGGGGACTGCTTAGAGGCCTATCATCAGACCAGCCAGCACGCTGATAGTATTTTGTGTGTCACCCTGTCAGCCAAACTCAGCGTCATTTATAACGTTTTCCAGAACACTGCTGAAGGGGTCAAAGCTGAGCTTCCCGGCGTATCGATACGGGTGTTGGACTCGCGGACAGCGGCGGCAGCCGAGGGTTTTATCGCCCTGGCGGCGGCCCGGGCTGCCGCAGAGGGGAAGGACCTGGACGAGGTGCTCAGGGCTGCCGAGGAGATGCGAGATAAGGTTGACCTTGTGGCCTATATCGATACTATTCGCTATGCCTATCGTTCGGGACGCATACCAAAGGTGGCGGCTATTGCCGGTTCAATGCTGCGCATCAAGCCGCTATTTACCTTCTCCTCAGGCAAGCCCAGCTTTATCGGGGCGGTGAGAAACCGGGAGCGCGGGCTGGAGAGATTGCTTGAGAGGGTAAAGGAAAAGATAGGTGCCAGGCCGGTGCATGTTGCCGTGATGCATGTCTATGCTCAGGAGCAAGCGGAGATACTCAGAGAAAGGGTATCGGCACAGTTCAACACAGTTGAACTGTGGGTGACCGAGTTTAGTCCCCTGATGGGATATACCTGTGGTACCGGGACATTAGGGTTAGCCTTCTACCCCGAAGGCTAGGTAGTAAGAGTTATTCTCTTTTTCGAAGAGATGTCAGGCTTTTTCCCCTTACCATCTAGTAATATGGTGTAAAAATTACTATAATATAGTGTGGAAAACACCCAAGTGGTCTCGGATGTCCAACGGTTAGTTGAGAGTCTGGGCGAACTCCCTGAGCCGGTGGCAAAGCCAGTTCTAGTCGTTATCAGTGGACTGCCGGGCACAGGGAAGTCCTATTTCAGTAAGCAGCTGGCGGAGAAGGTACCGTTCCTCGTTCTCGAAAGTGATGCCCTGCGTAAGGTACTCTTCTCACCACCAGACTATAGCTCCCAAGAGAGCTCCCAGCTCTTCCGAACCATTCACCTTTTGCTCAGGGAGTTGCTGAAGAAAGGGATTCCGCTAATACTGGATGCGACCAATCTATCTGAGCGGTTTCGTGAGCGCCTGTATGCCATTGTTGACCGCCTCGATGTCAGGCTGGTGCTGGTGCGTGTCGAGGCCCCACCCGAGGTAGTACGTCAGCGGCTGGACAGCCGGGTGGGAGATTCGGAGAATAAATCGGATGCTGGCTGGTCAGTGTATCGTCGGATGCTGTCATCGGTAGATAAAATCCAGCGCAATCACTACGTTATCGATACTTCACAGGATATCAGTCCAGTCATTGAGAAAATTGCGAGAGAAGTCAAGCGCGGGTGAGGCGTGTCAGGTTTCAGGCGCTTTGTCTGGGGTTCAGAGTAAGCTGAAAGGAGACAAAAGGTCATGGACTACGGATACGGTGGGAAGATACTGCGGGTTGATTTATCAAGTAACAAGATTACGGTGGATGGACCGGAAGATGAATTCTACCGCCGCTACTTTGGCGGAAGCGGATTCATTGGCTATTTCTTGCTCCGGGAAGTAGACCCAGGAGCGGACCCGCTCGGTCCTGGCAACAAGCTCATTTTTGCCGCTGGACCGGTGACCGGGGTACCGATATCTGGCGCTGGCCGGAATAGCGTTGGTGCTAAGTCACCGCTCAACGGTGGCTTTGGCCAGGCCGAAGTCGGTGGTTTCTGGGGAGCCGAGCTCCGCCACGCTGGTTATGATGCCGTCATCGTCGAGGGCAAGGCTGAGAACCCGGTGTACCTCTGGATTGAGGACGAAAAGGCGGAGATAAAAGATGCCCGTCACCTCTGGGGAAAGACCACCCTGGAAGTGCAGAAGCTTATCCAGAAGGAGCTGGGTAGTACCGCTATTCGGGTTGCCCAGATAGGACCGGCCGGGGAAAACCAGGTCCGTTATGCCTGCATACTCAATGATATCAACCATGCGGCTGGCCGTACTGGCATGGGAGCGGTGATGGGTTCCAAGAACCTCAGGGCAATCGCTGTCCGGGGACACGGTAAGGTGCCGCTGGCCGATGAGAAAGCTGTGAGTGCCCTGGCTAGGTGGCTGCGGGATGAAATCAAGACCAACCGTGGTGCCGTTGGTATGAGCCAGAACGGTACGGCTGGAGGAGTGGCGGGCTTCAACATGATTGGTACTCTGCCGACGCGGAACTTCCAGCAGGGTACCTTTGAAGGTGCGGAGAAGCTGTCGGCGGCAACTATAAATGAAACCATTCTGGTAAGGCGCGGCAGTTGCTACGCCTGCACGGTTCGCTGCAAACCGCATGTAGCGGTAGATGGTATCTATAAGGTCGACCCTGCATATGGCGGGCCGGAGTACGAGACCCTGGGAGCGTTGGGCTCGAGCTGCGGCATTGACAATCTTGAGGCCGTTGCCCGCGGCAATCAGCAGTGTAGTGCCTATGGAATGGATACGATATCCACGGGAGTAACCATTGCCTTCGCTATGGAGTGCTTTGAGAGGGGTATCCTCACGGAGAAAGATACCGGCGGCCTGAAGCTTAACTTCGGGAACGCCGACGCTATGCTTGAATTAGTCGAGCAGATTGCCCACCGCGAGGGTTTTGGTAAGATGCTGGCAGAAGGCAGTGCCAGAGCAGCCAGGGCAATCGGAAAAGGTGCCGAGGAATTCGCCAATCAAGTCAAGGGGCAGGAAGTACCGATGCATGACCCACGTAATAGACACGGGCTGGGTCTGGGTTATACCATCTCACCCACCGGTGCCGACCACTGCCACAACATGTATGACACTGGTTACGAAAGGCGCATCGGCCGTAACCCAAGTGCTATGGGTATCTTGGAGACAATCCCTGCTCAAGAATTGAGCCCGAGGAAGGTACGTCTGCAGCTTTACGGCAGCCTCTGGCAGCATACCTTGAACTGCCTGGTATTCTGCCAGTTCGTTCCGATGACCTCCGACAAGATGGTCGAACTGGTTACCGGCATCACCGGCTGGAACACCAATCTGTGGGAAATGATGAAGGTCGGTGAGCGGGTTATCAATATGGCCAGGGCCTTTAACGTCAGAGAAGGCACTACCACGGCAGACGACTTCCTGCCGAAGCGTTTCCTTACCCCCTTCGATTCCGGTCCCCTCGAAGGCGCCGCCATTAAAGAGGCGGAACTGGCTCAGGCTGTGGAGACCTACTATGGCATGGCAGGCTGGGACAGCGAGGGCAGACCGACCCCGGCCAAGCTACAGGAGCTGGACATCGGCTGGGTGGCTGAAGCAAGGAGCTAAGAGGAGATTAAGTTGGAGATTACTGTCATTGCCGGAGACATCAGCCGCTTTGAGGCTGATGCTATAATTGTTAACCTGTTTGAGGGTACGGAAGACCTGAGTGGTAACCTGGCCGTGATTGATGCTGCCCTGGACGGTGGTATCTCTCGTCTGATAACTCAGGGTGAGCTCAAGGGTAAACTCGGTGAGAACACCCTCATCCATAGTCTCGGCAAGCTTCCGGCTGCCAGAGTGGTGGTTGCTGGCCTGGGTAAGGAGTCGGAGCTGACGCAGGACAAGGTCGGGGGCATCGTCGCCGGAACATGCCGGATGCTGCGTGGCAAGAACGTGAAGAGTATTGCTACGGTTGCCCAGGGGGCTGGGGTTAATGGAATAACCTATGAGGCGGCTGCGCAGGCGATTGTGGAGGGTGCCCTGCTTGGTCTCTATACCTTTCGCCGTCATATCACAAAGGAGCCGGAACATGGTGAGATTGAGCGTTTCACCATAGTTGAAGCTGACCAGTCCAATGTAGCGGCGCTGGAGCAGGGCTATCGCAAGGGGGAGGTTCTGGCCAGGGCAACCATACTGGCGCGTGACATGGGTAATGAACCCTCTAATTATATGACGCCGACCGACATGGCCCGGGAAGCCTCTAAGGTGGCCGGGGATTACGGGCTTGCGGTTGAGATTTTGGAGAAGGAGCAGATGGAGGAACTGGGGATGGGTGCACTCCTCGGGGTAGCCCGGGGAAGCCATCAGCCGCCCAAGTTCATTATTCTCCGCTACAGGGGTCGCAATTCAGAGGAAATTGACATAGCCCTCGTCGGTAAAGCAATTACGTTTGACTCCGGCGGAATCTCGCTGAAGCCATCGGCAAATATGGGTGATATGAAAGGCGATATGTGTGGCGGTGCCGCTGTTATCGCAGCCATGGCGGCTATCGGCCAGCTTAAACCGGCCACTAATGTCATGGCACTCATACCTGCGACCGAAAATTTGCCCGGTGGTAATGCCCTTAAACCGGCTGATATCCTGACCTCGATGGAAGGTAAGACTATCGAGATTATCTCTACTGATGCCGAAGGGCGTCTTATTCTGGCCGATGCTCTGGGGTATGCCCGGAAGCATGGCACCAAACGTATTGTGGATGTTGCTACCCTGACTGGTGCCTGCGTGGTTGCCCTTGGAACCGTTACCACCGGTGTCTTCGGTAATAACCAGGAACTGGTCGACCAGGTAATTACCGCCGGGGCTGAGGCTGGGGAGAAGATGTGGCAGTTGCCCATATATGATGAGTATAAGGAACAGAACAAGAGTTCGGTTGCCGATATTAAAAATACCGGCGGCCGTGATGCCGGGGCCATTACTGCGGCGCTGTTTGTCGGAGAATTTGCTGGTGATACTCCCTGGGTGCACCTTGATATCGCCGGCACTAATATGATTGGTAAAACACGGAAATATGAAGTCAAGGGGGCTACCGGGGTGCCGGTGCGCACACTGGTCAACCTTGTCGTTTCTCTTGCCGGGAAATAAAGTTCTGCAGAAGGAGGCTCAGAAGGATGAAAATCAAATGGTTGGGGCACGCGTCTTTTCTGATTACATCGGACAGCGGGACACGCATCATCACCGACCCCTATATCTGTGGTGGTGGTCTGCGATACGACGAAATAAAGGAAGCTGCGGATGTTGTCACCGTAAGCCATGACCACTTTGACCACAATAACGTCGCCTCGGTGGGGGGCAATCCTCAGGTTATCAAGGAGCCGGGAGAGGCAAAGGGTATAAAGTTTGAGGGGGTGCCTACCTACCACGATGCCAGTGGCGGAAGCGAGCGGGGTAACAACACTATCTTCTGCATGGATATTGACGGAGTCAGGGTCTGCCACCTCGGTGACCTTGGCCATCCGCTGAGCGACCAGCAGGTGGCCAACATCGGGAAGGTAGATGTATTGCTCATACCGGTTGGTGGGTTCTTCACTATCGATGCCAAGGTAGCTTCAGAGGTCTGCGACCGGCTCAGCCCCAGGGTTATTATCCCGATGCATTATAAGAATGAAAAGTGTGAATTCCCGATATCTGGGGTCGATGATTTTCTTGCGGGTAAGGGAAACGTGCGTAAGCTTGATTCCAGCGAGGCTGAGTTTAAGGCTGGAGCGCTTCCCGCTGAAACTGAGATTGTTGTTCTCAAATCGATGTGCTAGTGAATGTTTCCTGTGTTTACGTTGGGAGGTAGGGCTTGATACTGGAGGCCTCAGATTTTGTCTTTAAGGCACCGCCGGCAGTGTCGCGGGCTAGGCGTGTTTTGATTAAGCCCAGTGCATGTTATCCGGTGCCGTATCCGGTCAGCACCAGCCGTGATATTCTGTCGGTCATCATTGATGGTATCAGGCGGGTGACTGATGCCGATATAGTGCTACTGGAGGGTGCTCCCGGTGGGGCGCCGGTCTATCCCATATATCAGGCTCTGGGCTACAACTTCCCGCGGGTACTGATGCTGGATGTTAAAGACTGTATCTGGGTGGAGGTTGACAACCCTCTACCCAAGCCGCTGGCAGTGCCCACGTTCTGGGTACCGAATGTTATCCTGTCCAGCGACTACCTGATTAGCGTGGCCCCGTTGAAGGTAATAAATGGGCAAGGGAACCTCAGCATATGGAACCTGCTATCGTTACTGCCAGGTCAAAAGTACGGTGGCGATACCCCTGGAGGCTGGGAAGCTTTTCGGGAACTGGGGATGGACCGGGTGGTCACGGACCTCTATTTCACCCTGCCTTTTGACCTGGGGATTATAGAAGCCAGAGAGAAGCTCATCAGCTCTGACGGCTCCCCCGACGAGGTGGAAGAGTGCGGGAAGGTGTTTATTGGTGACCCTTATCAGGTGGATCGCGAGGCTTCAGAAATACTGGGGCTGAGGACGGACTACCTTGACCTGATAAAAATGGCCGAGGTTGGCTTTGACATATAGGACTTCATGAGTGGGAGTTATGAGAGCTGTGTATACAGAAGAGGATGCTGAAGAAGTAAGTGCTGAGCAAGAAGAGCCGTGCTGGTCCATTGATATAGACTGGTTTGAGGCAAATAATCGCTCGCTGATTGCTCTGGTAAGAGGTAGTCTGTGTGAAAAGTGTCGCAAGCGCCTGGATTCTGAAGGAAAGCTGAACTCACTGGGTGACCTTCTAGCGACTATTAGAGACTGCTGCTCCAACGAACCTTCCTTTATCAGTGGCGAGTTGCCAATCATGGAGAGTGTCTTTCGCCTTTTCCTGGCTAATGGTAATCAGCCCCTTGACCTGATTGAGCTGGGAAGGCAACTAAGCGAGCGGCGTGGTGTCGATACCTACCGTACCTCGGTTGAGATACTTTCCCGTCTCCTCAAGAATGACAGGTATTACGGAATAAGACCAGTCGAGCCCTAGCTCGTTACGGTTATGCCAGCAGCGGAAGGCTATCTCGCCATTCAAACAGATAGATTAAAGGTATCCTATCTAGAATAGTATTTTACGTTGAATCCCTTATATTCTCCGGTGTACTCTGACCACTCGGTCACCACCTTTTGCACCCTGGCTGCCGGTGGCCCGCTTTCAAGGTGTCCAATCAGTCTTTTCAACTGCTCCCTCTCTCCTTCGGCCCATACCTCGACAGTTCCGTCCGCCAGGTTTCGGGCGTAGCCGGTCAGGCCAAACTCGGTGGCCCTTCTCGCAGCAAAGGCGCGAAAATAGACTCCCTGGACACGGCCGTACACGATTGCATGGACTGCAGCGGGGTCATTCATTGTTCTGCTCATGATGAGATAAGGGGGAGCGGGGCATAATCTTTGTCCAGACGGCTGATACCATATTGTCGGGCGAGGTTAATTGCTTCTCGGAACTCCCGTGCGTTCACCGGCCGGGAAATCGACGGCACATCATAGGCCTTATATTGTGGTCGGTACTGTGCCATGATGTTGAGGTAGGTATTTGGCGAGACCTCCCGGGAGAGGAAACGTATCACCTTCTCCGTGCCAGCCAGCCCGTTGGGCAGTACCAGGTGACGGCGGACAAGCAGCCCCCGTTGAGCGATGCCCTGCTCGTCTATCTGGAGGTCGCCCACCTGACGATACATCTCCTTAACAGCTGCCTGGTTCACCTCCGGGTAGTCCTTCACGCCAGATAGCTGCTCACCGTTACGGTTATCAGAGTACTTCATGTCTGGCATATAGATGTCTATAATGCCATCCAGTAGCTTCAGGGTCTCCTGAGAATCATAGCCGCCGGTGTTGTATACCAGGGGCAGGTTGAGTCCCTGACTGGCAGCGAGGTCGAGGGCATCCAGGATGTAGGGGACTACATGGGTGGGGGATACCAGGTTGATGTTGTGGCAGCCTCTTTCCTGTAAGGAGAGCATTATCCTGGCTAGTGTATCGTTGCTGACAGGGCTTCCCTCACCCAGCTGGCTTATCGTATAGTTCTGGCAGAAGACGCAATGGAGGTTGCAGTAAGTGAAGAATATTGTCCCGGAGCCATGTCTACCTACCAGGGGAGACTCTTCCCCGAAGTGTGGTCCGTAACTGGAAACGATTACCCGCCTGCTGACATGGCACTTGCCGCTTTCACCAGCCAGCCGGTTGACTCCGCAGCAACGAGGACACAGACAGCAGGCTTCCAGCATCGCCCGGGCCTTCTCTGCCCGGGTTCTCAGTTCCCCAGTTAGATGCATCCGCTGGTAGATTGCCACCTGAGCTACTCTTCCTCCTCTACCTCCGGCTCTTTCCTTTCCTTCCTCTTCCTGATTACTTCCACGGGCATTGGTGGCGGTGTGTTCAAGACTGACAGCGTCTTCTTGGCGTCCTTCTTTGATTTCTTTGGTTCCCGGTGGCGGTAATCGCGTCTACCCATGATGCTCCTCCATTATTACAGGTGGACTGGCGGTTGCAATCGAAGTTTAACAAAGTAGCGCTAGCGTGTAAAGTCATCCTGAAGTCGTTGCAGTATTGCCTGGGCGGCCACTGTTTCGGCGGCCTTCTTGCTCTTGCCGGAGCCCCTGCCCAGCACGGTATCACCCAGCCTTACCTCTACGGTGAACATCCTGTCATGGTCCGGTCCGGTGGCCTCGATGAGATGATAGGTGGGTCTCTGCTGCTGCCGGGCCTGGAGAAGCTCCTGGAGTTCTGATTTGTAGTTGGTATCGGTGCGCCGGGCGACTGCCTCTACCAGTTCGGCATCAAGCAATCTCTGAATGAAGTCTGTGGCTGCTGCCAGTCCCTGGTCAAGGTAGACGGCACCAATTACAGCTTCCAATGCTCCTGCCAGGTTGGCTGGTTTGCCTCGGCCGCCGCTTGTGTCTTCCCCTTTGCCCAAGTAAAGGTAGTCACCCAGGTTGATGTTCTTAGCTACCCTTGCCAGCGTATCCCTCCGCACCAGCACCGCCCGCAGCCTGGTCATCTTGCCTTCGCTGGACTGGGGAAAATCGAGATAGAGCCTGGTGGCCACTACTAGGTCGAGAACGGCATCACCGAGGAACTCCAGCCGCTCATTGGGGATAGGGGCCAGGCTGGGGTTCTCATTTGAAAAGGAGCCATGAACCAGTGCCTCCTTCAGCAATGACGGGTCATTGAAATGTATGCCCAGCGCTTTCTGAACAGTCGCCAGTTCGTTCACGATATTGTTTCCTTTCACGATATCCGCTGGATATGTCCAGCTTAATAAGTCGGGGGTAACATGTCAAATGGTTCTGGGCTGATGGCTGCTCCCTTCTCCTGCGAATCATGAAAACCAAGGGGGACACCCCCTTGGAATCCCCCGTTAAGAGGGGTGAAACCCCTCTTAAACACCCCAAAACGGTGTGGGGATAGTTCCCCGGCAGGGGTTGTTCGCACCTTAGAGGGTGCCGCGCTATTCAATCAAGAGCCTGGGTGGTGACTACAAGTGGAGAGTCTAAGAGAGGCGAAGTGCTTGTGGTAAATAAGCATTCTAGACACTGTTAAAGGGGAGTTTTAGAGGGCGTAGCCCTCTAAATTTAAAAATTCCCCTTCCCCATCTGGGGAAGGGTTCACCCTGAAGGGGACATAGGGAATGGGGCCACCACTACTAAACAGGGTATATTAGGTGAATAACAGAATGCCAGGGTGTCAATAATCATATGAACGAGTGCAGATTATTGCTCATGACATAACCCTATGTTATAATGTCTGGGAATGCTGGGGAATCGTCTAGCGGTAGGACACATGACTCTGGATCATGTAGGCCAGGTTCGAATCCTGGTTCCCCAGCCACTATAATTTTAAAATAGAATATCTGTGGCGCATTCGTCTAGCGGTTAGGACACCTCCCTCTCAAGGAGGAGATCACCGGTTCGAATCCGGTATGCGCTA
>CAZTBG010000059.1:0-11300 GCA_964611805.1 uncultured Dehalococcoidales bacterium | reverse complement strand
CGTTCGACCAGACGGTGCTGCAGGTCCTTGACCATCAGCTCAACAATCTGTCGCAATTGCTCCTCGGTTAGCTCATGGAAGACAATAATCTCATCCAGTCGGTTGAGAAACTCAGGGCGGAAGGTCTTTCTGACCTCAGCCAGCACCTTCTCTTTCATGTCCTCGTAGCTCTTCTTCTGAGAAGCGGTACCACCCTTCCGGCTGGTGAAGCCAATGGCACCCTCACGCCTGATGAGCTCGACCCCGGCATTACTGGTCATGATAACCACGGTGTTCCTGAAGTCCACTGTCCGCCCGTGACCATCAGTCAGCCGACCATCATCAAGGAGCTGGAGCAGGGTATTGAATACCTCCGGGTGCGCTTTCTCGATTTCATCGAGGAGGATTACCCGATAGGGACGACGCCTGACTGCCTCGGTGAGTTGACCTCCCTCCTCATAGCCGACATAGCCCGGCGGCGCTCCGATGAGGCGTGATACCGTATGCCTCTCCTGGTATTCCGACATATCCAGACGTACCATGGCGTTCTCGTCGTCAAACATGAACTGGGCTAAAGCACGCGCCAGTTCAGTCTTACCGACGCCGGTCGGGCCGAGGAATACGAAACTGCCGATTGGTCGTCTTGGGTTTTTCAGGCCTGCCCGGCTCCTCCGTATCGCCTCAGAAATAGCGGTAACGGCTTCCTCCTGGTTGACCAATCGTTCATGGATGCGCTCCTCCATGTGGAGAAGTTTCTCCGCCTCGCCCTCCAGCATCTGCGAAACAGGTATCCCGGTCCACTTAGAGATAAGCTCGGCAATGGCATCAGCAGTTACCTCCCCGCTGATTTTTTCCTGCTGGAGCCAGTCATTTTTTGCCTTGTTATACTCATCCTCAAGGCGTAATCGCTCCGCTTTCAACTGGGCAGCACCCTCATAGTCCTGCCGCTGGGAGGCAGCTTCCTCCTCATTGGTTAGCTGATGCACCCGTTGCTCTAAAGACTTGACCTCAGGCGGAGCACTCTCCGTATCAATGCGCAGCTTGCTGGCAGCCTCATCGATAAGGTCAATCGCCTTATCCGGTAAAAACCTGTCAGAGACATACCGTTCGCTGAGTCGGGCAGCCGCTTCAAGTGCTTCATCGGTTATCTTGACCTTATGGTGGGCTTCATATCTCGGACGCAGCCCCCGGAGCATTTCGATGGTCGCCTCAACACTCGGCTCCCCGAGGAAAACAGGCTGCAAACGCCGCTCCAGCGCTTTGTCTTTCTCAATGAATTTCCGGTATTCATCCAGGGTGGTAGCGCCGATACACTGCAATTCTCCGTGGGCCAGTGCCGGCTTCAGCATGTTGCTGGCATCAATTGCTCCCTCGGCAGCACCAGCGCCGACCACGGTATGAATCTCATCAATAAACAGTATAATCTCACCCTGTCCCTGCCGGACCTCATCCATCACGGCCTTGAGTCTTTCCTCAAACTCACCCCGGAACTTGGTACCGGCCACCATCGCTCCCATGTCCAGAGCTACCACCCTGTGCCCCTTTAGAGAATCCGGCACGTCATCAGCGGCAATCTTCTGGGCCAATCCCTCGGCGATAGCAGTCTTACCCACACCGGCTTCACCAATGACCACCGGGTTATTCTTGGTACGCCGGGAGAGCACCTGCATAACCCGCTTTATCTCGTCTTCCCGGCCAATAACCGGGTCGAGCTTGCCCTGCCGGGCCAGTTCGGTGAGGTCACGGCCATACTTTTCCAGAGAACGGTACTTGCTCTCCGCACGGGCATCGGTGACACGATGCCCACCCCGTAGCTTCTGCAAGGCAGAATAGACCTTCTCCCGGTCAATCCCAAAACTGCGGAGGATGGTGGCCGTTTCCCCCTTATCTTCACTGGCCATAGCAATCAGCAGGTGTTCCGTTCCGATAAACTCGTCCTGAAGTCTTCTTGACTCAGCATCAGCATTGGCAAAGAGAGCACCGATGCGTGGTGTCGCGTATATCTGGGATACCTGGTAGGTCACCTTGGGCATTCCCTCAAGGACTGCTGTAACCTGCCGCTCCACGGCAGCAGCGTCAACACCCAGCTCTTGAAGAATATCCCTGACCAAGCCTTTCTCCTGCCGTAGCAGGACCAGGAAAATATGCTCTACATCCCACTGATTGTGGCGAAACTGCGCTACAAGCTGTTGCGAGGCAGTTATTGCCTCCCACGCCTGTTCTGTAAATCGTTCTTGCCTCATTGTAAACCTCCCCTAGCTTATCCCCGGCTACCACCAAAGTTTGCCTCCAGGAAATCGACTATTCGCTGCCGAACCTCGGGATACTCCCAGCTATAGTCATGCCCTGGCGCATTGATACAGTAAGTAAATTTCTCCGGTCTCCCTCGCAGCCGAGACTCAGCCCACCGGTATGGAGCCGTGACATACGCTTTGAATCCCTTCCACAGGTCCCTGTTACACATGGGGTCGGACATTAATCCGTTGCTATCAATCGCCAGCGTTCTCTCCGTAATTACCCTACGTTTCATGTGCGGGAAAAATATACCCAACTCGATGCTGTAGACCTGTGGGAAATCATCCAGCTCCCGCATTACAGCATTGCTGAATGCAGCCCCCTGACTAGCCCCAATCAATATTACCTTCAAGTCACGGAGATGGCCGGTGAGAAACCCCAATGCGGCTGCCAGTATCCTCGCCTGCAAGGACTCTCCCTTAAAAAAGAAGAGCGTTTCCTTTCTGACATCCCGCATATGTCGCCAGAAGCTGTTGCCGCTGCGGAAGTACTGGACCAAGGCCCAGGTCCGCTTCAGTTCATCCATAGTGCTGGTAACACCAGTGACTATGCTTCTCTCCCAGTCCAGACAGTCCTTAAGAACCGCGTTCCCCCAGCCCCCGGGGTTATGAATCAGGAGGAACTCTTTACCCCGAGCCTGGCTGAGAGTATTTTGGAGCCAGCTAACGAACTGGGTACGCCTTCTATCATCGCTCGCCAGATACTCCAAGGCGAGGTGGTCAATTTCTCCCTGCAAAGCGGCTTCATCACTGGCCATATCCAACTGCCCTTTCAACGATGATATACCTCTTGACCACCTGACACGCCCCTCTGCTTGAGGTACATCTTGTCCCCCTTCTGCCATACCCAGAGGTGGTGTTCAGGTATTATCCAAGCAGCGATAGACTGCCGGTACGGATATACAACAAAAACTGTTTCGGCCACCCGGTTGAGCTCATCTAGTGCCTGCACGGCATCCCCAGTGGTCGGCATATGCTCCAGGAGGTGGCTGACAAAAGCCGCCCCGAAGGTATTATCTGAGAAAGGGATATGGGTAACATTACCAACCACCGCACACGGATGACCATAAACCGCACGACGGTCAATGTCAAGGCAAACATCACCGTCACCATGAGCCGGCTTGTTGAGCCAGCGACGGGCTGGCTTCACACCCCACGGGCTAGGAACCACCAACAGTGGCTTGGCCCTCTCCCGGGCATATTCATGAGCCGCCCGGTATTTCTGGTTCTTGTCCCGAATCTCAATCATCCACACAATAAGCTGCCAGATTCCTATGGCTGCCAGTACTGCTAAAACCACATACAGGGCTACCTGCACTACCTTACCTCCTCCACCTTCACGCTCCCACCCAGGAGAACAGCGAATTCAGTCCATAATAGCCACAGAAGGCAATTATCAGACTCTTGAGGCCTGTACCCAGGAAAGAAAAAATTACAAATTTATGAGGAGGATAACGGAGGGCAGCGATGGCAATCGTCATCGGGAGATGAATGGGATTGGGTACTAGCGACATCATAAAAACAGCCAGCGAGCCGTGCCGCTCCGCGAATATTATTCCCCGGTCATAAAAACGACTGCTGAATTTGCTGGTCAACCTCTCAGAAAAAGTCCGACCTCCATAGCCAATCATGTAAGTAATAAACTGCCCTGTGGTGGCACCCACGCCCGCGAGCAAGCCGACCCATACCGGCGAGAGTATACCGTAGTCATCAACAATAAGACCTGGTAAGGTGAATACCAGAAGCCAATATGGGACTGGAATAGCAGTGACGCTGAAGGTACTGCCAGCAATAAAGGAGACAACCAGCACACCCAGCAGTCCAAACCTGGCCATGTATTCGCTGTTAATCAGCTCATCTTTGTAATAAACAGCGGCAGCACAGAGACCAGCAGTAGCCATGATAGCCAGGGCACCCAGCCCCAGTTCCTTCTTAGACCAACGCCACTTGACCTCTTCTTCCATGACTACGGTTTGTCCCCATGCGATGAACCTGAGTAGTCTCTACTTCCACAAAGTAGCCTCTATTATAACAATAATATTCTAGCGAGCACAATATGTCATGTCATCAGGCACGGCAGATGTAACGTCATTCTGGGAGCCAGAGCCATAGACCAGGGGCCGGTACCTATGGCCCCTCATCGCTAAGAATGTCGGCTAAAATATCGAGGAGTTGCTTGAGTATGCGGGCGGTAGCCCCCCAGATTACCTTATCCTGATAGTGATAGTAGTACTGGTCAATCTCCTCGCCTTCAAGGAAATCCTTGCTCCGCCGAACATTGCTCTTGTCGAGGAGTACTGAGATAGGGACCTCAATAATCTCCTCGGTCTCCCACCCATCCACCTTAAACTGGTAAGGGCACGGTATCCTGGCAATAAAAGGCGATATCATATAACCAGACCCGATTGTGCGGAAATCGTCGAGCTCTCCAAGCACCTGGACATCCTCAGCCATCAGACCGACTTCTTCGGCGGCCTCCCGGAGGGCCGTCTGGAGCAGACTTTCATCCTCTTCTTCGTAGGCCCCACCCGGGAAGGATATCTGTCCCTTGTGGTCTTTCACCCGGTCAGTCCTCTGGATGAAAAGGATATAGGGCTCCCCCTGTTTGCGATATATGGCTATCAGCACCGCCGAGGGCACGCGGTGAGGGTCGGAAATATGAAGTTTCTGCCTCTGAGAGAGGGCCTGCCTGAGTTTCTGCTCCACACCTTATATACTAGCACCACCCGCCAGCCAAGACAAACACACCCGTAGCTCGCACTAGTACATATCCGAACGAAACATACGGCTTAGCAAATAGACTATACGTGATAGCACACAAGTAAAGGTGGTACGGCAAAAAGCGATTATGAAAGCTTATCACGCATAAAACTTGACAATCTCACATTTATCCCCTTATAATCAAAACAGCTTGTTGTGGTTCCACGTGCCCCGCAGTTATTCCTAACGTAAGGTTACTTCTTGACCCGACATTTTATTTCCCAGCATGTCAAAGTACATCTTTGTAACTGGTGGTGTAGTTAGTTCAGTAGGTAAGGGCATCACTGTCGCTTCTATTGGTACCCTCCTTAAGAGTCGTCAGGTTACCGTGACTATACAAAAGCTTGACCCCTATCTTAATGTTGACCCGGGAACGATGTCACCCTATCAGCACGGTGAGGTGTTCGTCACCCAAGATGGTGCCGAGACCGACCTTGACCTAGGAAACTACGAGCGGTTCATCGACATTGACCTGACCGCCGACTCTAACGTCACGTCGGGGCAGATTTACAGTGCCGTTATCGCCAAGGAAAGGCGCGGCGATTTTCTCGGTGGCACGATTCAGGTAGTGCCCCACGTCACCGGAGCCATCAAGGAGCGGTTCATGCGGCTGGCGGAGCAGTCCCAGGCAGACGTGGTCATTATCGAGGTCGGCGGTACCGTTGGCGACATCGAGGGGCAGCCTTTCCTTGAAGCCATCCGGCAGATGAGGAAAGACGTCGGGCGTGATAATGTGCTTTTCGTCCACGTCACCCTGCTGCCCTATCTCAACTCTACCAAGGAATTGAAGACGAAGCCGACACAACATAGCGTTAACGAGCTCCGCCGTATCGGTATCCAGCCGGACATCATCATCTGCCGCAGTGACCTGCCGATACCGGAAGGAATTAGAGATAAGATATCTCTCTTCTGCGACGTCGAGCGGCAAGCGGTTATCCCCCTGCCCACAGTTGACAGCATCTACGAGGTGCCGCTGATACTGGAAGAAGAAGGGCTGGGGAAACTGGTGGTTAATATGCTGGGAATTGAGGCGCAAGCAGCTGAATTGAGTCAGTGGCAGGAACTGGTAAATCGTCTCAAGGAGCCACATGAGCCGGTGAACATTGCCCTAGTGGGCAAATATGTTGAGCTAGAGGACTCCTATTTTTCTGTACGCGAGGCATTGCACCATGCTGCCCTGTTTCATAACAGAGACCTCAACCTTTCCTGGGTCCATTCTGAGGAACTGGATGAGGACAATATCCAGACAGCGTTACGGTCCGCCCAGGGAATTATTGTCCCCGGTGGTTTCGGTATCAGGGGCATAGAGGGTATGATAAAAGCTGCCAAGTACGCCCGCAATAATGACATCCCCTACCTCGGTCTGTGCCTGGGACTGCAGGTCATGGTGATCGAGTTTGCCCGCTATGTCTTCGACTCAGACAGGCCAAACTCCACAGAGTTTGATAAAACCACCCCTTACCCGGTTATTGACCTGATGGCGGACCAGGATATGGAGAAAATGGGCGGGACGATGCGCCTCGGTAACTACCCCTGCCAGCTGCTCGACCACAGTCGTGCCGCCAAGGCCTACGGACAGTACCTGATTCAGGAACGTCATCGTCACCGCTACGAGTTCAACAACAGGTTCCGCACCCCTTTAGAGGAAAAGGGAATGGTCTTCAGCGGGCTGTCACCAGACAACAGGCTGGTAGAAATCTGCGAGCTGGCTGACCACCCCTGGATGGTCAGTTGCCAGTTCCATCCCGAGTTCGGTTCCCGGCCTAATCGGCCCCACCCCCTGTTTCGCGATTTCATCGGTATCGCCAAAGGCATACTACGGGAGGGGGCTCAGCCAGCGCTACCCCTTTCGCCGTAATGCTCAAATAGATATCCCGGCTGCCGGGGGCGAATTTTCCGTAACACCAGTGCAGGAGAGGATAAGTTAATAAGCTCAGGTGAAAACGCAAATGCGCATTTTTCTGGACACAGCCAATATTGAAGAGATACGGGAAGCAGCCAGTCTGGGTATAATCAGCGGCGTTACCACCAACCCCAGCCTCGTGTCAAAGGAAGCCACTTCTGATTACGAAACGGTCATCAAGACCATCTGCTCCATCGTCAGTGGGTCTGTCTCCGCCGAGGTCCTGGCCGAAGACGCTGATTCGATGATTGAGGAGGCCCGTGTCAAGGCATCCTGGGCACCCAACGTAACCATCAAAATACCGGTTACCGCCGCCGGGCTGAAGGCAACATCTGTTCTGAGCAAAGAAAAGGTAGACATCAATATGACTCTCTGCTTCTCGGTGAACCAGGCACTGCTGGCCGCCCTTGCCGGAGCTGCCTACGTCAGCCCATTTGTCGGCAGACTGGACGACGTTGGCCATGATGGGATGCAACTGGTGAAAGAAATCGTCGATATCTACAACCACTATGAGTTTAACACCAGGGTAATCGCCGCCAGTATCCGTCACCCCCTGCACTGCGTGGTAGCGGCCAAGGCGGGGGCCCATATTGCTACGGTACCATACAGCGTATTGATGCAGATGATACAGCACCCGCTGACCGACGTTGGCATCGAGCGCTTCATCAGCGATTGGCGGCGCGTTTCGGGACAATGAAAACACAAGAAAACCCTGAGGAGGGACAGGCAGCATCAACAACAAGGGAGACTACTAAAATGGACATTAATCAGCTAGAGTCCAAGAGTAAAGATGAACTGATTGAGATTGCCAAGGAGATGGAGATTTCTGACTATTCGGACCTCAGCAAGCAGGACCTCACCATGCGACTCCTCCAGGCGGAAGCCGAGCAGCAGGGTAATATCTTCTGCGGCGGCATCCTGGAGATAATGAGTGACGGATACGGATTTCTCCGGCAGAGCTCCCTGCTGCCCAGCTCCTCTGATATCTATGTCTCGCAGTCCCAGATACGGCGCTTCGGCCTGCGCGTTGGTGACATGGTCGCCGGGCAGGGCCGGCCAGCCCGGGCCGGCGAGAAGTACTACAGCCTGCTACGGATAGAGGCAGTCAACGACATCAACCCGGAGCTTGCCAAGAACCGACCATACTTCAACTCACTTGTCCCCACCTTCCCCGACAGGCTCGTCAATCTTGAGGTCCCCAATGATAACCTGTCCACGAGGCTGCTTAACCTGATAGCACCCATCGGCCGCGGCCAGCGCGGGCTGATTGTTTCCCCGCCAAAGGCAGGCAAGACAATACTGCTCAAGTCAATTGCTAACGCCGTCAATACCAACTATGACGATATTCATATCATGGTGTGCCTCATCGGTGAACGCCCCGAAGAGGTCACCGACATGAAGCGTTCTGTCAAGGGCGAGGTAATCAGCGCCACCTTTGACGAGCCGGTGGAGAACCATACCCGTGTGGCTGAACTGGCCCAGGAGCGCGCCAAGCGACTGGTGGAGAGCGGACAGGACGTATTTATCTTGCTTGACGGTATTACCCGCCTTACCCGCTCCTACAACCTGGCAATGCCCTCAAGCGGCCGTACCCTCTCCGGTGGTATTGACCCCGCTGCCCTGTACCCCGCCAAGCACTTCTTTGGCGCTGCCAGAAATACCGAGGAGGGCGGCAGCCTGACAATACTGGCTACCTGCCTGGTCGACACCGGCAGCCGGATGGACGACCTTATCTACGAGGAGTTCAAGGGCACCGGCAACATGGAGGTCCACCTTGACCGCCGGCTGGCACAGCGCCGTATCTACCCGGCAATAGACATCGAGCAAAGCGGTACCCGGCGCGAGGAATTGCTCCTCGACGAGAATACCTTGAAGCAGGTCTGGCTCCTGCGGCGCATGGTAGCCATGATTTCTGCTGACTCAACCAACTTCGTTGAAGGCACCGAGCGTTTGCTCGAACGCCTACGCCGTTCCAAAGACAATGCACAGTTCCTGGCTACCCTGAGCAAGGACGCTGAATAAACAGGGGCTTAGTACATCTTCGCCCCCCACGACTCTCTCTTTCCCGAGGATGTCGAATAATCACGTAATCACGGAGCATCTGGGACAAGCATAGCCAATCAAAACTGAGCCTCCATTATCACGAGGATACCTCCAAGGGGGACACCCCCTTGGAATCCCCCTCCAAAAGCGGTTTCACCCCTCTTGAACACCCCAAAACGGTGAGAGGGCAGACTTCAAGCAGGGGTCGTTCGCACCTTAGAGAGTGCCGTGCTATTCTATCAAGAGCTTAGGTAGCGACTGTAAGCCGAGAGTCTGAGAGAGGCGAAGCCTCTGGGGTAAATAAGCACTCCAAGCACCGTTCAAAGGGTGTTTTAAAGGGCGCAGCCCTCTTATATTAATTTTCCCCTTCCCCTCTGGGGAAGGGGAAAAAGGGGATGGGGCCACCACCAACAAATAGAAAGTGAGGCAAAGTTTCACCAATCACATCAGCAGACAAATCGACTTGCCAAGAACCGAAATAAGGGGTTAAGCTTGAAGGGATGGCAGTATGAGGGGGCCAATTTGACAAGCAGCCTGATAACCGAACAGCTCAAGCAACTACCTGCCAGCCCCGGTGTTTACCTGATGAAGGATATCGAAGGTAATATCCTTTACGTGGGCAAGGCAACCGACCTCAGCCAGCGGGTACGGTCGTATTTCAGTCCTGGACAGAACCTGCCCTACAAGCTCCAGCAGATGGTCGCTAAGGCCCACGACATTGATTTCTATGTCACCAGCCTTGAGCAGGAAGCCCTCATCCTCGAGCTGAACCTGATAAAGCAGCACCACCCTCCATACAACGTCCGTCTTAAGGATGACAAGACCTTCCCCTACCTCAAGGTTTCACTTAATGAAGACTGGCCCAGGGTATATTTTACCCGCCGTCTAGAAGAGGACGGGGGACGCTACTTCGGGCCTTTCGCCAGTGCCAGGTCGGTACGCCAGACACTTAAAGCACTGAAGAGAATCTTCCCCTTCCGCTCCTGCTCCAAACCCATCACGGGCACCGATTCCCGGGCCTGTCTCGAATACCACATGAACCAGTGCGTCGGGCCCTGTGTCGGTGCTGTGAGCAAGGAGGAATACGCCGACGTCATCAGGCAGGTCATCCTTTTCCTCGAGGGCAAGCAGGAGGTGGTTATCCGGGAGCTGGAGAACCGGATGCAGCAGGCCGCCAGTGCTCTCGAATTCGAGAAGGCCGCTATCATAAGGGACCAGGTCCAGGCAATAAACAACATAATAGAAGGGCAAAGAATCGCCGATGTCACCAGCGAGGAGCAGGACGTTATCGCCTTTGCCCAGAATAGAAACCAGGCCTGTGTCCAGGTCTTCTTTGTCCGGGGGGGTCGGCTGATAGGCCGGGAGAGCTTTACACTGCAGGGCACCCGGTCTGAAGAGCCTGTGCATATTATGTCGAGTTTCGTGAAGCAGTTCTACTCCTCGGCCCCGTATATACCACCGTTGCTGCTGCTTCAGCACCCGGTGGAGGACCAGGCAGCCATCGAGGAATGGCTTCAGGGTAAGCGGGCAGGCCGGGTGCGCATCCGCGTGCCGCTCCGGGGTAATAAAAAACGGCTGGTCAATATAGTTGCCGAAAACGCCGCGCAGGGTCTCCAGCAGATGAAGCTCAAACAGCTGGCTGCTCCGGCAGCCCTGACAGCCGCACTGGAAGAGATTGAAAAAGAGCTACACCTGCCTTACACCCCCTCCCGCCTCGAGGGGTACGATATCTCCAACATTCAGGGAAAAGGGGCAGTGGGCAGCATGGTAGTCTTCGACCAGGGCAGGCCTAAGCCCTCCCTCTACCGGCGCTTCCGCATCAAGACCGTCGAGGGGGCGGACGATTACGCCATGCTCCAAGAAGTGCTCCGGCGCCGCTTCAAGCGGAGCGTCCTAAAGAGCAACGAGACCTTAAAAGCGGACACCTGGGCAGTCCTGCCCGACCTCGTCCTTATTGACGGCGGTAAAGGACAGCTTAATGCCGCCCTTTCGTCAATGGAGGAAGTCGGTGCCGGGTCGGTGCCCGTCGCCAGCCTGGCCAAGGAGAACGAGGAGGTCTTTATTCCGCAACGGAAAGAGCCGATAGTCCTCCCCACCAGTTCCCCCGGCCTTCAGTTGCTGCAGCGTCTCCGCGACGAGGCGCACCGCTTCGCCCTGGGCTATCACCGCAAGGTCCGTCGAAAGCAGACCTTCGACTCATCGCTCGATGCCATACCGGGTATCGGCCCGAGGCGTAAGCACGCCTTATTGCGGCAGTTTGGCTCGGTACGCGGCATCCGCGATGCCTCTGTTGAGGAACTGGCTTCTGCAAAGGGTATGTC